>CAZDFH010000004.1:60209-145902 GCA_964504915.1 uncultured Candidatus Peribacteria bacterium
TCGAGTGTAGACTAAATATTCAAAATATGGCTCTGTAGCTCAGCTGGTTAGAGCGTCCCGACAGGTCGGGAAGGTCAGGCGGTTCGAGTGTAGACTAAATATTCAAAATATGGCTCTGTAGCTCAGCTGGTTAGAGCGCGTCTCTCATAAGGACGAGGTCAGGAGTTCGAGTCTCCTTGGAGCCAATTTATAATCATTTGTGCTATGTTTGGATATGTGTATATTCTTCAAATGAAGAATGGAAAGTATTATATCGGAAGTACTACTTGTTTGGAAAGAAGGTTTCGTGAGCATCAAAGAGGGAATGTTGATTCCACTAGGAATAATAGACCATTGGTCTTGATCTTTTCTAAACTATTTGACACTATTCAAGAGGCACATAAAAATGAATTACAACTAAAGAAATGGAAGAGTAGAAAGATGATTAATCAATTCATCTCAGCTGGTTAGAGCGTCCCGACATGGTCGGGAAGGTCAGGAGTTCGAGTCTCCTTGGAGCCAATTTATAATCATTTGTGCTATGTTTGGATATGTGTATATTCTTCAAATGAAGAATGGAAAGTATTATATCGGAAGTACTACTTGTTTGGAAAGAAGGTTTCGTGAGCATCAAAGAGGGAATGTTGATTCCACTAGGAATAATAGACCATTGGTCTTGATCTTTTCTAAACTATTTGACACTATTCAAGAGGCACATAAAAATGAATTACAACTAAAGAAATGGAAGAGTAGAAAGATGATTAATCAATTCATCTCAGCTGGTTAGAGCGTCCCGACAAGGTCGGGAAGGTCGGCGGTTCGAGTCTGCCCGGTGCTAAATTATTATTGTGGTCATTCGTTATTATATATTTTATTTATTATCTATGTTCCCATGGCAGCAAAGAAAAAAACATGAAGAATTACTGTGGCTATGCAATGTAAAGAATGTGGTATGACAGGCTATCATACTAACCTTAACAAGGCTACGACAGGTAAATTGGAGTTGAAAAAGTACTGTAAAAAAGATAAAAAAAGAACAGTACACACATCTAGAGAAAAGTTAAAATAATTTTTTAATTATTAATATTTGATTACATGTTAACTATCAGATTATCCAGACATGGAAGAGAAAATTTGGCTTTTTATAGAGTCGTTCTTACGGAGCACACTAAACCAGTCAAGGCATGATATAAAGAGGTATTGGGTCGATATGATCCTTCCAAACATTTACTTAATGTAGATGTGGCTGTCGCTAAAGCTTGGATTGCTAAATGAGCTAAGCCTTCAGAAAGAGTTGCTAAACTTCTCTATCAGCAGACAAAAGATGAGGTTTTCCAAAAGTATATTATTCATAGAGAAAGAAACGGTAAAACTAAGAAAGAAGAGAAAAAATAGTAGTGAGTAGTGAGACCTGTTGTGTTCTATTATATGCTTAGTGCTCGGCATTATTTTAGCATCTATTATAAAATGGGGATGTCTATGGTTTCTTATACTGATTCTAGTTTTCAGAGTGTTATTATTACCGTCTTGGCTTGTGTCATATTGGGGGTCGTCATCTGATGTATCTATACTTTTGTACGTGCAATATTTTTCTTCATCTTCTCTGGAGCAAAAGAAGATAATAAGAAGAAATGACGGAGTAGTATTAGGTTTATGATTATTGGGATCATTCTAACCATCATTTTATTATTTCTAGTGCCTTCTGTATTGAAATGGATGAATGTGCCTAATGCTGAGGTATATACTCCCAAAGTAATCTTCAATAAAGCGGGTGATGTCCTTAAAGTGCTCTTTAAGGTAGGTGATGTAGTAAAGAAAAGTCAGACTGATAATCAGTATCGTGGAGATATGTATTATGATACTACACCAGAAGTTCAACAACCTGCGACGGCAGGATATCAACTTTAGTTGCAAAGTCAGTATAAATAACTACATATAGTAGTGCTATTTTATTTCTCATTACGTTTCACTCATGAAAAAAAGACATCTCTCTGAAAGCTTTATGAGGATATGGCATAGATTTGAAAGATTTACTAAACACCAGAAAGTCTTTGTGCTCTATCTTTTCGCACTTATCTTTTTCGTGATTGTATTACCATTGATCAAAATAGCACCAGTTAATTCTGCATCCCATTCTATACGATTGTTTAATCTTCACCTATTCAAAACTCTTATTATTGTGTTAGTTTCTTTATGAGTTTTGGTTGCATGGAATATGAGTTTTAAATTTAAAAATTTCGTGATAGGATATTTTGGATTCAAAGAAAATGATTCATTGGTTAACTTTGGATTTCTCCGAGTGATAGCTACTGCTATGTTTGGTATGTGAGATACTATCAGTGTAGTGGGCACCTCTACCCAAACCATTAAGGTTACCTGATCATATTATTTTATCCAAGTATTCCTTCTTCTTTGACTTATACTTACCTTGCTCTCTATTATCAAACATGCAAAAGAAAATACTTCTAAGACAAGGATTGTAAATGTTGTAGATGAGGAAGCTATTAGAGAGGTACATAATAAACAAGCGATTAAGTGATTGTTTGAAGATGGAGATAAGGAAGAAAAAGAACCTGAACATCATGAGCATCATCAAGAGCATGTAGCTCATCATCAGCAATCTCTCTATCATAATGATGAGGAAGAGTAATACCTTAGATGTAAAAAGTATTTTATATTATTATCTTATGTGGTGATGAAATTTGTCGACAAAAGTTTGTGTATCGGATGTGGTGCTTGTGTATCTGTCGCTGAGAAGCTATTTAAGTTTGGTGAGGATGGGAAAGCTGAAGTTATCAAACAACCAGAAACCGAGGAAGAATTAGCAACATATGAGCTAGCTAAAGGAGGTTGCCCAGTTGAAGCTATCCAGACTCAAGAAGAAGAAATGAAAATGGCAGCATAGTAAGATTGATGAGTTTCCAATCTCATTTAAAAAAAATAAACAATCCGTGAATGTGATACAGGATTGTTTTTTTAAACTTGTCTTTTTGAATTTTATAACATGGTCACCTACCAGGAAGAGTCGCTTCTTTTTACTCTATATGGTTGCTGATTGTAATGGCCCTACGGGGTATTACTTTTTGGCATTGCCCCAAAAAGTAATCAAAAAAGTCTAGGCCTCGCAGTCCGCCATGTTGCTCGGCCGGTGGTTTGCTTAGTCGTCGTCTGTCTTCCAGCCCTGCCTCACGGCAGATAATGTTTTTCAGAATAAAATAAAATCATTGTTGCCCTGTGGCAATCATTACTGCCTTCCCGGCAACGTCTTGGCTGCCTTGTCGTGGCTATACTAAATTATTTTTTTATTTATAGTTTTTGCCAAATGCATTTCGAGGTAGTTGGATATGTTTGGCCTTATTTTCATTCTCTGTTTAGAAATTAATAATCCATGGGAGAGAATAATTATACAGGATTGTTTTCTTGGTATCTCGTAAGATGGCTTGGATCTTGTCTCCATTGGTAAGGCTTGAAGTGAAGTCTGTATATTGGCAAGGACATTGATTACATGAGGTGGCTAAGATAGCTGGTTGTCCATCGGGTAGTATCGGTTGTTCATTTATGGTGGTGCATGCATCAATAGCAGGACAGCCGTTGTTACTTCACATACTACTTATTGTAGCACATAGATCTTGTATGTCAGGCGTGCCATCACCGTCACTATCTTTGAGGGTTTCTGCTTTGGTAAATCAGGTTCATCCTTGATCTCCGATAGCATCCCCATTGAGATCTCATTGATCGGCATTCGCTGTAAATGGAGCGTTATCAAGAGAACAAATTCATTGGAAGTGTTCTTGGAGAATGTCTTGATTGATGTTGCTATTGGTATTATTGTTTGGCGTGATGGAACAATCTTTGTTTTCATAGGATATAATCCCAATAAGATTTTTTATTCCGTCTCCATCGATATCGTCGTCGCATATATCGGGGACATTATCCCTGTCCCTGTCACATGTATAGAGCTTATTTAGAGTCCCATCAATTTTGGCCTGTAGGCACATATCCGTGCCATGAATGCTTATCGTGGCCTGTGCTTTGAGATAACTACATTGGTTGAGAAATACGTCGATTTCCGGTTGATACCTTCCGTTTTGAAAGTAACTGTGCATGGTGGTCAGAGGTAATTTTGTGTCTCCCGCAAATTTCTGTGTACTTTTCTGATCTAATTTGATGGCGTATGCATTTGGTGCTTCCCAACTATCACCGACTCTATTACTAAAGAATTGTATTTTTTCTCCGAGTGTAGCAATAAGTTTGTCTGGTGTGAGGACGATAGCAAACGAACGTAGTAAACTTTTGTCCTGTACATAGAGTGTAATAATATTGGTTATATGCTTCCCATCAATGAGTGCTATGGTCTGAACTACTGCTTTCTTGCCTGCTTGCGTATACGTGTGATTTGCTAATAGTGATTGGTTCTGTGTGGTTGTCCCATCGCCAAAATCTCGAGTAACATACGAAATATCTTCTGACTGAATATCAAATGTCTGTGTCTGAAAATGTACTTGCTCGTTGATTGACGGATTGAGCATATTAGATTTGAGCATTGCTCATGGAGCATCTATACCGATGGCAAACATACTCACTCCCATAAGTGCTTGATTGCTATATCCCTTAGCAAGTACTGTATGTGTCCCTATGGTGCTTACTATTTTGCTTAATGATTGTGTCGCTTTTTTTGTACTCTTTTCTGTCCCATCCACAATTCGTTGAATCTCATCTACTGTGCCCATAGTAGACGTGCTTAGCGTAAATTCAGCAGTGCCGTGATCTCCTATTGCGTTTGCTTTACTCTGCATTGCTGATTGGACATCTGTCATGCCTCATATTTTGAGAATGAGCTGAGCACTCACAGCATCATTCACTCCATGGGCGATTGCTTGGACACGATATATGCCCGGAAGCGTAAATGTATGATGTACTTGTTGTCATTGGCCACTTGTCCCATCACCAAAATCTCGAGAGATTGTCCTGACGTTACCTTTGCTCACTGCATCGAAGGTGACTCCGATTGGTGCACTACCCGTAATCTTATCTGTCGTGATATAGAGTCCTAATGCTTCTGTCGTGCCATCTATAGTATTGGTAGTATTCGCAGGATCACAAGCGTCTCACAGATGGTTATCATTACTATCTTGTTGGTTGGGATTGGCTACAAAGATGCAATTATCCATACTTGCTGTCCGTACTCTAATGTTTACTCTTCCCTGTTCGTCTACGATACCTACAGGATTATTTATCCCATCGCCATCGATATCTGTATCACAGACATCTCATATATTGTTGTTATTCGTATCTGTCTGACTTGGATTGTATGCATTAGGACAATTGTCTTCTGGATTTTTTATCCCATCACAATCGTAGTCATTATTGAATGCACATTCGATCTTCCCATTTACTTTGCTGAGGATATCGATAGCGGTTTTCCCATCTACGAGACTAGCAATATCTTGTCGTTCACTTGCATTTACGGTAATGATGCTTTGACTCTGTAGGAGATTTAATTCTGCAACGGGCCAAGATCATTGCTTGATCTTACCAACTGCTTCCATTCCACATATACTGAGATTGAACATACAATATTTTAAATATGTTTTTACTTCTTTTGCTTGAGTGAGATAACAATTAGTTTCTTTACATGATACACTTCCTGACTTGATAATTGCGAGATCGTCTGTATTGAGTGTCTTGGCTTCGTAGCTCCCTGCTTTGAGTTTACTGGCTCGCTGTTGTGCTTGCTTTCGGTCAATCTGGAGATTTGGATAAATATATTTCGCTAATAAGTTTATAATCACTTGGATAAACTCAGCCTTGGTCGTATTTTGTGCTCCACAAAATTTGCCCGCACAAATCGGACTGGTACTTGCTGGGTATCCAGCCATATAATTATTGTCTCCTACATATGCTACACAATAATAATATTTTTGACCATTGAATACTCCGCCTAAGTATGAAATATCATCGAAATCTTTGCCTGGCAAATTAGTAAATGTACTTCGAAAGCTGGTCGTATAGGCGTTTATCATTGGCTGGTCGGGATTGATACAATCTTTACACTCACTAGCGTTTAATAATTTTGCTAAGTCGTAACGAGAAATTCACTTCTTGTCTTGCATATCTTGAATAGATATATTCATATCTTGTAAGTTGCTGAGAAAGTCTGCTTGTACGTACGATATTATTTGTACGCAAAAGAGGAGTCCGAACGTACAAAGAATCCGGTTTTTTTTTCATATTTTGTTATATATGCGCAACAATTTTTTCATATTTTGAGGTGTATAAAAAATATTTGTGTATTGCTCCCTTGATATATATACTCATTCCTCTTGGTGAGTCAAATTTTTTTCTTGTAAATACAGGCAAAAAGAATATAAGGCGTGCAATACTCTATACAAAAAGAATATATTCCTTTCTCATGATAGTGTATTTTTATTTTTTTGTATTTCTCTTATGAAATTGATCGTTGTCACTGGTGGAGTTATGTCTGGGCTTGGCAAGTGAATTACTGCTGCGTCTATTGGTAGACTCATGAAGTCTTCGGGATATTCGGTTACTATGATGAAGATGGATCCCTATCTCCAGATAGATGCTGGTACGATGTCTCCTTTTGAGCATGGAGAAACATTTGTGACGAAAGATGGATTTGAAACTGATCTTGATCTCTGACATTATGAGAGATTCATTGATGAAGAACTTACTAGAGAGAGTAGTATGACTACCTGACAGATTTATCTTTCTGTCATCCAGAAAGAAAGAGAAGGAAAATTTCTTGGCAAGACAGTCCAGGTGATTCCTCATGTTACTAATGAAGTCAAAGATAGAATTCGTGCAGTATCTAATGATAGAGATGTCACTATTATAGAAGTATGATGAACCATAGGTGATATCGAAGGTCCTCATTTTATAGAAGCATTGAGACAGTTGAGATGGGAATGAGAAGGGCAAGACGTCATCTTTGTCCATGTGGTCCCTATTATTCATGTCTCTACTTCTGGAGAAATGAAAACCAAAGCGTTGCAGCATTCGGTCACTAAGTTGAGAGAAATGTGAATCCATGCAAATTTTTTGGTATGTAGAACTACGCAACCTCTTACTGATGATATCAAGAAAAAAATTGCCCTTTTTTGCGACCTTAAAGAAGAACGTATCATAGAAGCAAGAGATCAGAAGAGTATCTATAGTGTCCCATGAGCTTTCTTTGATCAGGATTTCCATAGTAAGATTACTCAGAAATTGTGGTGAAAACCAGCTGATTGTAATCTTGCAGAATGGACTGCCTGTGTAGACAATTTACTTCATCCAGAATATGAGGTCACAATTGCTATTGCGGGGAAATATACTGCATTGGATGACTCATATATTAGTGTAGTCGAATCACTCAAACATGCATGAGCGGCATATACTACCAAGGTAAATATTGTCTGGCTCAATACAGAGGAACTCGAGGGCAAAGATCGAGAAGCTTCATTAGAAAAATTTCTTGATGCGGAAAAGGTCGATGGGATTCTTGTCCCTGGATGATTCTGAAATAGAGGTATCGAAGGAATGATCAATGTCGCGGATTATGCTAGAAGAAAAAAAATTCCTTATTTATGACTTTGTCTCGGTTTACAGATAGCGACGATTGCGTTTGCTAGGCATGTCTGTGGGCTCAAAGATGCTCATTCTACAGAATTTGATGAGAAAACTACTCATCCAGTTATTGAATTCTTGGAAGAGCAAAAAAATATTACTAAGAAATGAGGTACGATGAGATTGGGAAATTATGAGGCAGTATTGACTCCCGATACCCAAATATTTGATCTGTATGGCAAGCAACCTTCTGTCTTGGAAAGACATAGACATAGGTATGAAGTAAATCCTGCGTATCATGACATATTAACTAAAAACTGACTGGTATTCTCATGAAAATCTCCGGATGGTAGTTTGGTCGAATTCATCGAATTGGCTGATCATCCATGTTATCTTGGTACACAAGCGCATCCAGAATTTAAATCTAGATTACAAAAAGCTCATCCATTGTTTTTGGCATTGGTGAAGGCAAGCTTAAAATAAGATAACGGATAACGGTAAAATCAGATAACTGTTAACTGTTATCTTTTAGCTGTTATCTTTTTTTACTCCATTCTGAATGGATTGAAATTAGTGTCATAATCGTAGTAATCTTCGTGCTCGACCTTTTTCAGTTTATGAATGACTCGATAGGTGATTGGCGTGAAGAGCACCTCTACTCAGACTTTGAAAATATAGTTAGATATCATGATAGTTATAAGCAAGTCATTTCCTAGGATGCCATAGAATGCAATGAAGATAAATATTGCTGTATCTAGAAACTCTCCTACGATGGTTGAGCCAATTGTCCTGACTCGCAATTTTTTCCCTTTCATTCGAATTTTCAACTTAGCTAGAATATAGGAGTTACTAAATTCTCCTGCAAAGTATGCTACTAAACTAGCGAGTACGATCCTTGGTGTGAGTCATAAAATGTGCTGATAGTCTTGCTGGAATGTTCGTCCCTGTGCAGCGGGAAGCCATCCGACAATCATAATCGTGACGACCATGAGTATCAATGCGCCAAATCCCATCCAGATTATTTTTCTGCTTTGTTTATACCCATAGACTTCAGTCAATACGTCTCCAAAAATATAACTCAAAGGGAAGAGTAATGTCCCTCCATCGAATGTAAATCGTCAGAAATCGAGGATCTTGGTGGAGACGATATTGGATATCATGAGTACGGCAACGAAGAATATAGCTACCAAAGTGATTAGCTTGTAGGTTTTTTGTCAGGACATTCTATTGTATGTTAAATAAAAAATAATCAGATGCTTGTCTGTGCACTTTACTCATTTGTCCTCTCTGGTCAAACTTTTCTCAGAAATGTATATTTTTTATTTCTGAAAATATTCTGGGTATCTCTCTTTTAGGATGCTGGTGATAGTGCCATGTACTGTTTGGCGATTATTATTCCCATTAATGATATATACTTTATCCTTGATGAGATCTGGGATATTGTGTATCACTTCCTGAAATAGCGGATATCTTTGTTGGACGTTTTCTCGTTTGAATTTACCGTCTATAGTCTCTCTATCTTCTTTTCTAAATCTGTTTTCTAGTGTCTGCAATGTACAATCAAATACAAAAATGATCTCTGGAATAATTGTTTCTCTTATCTCTTGTATGCCCAGGTTGTCTGTAGAATATTGTAATAGGGACTGAAAATCGACGTCATCATTTCTCAATCTTTCAGTAAAATAATGAGATACTATTGTCCTATCAAGTAATATCATTGGTTTCGTTACAGGGAGATATTGGAGCATTTTATACATGTCGTAGAGCTCTTCTTGCAATCTTTTTGCAGATTCTTCTCGAAGCTCTTTGTGACGAGGATGTCATTTGTCTTTGAGTTTCGGTTCATTTGTTTGCCATCGCTGACTTACAGGGTCCATAGAGTCTTCTCCTAATCATTTTCTGGTCCCATGTCCCTTGCGTTGTATCGGAGTGCATCCGTTCTCTATCAGCAAAGTAGACAGAAGCGCAATCTCTGTTCATTTGCCTGATCTGTGTGGGCCATCAAATCATATAATAGGTATGTGGGGCAGTTGATTCATCTTGGTGACTAGGATAAATAGCATTTCTTCTTATTTATACTATATATATTTGCTTCTTTAAGTCAACCATCTATTTGTGGCGTATCTCCTATTAAATCTCTCCTTGTAAAATTTCTCTAAAACGATACATTTCTTTCGTGTTTATATTGTGTATATGTAATGAACTATCCTAATATACAAGATTTTATTCAAACCGAGAAAGCTTCTATCGCTGACTTACAAGCTACGAATTGATTTTTGGAGCATCTTTTGGCGAAGCTTGATGCACATATCAAAGATGGGGGGAGGGCATTGATTCTTACCCTGACCAAAAAATCATCCGAGGAAGTGACCAATTTTCTCGTATCTAAATGATATAAGGCATTCTACCTGCATAGTGAGATAGCAACGATGGATCGCTGGGAAATTATCAAAAAATTGAAAACTGGTGAAATAGATATTATTGTGTGAGTAAATTTATTGAGAGAAGGAATAGATCTCCCAGAAGTTACTTTATTAGCTATTTTGGATGCAGATAAAGAAGGATTTCTTCGTTCCACTACTTCTTTGATCCAGATTATTTGACGTGCATCGAGAAATCCTAAGTGAGAAGTCATACTTTACGCTGATCATTTTACCGAGTCTATTGTGAAATCTTTGCGAGAAACTTATCGTCGCAGGCGTATCCAAGAAGAATATAATATAAAAAATCATATCACTCCTATCTCTGCGACGTCCAATGTCAAAGATCTATCTTCCGTCAAAACAGATGAGAATTTGACGCAATGATTCTCTAGTCTGACGAGAGGCAAAGTGAAAAAGCTCAAGAGAATGACGAAGGTAGAGAAAGAAATTATTTTGAAAGATTTGAAAGGTCAGCTAGACGAAGCAATCAAGCTCTGGGAATTTGAAAAAGCTGCCGTGATAAGAGATCAGATTAAAGAAATTTCAGGCGAGTAAATGACATGGGATTGAATTCCCGCTTTCGGAAAGGTTGTACTTAAGCTGTTTATTTTTATTCATGTTGTTCAGTCGACTCAAACATGGTGTTGCGACGTAATACATATGCTCAGTAAAATTGCTATAACTATTTTTCTATTTACGCACCTGATTGTTTGTTGCCTAGATACAGATAGAATAATGATGAAAATATAATATTATTGAAATTACGAGGGTTTTCCTTATATTGCAAAGCCCTTTTGGGGATATTTATACTCCTATATACGATGCGTAAATTTTGGAGATGGGTCAAAGCATTCTTTAAAAATATCTACAAGCGATTGCTGAAGGGTCGTCTTTTTTCTTTTCATCAAAAAAGAATCATTGCTAGTATTATCCAAAAATACAAGAATGTGAACTATGAAGAACAGGTGTGAGCAGAGGATGCAATGGCGTATTATACGAGGGGATTGATGTCTTCGTTTATGGAGTCTAAGACCTTCAATTTCATGCTTACGTCTTATTTCAAAACGTTTGTCTATCCAACGATTTTAAAAAATATTACTCAGGCTACCGTCATACAAAAAAATATTCTTGCATATATATTAGACGAAATCAGATATACGGAATTTGCTAAAGCATATGATCTTGTCCCTGATGAACCAGATTTGTATGCTACCTTTATCCGTAAGGTGCCCTTGGTCACCTATGACGAATTCCAGCCACGAATAGAGAAGGCTAAAATATGAAGAGATATCATTTGGCCTGGTAAGATTACACAATTTTCGGCATCAGCCGGTACTACGAGTAGAAAAAAGCATATTCCTGTCACAGATCATGCCTTAGACTCTATGAGCAAGGCTGGACTTGATATGTTGGCTACCTACACCACGAAACATCCGAACGCACAAATATGTTCGGCTTATTACTGGCCTTTGGTAGGTACTATCCAAGAGCAATTTGCTGATGGGAGTATTGTGTCCGATATTTCTGCATTGCTAGTATTGGATAGGAGTAATTTGCTCCAAAAAAAATATAAATATGATCTTGAAGTCTTGCTTGAGCCCAATCGATACAAAAAAAGAGATCTCTTTATCAAAAAGCTTCATCCCAGGGAAAAGACGGTGATGATGGGAGTGACGAGTTGGATAGATGAGATGCTTCATTACATCCAAACAAAAGATGCGAAAAAATTTCAAACGTTCATCAAAAATTTGGATCTTGTGATCTGGTGATGAGTGAGCGCTAAGCCATATATCAAATATTTCAATGATCTTGGCATCAATCATATTGGGGCATACAATGCCTCAGAATGATATTTCTGATACCAAGATGTGGTGCATTATCCTAATAATGAAGCTCAAGCACCTTATCAATTACTTATCAATCATTGAATATTCTATGAGTTCATTCCTTTTACCTCAGCAAATTTTGCACATGGGATGGTGAAGTCTGATGCTCAAATAAAACCCTTACGAGAAATCACTTCTGAAGATATTGCTTCTGGAACAAAGTTTGCATTAGTTATTACAAGCAACGCTGGACTATTCCGTTATATCATTGGTGATGTTATTAGCTTCGTCGATAAAGAATATAGATTTCACATCGTTGGGAGGACCAAAGAGTGTATCAATCTCAAATGAGAGGAATTGATGGAGGATCATGTCAATCTCGTGTTGCAAAAAATTAATCAGAAATATCGTACGGATTTCAAAAATTATACTATCTGACCTGATTCAGAGCAGGAACCTACTCGTCACGAATGGATCGTAGAATGAACGTGTTCTGACTACATTCACGAAGCACATCTTGCAAAAGAGATGGATGCTTTGTTGCAACAAGTAAATGCTGATTATGAAGCAAAACGTGCAAATGATATTTTGTTACAGAGTCCCATTATTCATTTTGTGCCAGAAGGGACATTCCATGATTGGATGAAAGTACATAATAAACTTGGTGGCCAAGCAAAGATACCTAAATTGTCTTCTGATAGGACAGTGCTTGATGAGCTCCTTATAAGTAAATAACTGATTACTCTCCATTGCTTGTTACATAATATATTCGTTTGTCGGAAATTCTTGCAATCATTCTTCCAATGGATACAAACGACACGCGAATACGAAGCGTGTCTTTTTTATACCATTGTTTACTATGAAAGCTCGTTTATCGACAGTTCCCAAGAAGGTTCTCAGAGCATCTAAGAAAGTGCTGAAAGCACCAAAGATTGTCTTCAATATGCCAAAAGATATTTTGGAATTTTCCCTCGATATGTCCTTTGATTTTCTCAATACTTCAATGGATATATTGGAAGATCCTAGAAAAATTGCTAAAGTCCCTAGACAGCTTCTCAATATGCCTGTCCGTATGTTTAACAAAACAGTCAGGACATTATTTACCTATAATGCAGATTTTCAAGATACAAATTTTATGGATCAAGAGGCAATTTTGATCTGATTGATTAATAAATGTAGGAATACTACGTTTGGCAAAAGGTATGGATTTAAACGTATCAAAACTATTCAAGATTTCCAAAGGCAGGTGCCGGTGTTTCATTATCATGATTTTGAACCATGGATACATTATATGTTGAAGTGATGAAAGAATATTACCTATCCTGGTAAAATGGACTGGTTCGCTACATCGTCTGGTACGACGGCTACTACATCCAAATATTTGCCGGTCACCAATGAAGCATTGAAGAAGTGTCATTTTAAATGAGGTATCGATGGTGTGACTTTCTATATCAAGAATAATCCCAAGAGCCAACTCTTCAAAGGTAAGTGATTGTTGCTCTGAGGTGTCTTGGGGCAAAATCCGTATACCGGAGAAGAAAATGTCTGATTTATCTCTGCTATTTTGCAAAAGAATACGCCATGGTTAGGAAAGATACTCAAGGAGCCACAAGATGATATTGCCTATATAGAAGACCGAGAAGAAAAACTGGACGCTGTGGTCAAGCATACCGTCAAAAAAAATATAACCTCTATCAACGGTCAGCCAGGTTGGTTGTTAACACTGCTTTATAAAGTCTTGGAGTATACCGGTAAAAAAAGTATTCTGGAAGTCCGACCAAATCTGGAGGTGTTTTTTTGGTGAGGATTGCCTATCACGTTATACAAAGAACAGCTTGCCAAACTTATCCCTGGCTCCCAAATGAAATATTATCAGGTGTATAATGCTTCTGAGTGATTCTTTGCAGTGCAAAATGAAAATTTTGCTGATGATATGTTGCTTCTTACCAATCATGGGACATTCTATGAATTTATCCCGTTGGAAGAATATGGGACTCCTGAGCCAACGGTCCTTACCTTGCAAGATGTGGAAGTACAGAGAGAATATGTGATGTTGATTACCAATCATTCTGGTCTACGAAGATATGTATTGGGCGATGTAATAATTTTCACGCAACTCAAACCATGGAAAATAAAAATTACGGGCAGAACAAAATATATGATCGATATGATTGGAGAACGTTTATTCTTAAATCATGTAGAAAAAGCATTTCTGGAAACCTGTAAACAAACAGATGCGATTGTCGCCGAATATACTGTCGGTCCTCATATATACACATGATGACAAGTAGCAACAGGAGCACATGAATGGCTGATTGAATTTGTCAAAAAGCCTGACAATATGCAACATTTTACACAGATTCTTGATCAGGAATTGTGCACGATTAATATTTCGTATGCTGATGAAAGGCAAAGGACGAAGGTACTCTGATTACCTATCGTGCATGCTGTGCCTACAGGTACATTTTATGCATGGATGAAAAAGCATAACAAACTCTGAGGACAGCACAAAGTCCCCAAAATAAAAAACGATAGAGAACTTGTCGATGAGATACTAGAAATTATTGGATAATCTTTTTGTCGCTTATATAGATTCTATTGTTTTCATATAGATAGGTTTGAGTGTCTCTTGTCCTAAAAATTCGTTTGGACGAGAAGCATTTTGTAATGCGGTTGTTCATCATGCTTTTTCCATGCTTTTGGTGATAGCTGATACACAGTTGTATGCATCATTGTCTACTATTTTCCCTGTGACAAATCACGATACTGCTTCCTGACTATCGTAGGCTTTACCTAGTAGTCCAGTCATCTCTGTGATGGTCTTTCTGGCTATGTCTTGGTCATTTTGTCTCAAGACCATGATATTGGCTGCGTTTTTATTCTGTAGGTAAGCCGATAGAGTTATTTTTTGTACTCATCCATCTGAGCTATGAATTAGGTTCATATCACCATTATTGGTGAATACGGGTTCATCTACCAGCATGGAATGAGTGAATGTATATTTATTACTTCATTTGATATTCTCCACCCCAGTCAATAAGTCATCACCATCTGATAAGCTGGATACCTTTCTTTCTGGTGTAATTAGTAATATGTCTCCTGCCACGATCTGTTTGCTAAATAATTCATAATTGGATTTTTTGCTGCCTTCTTTTTTTTGGAATAAGATATCTTTTGCATAACTCAGCAAATATGTCGTTTCTATGATTTTCTGTGGATTTTTAATTTCTCTTAATATAGTTTCGTACATTGTGACCGTATTCTCCAATTCTTGCGTAGATAATGCATCAAGCTTACTTCCTGTGGTGAGCTTATCAAAATTTTCTGCGAACCTCTTGGCGTGCTTTCCCTTTCATGATCCAAATATATTAGAGATCATGCCAAATACTGCGGATATAGCTCCAGACCAATCTCATTTTTTTACGTAGTCCATCAATGAGGTTTGCTCTGCTTGAGATGTCATGGGATTGTCTGGCCTTGTGTCTACGGTGGATACGGTAATTTCTTTTTTGTCGGTGAAGATGGTATAATAGGGTTGGACGAAATCTTTATTATTCTCTGTATTCTCTTTTGCTCCTACTTTCCAAAAAGTAAGGTAAGTGGGCTGTCCATCTTTTACGTTAACATTCGTGTCTTGTCCGAATGGAATTATCGTACGTCACTTGTCCCATATTGCTACCACGATGTTCCCGTGTGAATCTAGTCTGGGGATAAATAATGTCTCTTTCCCATCAATAGTTTCTTTTCTAAAAAATTTTAATAGTCGTGGATAGGTAGTATAATCTTCCAGTCTTTTCTGTGTGGATGCATCATCAATGTGTTTGAGTGCACCTGAAAATCATCCTTTCTTTATATCGGGATCGTTTTCATTTGTTTTATTAAATTCATCTATTCGCTGTAGATAGGTTCCTATCAATGGATTTTCTTTCGTCAATGTCTCTTTGAGCCCAGTCAACTCCTGAGTAAAATTTTTAGTGTCTATATTCTCCTCTTGGATGTCTTTGGTAGACTTGAACGTCTCTGCTCTGTCATATGTTTCTCCAACCATGTGGTATGGGAAAGATAATAAAATACACAATGATTATATCCGAAATTGCCGTATTTGTCAAAAAATCACAGATATCCTTTTTCTTTAGCTTGATAGCCAAGGGCAAAAGAATATATAGAGATGGATTTATTTTGTTACCCGATTGTCCCATGAGTACACTCCAGACTACTGATCCAAAGATTTATGCTTCTATCCTCGCTGAGCAACAACGTCAGTCTGATGGGATGGAGCTCATCGCTAGTGAAAATTATCAATCGCCTGCCGTACTGGAGGCGCAGTCATCGGTGTTTGCTAATAAATACTCTGAATGATTTCCAGGCAAAAGATATTATGGTGGACAAGAAAATACGGATATTATCGAACAGCTTGCTATCGATAGAGCAAAAGAAATTTTCCATGCTGATCATGCGAATGTCCAAGCATTGTCTGGGGCCGCAGCTAATCTCTGTATTTACTCTGCATTACTTCAACCGGGTGACTGTATCCTCTGAATGGATCTCACGCACGGATGACATCTCACACATGGTGCGCCAGTCACGTTTATCTCCAAAATTTTCAACTTCCAGAGATACAAAACCAAGGCAGATGGCTCTGTCGATTTTGAGCAGGTCCGTGCATTGGCTCATGAGTTTAAACCCAAGATGATCCTCGCTGGATTTAGTGCATATACCAGAGAATTGGACTATGCAAAATTTGTCGAAATTGCCAACGAAGTTGGCGCGATTGCATTTGCTGATATGTCACATATCGGTGGTTTCATCGCAGCTGGAGTATTGAAAAATCCCCTAGATTATGGTTTCCACGTGATGATGACGACGACACACAAATCACTGCGCGGACCAAGAGGAGCATTGATCCTCAGTAAGTGAACAGTTTCCAATCCATTGAAAAAACCCGAAGATACGATAGAAAATATTCCTACGAGAATCGATAGAGGAGTCTTTCCTGGTATGCAATGATGACCACATATGAATACGATCTGTGCGATCGCTGTCGCGCTCAAAGAAGCTCAATCAGCAGAATTTAAAGCATATGCCGAGCAAGCGTTGAAAAATGCACAGGTATTGGCTACTGAGCTTATGGCTCGTGGATATAAATTAGTTACCTGATGAACGGAAAATCATATGGTGATTGTCGATTTTTCATGAACGGACTTAGATGGATCTGTCGCTGAGAAGACCTTAGACAAAATCGGTATCTCCACATCCAAATCCACTATCCCAGATGATCCCAATCCACCATTCAAGCCATCAGGATTGCGCATCTGATTGCCGGCGATGACGACGAGAGGAGTGAAAGAAGCCGATACCAAGCAAATAGTCGCATTCATGGATCAGGCGTTGAAAAACAAAGATAATGAAGAAATGTTAGCCGATCTCAAAAATAAAGTCAGAGAATTTTGCTTGAAATTTCCTGTGCCAGGGTTATAATTGTCGGTATGGAAAAGCAACGCAGACAAAATAGATTAAGTCATCGATTATATAATGAATGAATATTTTTTGTGACGATATGTACACAAGATAAATTTTGTTATTTTGGGTCAAAAGACGTAGGGGATGATGCAAAAGACGTAGGGGCGGATACCATCCGCCTTAGTAAGTGTGGGGAGATAGTGAAAGAGTGTCGGTGTAACATACCCACAATTTATGATAAAGTATCGTTGGCAGATTTTGTCATTATGCCAAATCATATTCATGGAATTTTATATCTTGATGGCGGCCCAAAGGCGTTTACTAAACGCCCCTACGGTTATTTGTCGAAAGTTATTAAGTGATTTAAGTGGGCCGTACAGAAAGCATCTAACGAAGCTTGATGTACTTCCTTCCATCGACAGCGCTCGTTCTATGATCACATCATCCGCAATGAAGAAGATATGCAAAATATCCAAGAATATATAGCATTCAATCCGCTCAAGCGAGAGAATGATGAATATTATAAGTCATAATAATTTCTTGCAAAGCTTTCTCCAAACTATACCAATACTGATGCACCTGTCCGCCTACATATTTAAAAGGACGACAGGCGGGTTCAAAATTTAATATGTAATATTTCATATTTATGGATATCTTGTTTATCATTCTCGGAACGATTTGTATCATTGTGGCTATTCTGGGCTCAGTGCTACCAGTCTTGCCTTGACCTATCATTGGTTTCGCTTGATTACTCTTGCTTCATTTCACGAGTAGTCATCCTTTTGGCTGGACTTTTTTCATTGCATGGGCAATCGTGATTGTCATCATTACTTTGATGGATTATTATGTCCCCATTCGATGAACGAAAAAATTTGGTGGTACCAAAGCTGGTATCCGTGGTAGTACGATTGGATTAATTATATGAGTTGTCGTCTTGCCATTGCTGGGTATTGTCATCTGACCATTCGGCCTAGTCGGCTTGATCGCTGGACCGTTCCTCTGAGCATATATAGGAGAAAAACTGGCTGGTCGTCATCACGTGCATGCTCTTCGTTCTGCGGTTGGTTCGTTTATCGGGTTTTTGACTTGAACGCTAATTAAATTAGTCGTCTGTCTGATTATGGCTGGATATTTTTTTATGAACGTGTATAGTAGCATCGTTAGATAGATTTTATTTCCCCAGATATGTTTTGATGAAAAGGATTTTTTTTATTGCACTTCTTTTTTCTTGCGTCTTTTTGTTTTCGTCTCAAGCAGATGCATACTTGTTATGATTTAAATCGCGAGATAATACGATTACCAATATCCAAGAAATAGAGGAGTCATACAACATTCATTTGCCTATTGTTTCTTTCATCTTTGATCCGTATGGTAAAAACGTTGTGACAACGATTCGGCAGCTACCAAGTAAGCTCTGACTTGATAGGATTTATCATATATCGCTTTCACCAAATAGTTACACTGCTCAGCAAGTGGCCGATGGGCTTTTTGATAAACAATACAAAGAATTTTTTTCACTCATCAAAAGTGGAGATGTAAGAGTCATTTTTCGTACGATGCATGAATTTAATGGTGGTCGATATCCTTGGAGTAGCAAACCGGTGGCGTTTAAGCAAGCACGAATCCACGTCCGAAATCTGTCTAGAGAAGCCGGGTTGACCCAACAAAATATTCTGTTTGATTTTTCTCTCAATGCGTGGGATTTGCCGGAAAAAAGTGGCAATCCAAATCAGAGGGGTGTGTTTGTCTCGTGTACGCAGGCCGTCAAAGCGAAATTAAAATGTCCAACGTTTGAAGATTATTATCCCGGAGACAAATATGTCGATCTTATGTGAGTGACCTTTTACAATCGATGAAAATGAAATAGTAATCGTCGACGGGGTGCCCCCAGAGATATCGTTAATGCAAAATGATGGAACACTCTAGATAGAATGAAGAAATTTAATAAACCGATTTTTATTGATGAGGTTGGTACGACGGCAGTAAACTATGCAGGGCAATATTCATTCCAAAAATCTTTGGATGTATACAAAAATAATTATTCGCTCAAAAATGCTCGACTCTTGCAACTTCGCGATTTCCTCAAATCAGAACCGACTATTCTCGGAGCAAATTATTTCAATGTAGATCTCACAAATGGATTACAAAATCGAACCTTGGGAGAATTGGATCGATCTGTCATTGATTTGCAGTCTAATAAATTTTATGAAGGCATCATGGATATCATCAATGCCTGAGAAAAAATAGAAAAAAATACCAGTAACTTACTAGCCCTTTTTAATATAAAATATCTTGCTGTGAGTGGAACAAAACTGTTGGTGCCATCACAATATGTCGCTCCCATCAAATCTCTCTATATGAATATTGCTTCTTGATCACTGGATAGATTGACTGCTATTCAGAATTTAGAAAATGGATGAATCCAGAAATTATACAAAAGGTTTACCGCAAAAGATGCAACTGCTATGGCGACTATCTTGAGAGAAATTTTTGTGAAACCAGTAATGAATAAAACGAGATAATTATGTTGGTCGTAGTTGTGTAGCTTTTTCTGAAACTTAATGGACTTGACATTAATCTTTAAATGTGTATAAGACTACTGATAGGTTTTATATTCTTATTCTCTCTGATGGTTGAGGTTGCTTCAAATGCAAATACATGATCTTATGTGAATTTACCAGAAGCGTTTGATTATGTTTCTTATTTTACTACTGAAAAATGAGCTCTCGGTGATACTTTGGATATGGATTCCCCATTATCAACTTCCTTGAAATGTGCTATCCCTTCTGACCAAGATAATGCCACTGAACTTACTAAATCAGTATCTAGATGAGAAGTCATAACAATTTTAGATGAATTATCTGATGAATATAGACAAGTAATTATAGAGTCTTGCTTCATGGGGAAGCCACTAAAAACTATAGCTAAAAAACTTGGTAAGACTGTCAAGCAAGTCGCATTTTATAAAAATAATGCTACCAATTTCATCAAAAGGGAAGTACAAAAAGTCATGGCATTAGACTCACAAATAGATAAGTCCTTAACTTCTTCACAAGAACGTACTCTGTCTGCAGAAATTAATTAGATATACGATTTCCCTCTTAATAGTAAAAAAACTACGATTCGTTCCGTAGTTTTTTTGTATGTCAGAAAATGGAGTATCTTTTTATCAACTTTCGTAGCCGGCTATTCCTATAAAGACTAATGCCAACATAGTCATAAGGAAGGGGAAGAGATTTTCTGGTGTCACCATTGGCTTCTAGTAAAATGGGTAAAAAGGGTGGTGGGTGAAAGGAGTGAAAAGGGTGAAAAGGGTGAAAAGGGATGACGGATAATAGATATTGGTATTATCTTTCAACTAGCTTGCTCATAAATTCTGCATCCTTGAGAAAATTTCGTTGTGGGTTGATGCCGTGTGCGTGTAAAAAATTGAGTACTTTGCCGATGTATACATAATTATCTTTGTAGCCAGCCTCTTTTCTCACTAACAAGACTCTCTTTATATTTTCTTCATTACTGATAATTTCTTTGTGGGCTGGGCATCTCAATATTTTTACTATTTCAGTTGCACCTTGGTCTACTGCAAATGGATATGTCTTGCATATAATCGGTTTGATATCGGACAGCTTACAGCCTTCAGCTCCTAAACATTCTTTGATAAACATCCCACACCTTGCTTTTGTTCAAAGACTTCTCAAATCGATGATATTGGCTCGTTGAGTCAGTACTCATCTTTTTAGCATTTTGTCCTGGTTGGGCAACCACTCATTTACATCTACTTCTGTGTAATAAGTGAAATGAGGACTTTGTATTGTGAATGGAAAATCTATTCATGCTATTGTAGATTCTTCGGGTGTAATAGATGGTGGATTTTTCTCATCATACAAAAATGCTGGAGAATCTGTACAACATGGATCTGGGCAGTTTTTTCAGAGGCATTCCTTCATGCTACCATCTCGATCTCAGGGAGTATTCATGTGTTTTTCTGCTCAAAATATAAATATATTATATTTTATATATAATTCCTATCATAAGTCAAGTTTACTTTGCTTGAGTCTTGGTGCTAACTGCTTACAACCATTTCTTTAAAAACTATTCTTGCTTGATATTTATATTGTTATTTGTATGTTTCTTATTGTCATTTATATTTTTTATGGATTGGAAACATGGGAAAAGAGGTAAAACTAGTACAAAATGCTCAATGAGGCGCTCAGGATGAAAAAAATATCGTCCAATATCTCCAGAACTTTGTAAAGAATCCTGAAAACATAGACCTAACAACATCAGCTAGGACTAAGCTTCTGGCAGCTCTGGAGACTTTCCCTATCTTTCATCCCACGAAAACTAATGTTTTGATGCAAGGTACTGCGACTAAAATCCAAAATATTCTCAATCTCAAGTGAAATAAAAGCTCGATACATTCTCTCGAAGAGCTAATCACAACAGTGAACAATACATCTTATGCTAAACTACAAAACAAGCATGCTCCGTCTGCAGGTCCTGTCGACGAGAAAGAAATTCCACATGACGAACAAGCATCAGTAGAAAAGAAAATTTTGGCAACGAATGAAATTCCTGCACCAGATAAGGTGGCTCAGCTAGAGCAAGCACTGTCAGAAGTACAGTGAGATCTTGCATCGCTCAAAGCACAGGTTTGACCTTTATTTACGTTCTTTAGAACTATTGCCCCTGCTACGCAAGAGCTCTTCGCTGCCTTGGGTGTGGTTTCTCTACCCGTCAAGCATGCAGAAGATATATTCGAAGTGGCTACACCTGGAACATCTAGTGATGTTGTATTACAAATTATTGAACCTCGTATTATTAAGCATCCAGGTGAAGGAGAATATATTCTGAAGGATAATCCTGAAAGTGACTTATGAAGTGGTGCTGCATGAGCTTCTGATGTGTGAGCTGATGATAAGAAAGAGCATATGTCTGACTGTTCCTTCATTAAGCAACCAATGGTGGCTACATTATATAGTGCACTCCTGAAGTACCTTACCTTTTATTTGGAGACAGACAGTGTTGATGTAGCTGTACTCGTCCAAAATAAGATGCCAAGGATCTGGGCCTCTATGCAACTTATCGACTTCACTTCATGAGAAGAGTTTTTTGCTCGTGTAATGAAAATCTTTGGTCTAAAACTACCATATGATGATAAGTGAGTGCCTCCTGTGGCTGATCTTGTCCAAGCGCTTCCTGGAGATGTTCAATCTTATGCTCTTTTTTCTACTGAAATGTCTGCTTGGATACAACCTGCCTTGGATACATTATCAGGGCAAGAAAAAAAAGCAGTACAGTTGGCTTATGTACAAAAGCTTAGCATAGCTGACGTTAATACGTCGATGGGGAAAGCTCCTGATGCTACTGTAGCTAGTGTCACCATTAGTAATGCTTTTACCAAAAGTTTCCCCAAATCACTATTCCCTTCTAGAGAACCAAAATCACATAAAAATTCCACAAAGAAGGATGATGCTGCTTCTAGTGATGACATTCCTGGTGCCCCGAATTTAAATACGCACACGTGAGCTCCACCAGGAGAAGACGATATACCTAATGATCGTATTGATATTATCCCTGTGCCTCCTGTGTTTGTCCCGGAGATAGGGAAAGATATTCTTGATCGTGGACGTAGGGAATTTCCTCCCATTATAGTGGATAAGCATACTGACACGACTTTAGATCAAGAAATTTCTGTCCATTCAATTCCACTACAAAAGGATCCTATCCTGATTTTTGTAGAAACCAAAACCGATCCTGTAGAACCGGACACTAATCCTGTCGAGCCTTCTGTAGAAAATAATACTCCAAAGCCTCCTATCGATTGATATTCACTTATTAATGCTGATATGCATGCTCTGTGATATATTAATAGAATCAACCAAATGATTGCCCCACTTGTACTCCCTGCAACAACGCAACAGCAGTGGCTTACTCATAGGGCATTAATCGTACATATATATAAAGATTTCGTTGCTCCATTGAGTGCTAACGAAAGAAAGCAACTCGAATCTGCTCTTTCTGTGGCTTTATCTTCATCCACCCACGATATTTATCAGTCTTTGATCGTTTGGATTTTGGATGTTTTTCGTGAAATTCAGACGTTACTTTCTCTGAAAGATGAAAATATTCCAGGTATACAAGAACCAACAGAAGATACACATGATGATTACGTATTCATCCCTTCTCAAAAAGATTCTGAAGGGAAACAGATCATTTCAAAAAATTTACTAAAGGGTGCAGCAGAAGATTTCTCCGAGAATGACAAGGATTTCCCTGCGCCCAAAGATGAAGATAGCAAAAGAGGACAAAATGATTTATTAGATGACTCAACAGATGCTCCTGAAAATGATGTCCCAGATGAGCCAGAAGAACCAGACGAGCCAGAAGAACCTCTTTATGATGAAAATTTCCCTCTTACCACAAAGCCTTCTGCTATAGTCGAAAATGATTTTAGACGTTTTCATAAGATACTAGGCATTCAGTTACCCATTATTGTTAATATGATGACGTGGGGAAACAATCCAGAAGGCGTAGTGCAATACTATATGCATGTCCTTAAAGAAGCTCATATTCCTTTATCTAAGCTAGGAAAGTTTCGTGCCGTATTGAAAGGTAAGGCTCCTGTAGCTCCTTCACTATATAAACAAGCTTGGTATGCTGGAGAAAACTGATTTCTACACTCTCTTTGGAAATGTATGGATGCTAGCTGGGAAAAGCTAGAGGATTCAGCGATAGATGATGTACTACAAGATTCTAAAAAAAATGCTTCTATCAAGGGATCTATCAGCCCTGCTAGGTTGAAGGCTCTCATAAATGCTCCTAAGCAGGACGTCATAGCATCGGATTTTAAAGAACTTATTACTTGTCTATTGAAAACATGTGGTAAACAGTTTCCCGTGATTACCAAAGAGCAGTGGTTTGCCAATCCTCAGGCTGTGCTTCTCTCTTGTGTCAAATTATTATCTCAGTGTCCACCTGCAGCACTTCTGTCTTTTAGGACGCTTCTTAACGAAAAATATACGCTTCGTCAGAATATGTCTAATCATGCATGGTATACGAGACCGGATGGATTTCTTTATAGTCTCTACCTCTGTATTACTGTGAATGGATATGTTGATCCTATTTTTAAATTAGACCAAGTCACTACACCCACACCTCATCCTGTATCTCCTATTTCTCCATTGTCCATTGATCCTGAAAATCGTCCATGGCATCCTGCTGATGCTGATGTGGAATTTGATACGGCAATTTGGGGACCCGTAGAGGACTCTGAGTTACTCAATAGAACCATTTCTAGTGGAGAGACATTACCCCTTATTCAGAAGTCAGCATGGCTTACTGCAAGAGATAAGGAGCTACGCAAATATAGACGCGTTTTGACAGAAATTAGGCCTTCTGATCTCAGTAATATCATCCTAGTTATCAATCGTTGTATCGATAGATGTCTTCCAACGTCCGATATGGATTGGTATAGGGATGATTTTCTTGTGGCTTTACGTGCAGTAGCCAACGATATAGATAAAAATCCGAGAAGATAATCAGAGGTATTTTTCTTATTATAAAAAATGAGGCCGAAGCCCCATTTTTCAAATGTATCTATAAATATAGTTAGACTAGATTTTTTCTACATTTACTGCTTGGATTCCTTTTTGTCCTTCTTCTGTTTCATATTGTACTCTATCATTTTCTGTGATAGTCACACCTTCTGCTAATCCAGAAATGTGTACAAACACATCCTTACTGTTGTCATCAGGAGTAATAAAGCCAAATCATTTTGTTGTGTTGAAGAATTTTACTGTACCATTAGACATTGCAATAGTAAAAAAATAATAAAATTTGAGTTAATAACTCAACAGTGTTATACATATATTCTGTGAATAAGCAAGAGAATGTTGAAGAATTTTCTTTATCTATTTCACAAGATGGAGGAGCTGGAAGATACTTTTGCCTACAAAAATAAATACTCCATGGCTTATGGTCTTGCCGATGATGACTGCTATAAGAAAAGGGATAAATTTGATTTTCTTATATAACAATCTTGTCCCGATGATATCAGCCAGGAAAGGAAGATAACAAAAAATAGCAAAAAGAAACGTTGTTATTTTACCCATTTTGGTCTCAGAATGTTTTTTTCGTTTTTCTCCTACTCTATTTAGACTTGATTCTTTTTTGAAATACCTATTGATTTTGTTGATTGTGCGATGAAATCGTTTCTGTTTTTCTAGTGTTTCATAGCCGGCTCGTTTTTTGATGAGATGATTCTGGACAAATCGGATGGTGATGTCAGACAACGTTACGATACTTACGACGACTGCCAAGACCACTCGTGGATTTGCTTCCTGCAACAATAAAACTCCCGTTAGAGAATATCCAAGTGGACTGAGGATAGGCGGGACTATAGCAGCGAAGTAGATAACGACTCAGAGAAGGATATATTGGAGGAGCATAATTTTTTGTATAATAAAAACATTGCGATTACTGTAGTTATTTCTTTATGGAGTGCAATTCGCTTTTTTCCGGGACGCGGGCAAACCCCCCTTTATGTGGACGAGCAAACCCACCCCGTCCTTCGGCCACCCCTCCCTTGTCAAGGAGGGGAAAAGTGGCTCATTGAAACCGCCCTGACAAGGGAGGTGGCTGAGCGAATGCGAAGTCGGAGGGTTTGTTAAAAAAAACTAAATTAAGAAAATTTACTTCATCAACTTTCCCAAATCAACTTCATGGAAATTTTGCAATTGGTCAGTAAATCACTTGTCATGACTGACGACGATCATGGCTCATTCATAGTCATTTAATGATTCTGCAATTATTGGAATATGACGGAAATTAATATGGTTTGTTGGTTCATCTAATATTAATAAGTGAGGCTTTTGTAAGACAAATCTGGCATAGCAGAGGAGTCATTTTTGGCCTTCGGATAAGGAGCCGATGGTATTTTTCAATACTTCTTTGGTTAGCAGAAATTGTGCCGCTACACGGTAGATGTCTTGATCGCTAGTATCTCCAGCTATTTGTTGTAGGTTGTCCCAGACGGTCATCTCCATGTCCAATGCGGTAAAATCCTGTGAATAATATCAGACTTTTACTTTGTTGTGGATCATCGCAATCTTTTCTTCTGGATGTGTGGTGTCAGGTTCTTTGAAAATTGCATCTTCGAGTTTCTTATCTTCTAGCTTGGCGTGGTATTCTTTCATAATATTCGCTTTGTGTTCGTGGATCATCATCAGTCTTTTGAGTAATGTTGATTTTCCGATACCGTTTGGTCAGGTGAAAATTATTCTATCATGCTTTTTCATCTCAAGTGGCAACTTGTATTCTTTGACCTTATGTTCGCTATTCATCAAACCAACGTGATTGATAGTCACAATAGGGCCGACGAGATTTTCAAACTCAATATGAAATGGTTTGATGGTCTTATCTTCCTTTCTGACTTCCACTTTATTTTCTTCTGCGTCTTCGACTTCATCTCTCATCTTGCTGGCGAGCTTACGCATCTTTCCTCACTTGTTGGAGAAGAAGTTAATCTTTTCCTTGGCGTCGGCTATCTGCTTCTCGGCTCTTGCATTCTGCGCGTTCTCTTTCTCTATCTGAGCAGCGATCTGTTCTACTACATCGTAATAATCGCCTCGGTATTGTTCTACCTTGCAGGTTCATTTATTTAAGTACAACACGCCATCCGTAAAGAGATTCAAAAAGTCGGCGTCATGGCTAATTACAACGACTGTCTTATCATACGACAATAAGAAACTTATCAGATCACCAATGCCTTGTGCATCTAGATTATTCGTTGGTTCGTCAAGAAGGAGGATGTCGGGATGTTGGATCAAGGCGTAGGCAAGCAATAATCTCGCCTGTTGTCAGCCAGAAAATTCTTTGATAGGTTTGTCCAAAGGTGCGTTGAAATTCACGACCTTCAATATCTCAGTAATCTTTCTATCCAATTGATAATCCTTCTCCGCAAACGCCGTCTGGAAAAATTCATTGATGGTAAGGTGCAACTGATCTCTCGGAATGACCTGTCTGGCCACCGCAATCGTATTGCCTGCGACGATATTGATCTTGCCAGATTGTGGCGTCAATTCACCAAGGATCATCTTGAAGATGGTAGTCTTCCCAGAGCCATTTTGGCCCATGATGGTGATCTTAGTATTTGCGCGAAGCGAAAAACTTGTCTCCTTGAGGATAGGATGTTTACCGTCGTTGTATGCGAATGACACTTCATCAAAACGCATAATTACCTGATTTTCATTACTAGCCATTTTTTAAACAAAAAAAAAGTTAAACTTCTGAACTTGTTGTGCGTATGTATAGGGATTCGGTGGGTAGATTCAAGTCGGGGTTTGGGTCGGGATTGATAAACCTCTATTTTAGATTATTGTAAACAGTGCTGTATGAAAATCATTGTTAAATTTAGAAAAAGTCTTGCTCACTTTTCTGTTGCATAATCATTCTTGGGGTGGGGGTCTCCTGTTTCCATTCTTTCACGAGCTATTACTGATTCAATATTTTTCAATATTGTTTCTGTGAAAATATCATTGGGTATTAAATTTTCCTTAATCGCTGTTTTTATTAGTGGTGAAAAGTCTCATTTTCAGGTAGATCAATAGACGATTGTTTGTAAAAATCCTTGTAAAGCACTGAATCATTTTGTTATGCTTCAGCTATAATCTTTGTTTCTGTAATCGGAAAATGCATCAGATAAATCTCTCTCAACTTCTTTAAAATTTCATCATCATAAACACTTAATTACTGGCTCGTAAATTTCTGTAGTTATCTTTTCTTCTTGTTTGGGAATGAATCCAAGTCTTGTTAGGTAAATATTGATTCAAAAGTCTCATAATACATCATTTAGTTTTTTTGCAAACCTATCAAAGCGTATGTATTGATTTTCATGCTCCCTTTTTGAAAAATTTTCTTCGCTTTCTTCTGCTTTTTTGTAGATATTTTCTGGTTTTACGTTGATTAGAAAATTTCAGTAAATGCTCAGTGTTTCTAGTACTATATTCGACTTTCACTCTGAGAATATGTTATAAAAATCTAAACAAGCAGCATTGAGGCTGTTGTGTTCTAAAAAACTGGGAGTATAATTATTTGCTTTATATGAATGATTAATAAGTTGGATTACTTTTAAAATAATAGCTTGTTTAATCTCTCTATCATTGTAATCTCAGAAGAACTCATAGTATCGTTTTGTTCCTTCGAAATAATCGCCCTCTTTTTTTATGTCCTTATCAAAAAAATCTCTTTCTAAATATTTCCAAATCATATATTTTTCTTTTTCATTCAAATTATCCCGATCTCTAAGTCATAAATCTGGTTTTAGGTTTTCTTTCACTTTTGGATCAGATTGACTCCATGTTTTGAACATATTACTATCTTTAGATTTTAAATTATTATGCCTTCAAAAGGTTATACTTTCTCTCCAGAAATTCAATCCAATCTCTTCTAAGCTCGCCTACCATTTCGCCTCCATTATCTCTGTTTTTTTCGCCTTATGCTCTTGCCAATCTCTTACTTATCTCTGGTCTTATGATGAAAATAAACATAACGAAATTGATCCCTAGGATATATATTGGATATGTTGTTTCTTGATAGGTAAAATTGCTTACTGCTAATAGAGTAAATAAACCTGCGAAGACATCTAAAGCATAAAATATCCATGTTTCTGTCTCTGGAAATTTGTATGTTTTGATTAATGCAGGCAAGAAGCCTACAAAATCAGCTAGTATAGAAGCCAATAATCACATAACGGGATTGTTTGTTAGCTTCCAGACTAAAATACCGATTCCAGCGATTACTAAACAGATGATGTCAGTCTTTGCCCATCAGCCCATGCCATATTTTATACAGAGAGAAAAAATCAGGATACTTTGTAATGCAGAGACTCATGCAAGAAAGATTGCTACGGTATTGTGCTGAGCGAGTAAGGAAGCAAAAGAGAGAAGAGTAATGATTAACAAGACAAATCTTGTTGTCCTATGTGGCTTAGATTCTCCTTTCAAGATAGACAATACGTAAAATATTGGAGAAAAGAGTGCAAACATGGTGCTACATATGATCAAGATAGTTTTAATCCCTAGATGAAGGTAAAGTGATATCCCGATTGCAATGAGTATTGCCGCTACGAATATGGATGTGAGAATTTTTAACTTCTTGTTCATCTGTCTAGTGTGATATATAAACACCTACCTATAATTTCTTTCTCTCAGAAAACAAGATAGAAGTAGGTCAAACCCGCCTGTTATTTCGCTTCCATTTCTTACTAAAATTTGCTTAATTCTCTCTTTTGGATATACTTTATGTGTTTATATGGTCAACTTATTTCGATGCGTTTTTATACTCCATTTTGTGTGAAGGATGCGGACCTTTCTTTTAGTATCCATCCTTGAACAGCTAGATTTTGAGTAGAAAAGAAAAAATCTACAGTAACTTTTTCCGTAAATGAGGAAGATGGTACCTCCATTATGTTGAATGATATCCAGATAGCTACCATTTGAACCTTGCTTACTGAATTTTGATTTAAAATAGATGAAATCGTTCGTTCATGAGATTCTGAATTTAATAAAATTATTCTTAACCCTACAGATCAAATCGAATTTATTGAAATCAAAAATACAGAAAAGAAGAGAAAGAAGCCTATACATGTCATACAAGTGCAATGAGAAACCCAAGATAATCATTCTTTTGTTAAACAAGCAATGGATAAGCTTGTTGTAGAATGAAACTTAAATATTATTCAAGATATTGTATATAATTGAGAAGGAGAGAAATATATCCAATTCTGTAAATGATTGGTTGCTAGTATAGAGCATGTTCTAAAACAAAGCGATTAATATTGGATAATAGTTTATTTGATATATGATAGATATTGTCTATCATTTTTCTTTGATTTCTTTATGCTTCTTCTGTTTATTTTTCACTAAAACTCTATGCTTATTCGCTCAGCCATATTCGTCAAAAGCGCATCCAAGCTCGCTGAATGTCCTGTAAGTGACTTGCCAGAGTTTGCTATGATTGGGAGATCAAATGTCGGGAAATCGTCACTGATCAATACCATCGCTAATAACAGTAAGCTGTCCAAGATCTCCATCAAGCCAGGCAAGACGACATTGATCAACTTTTTCCTGATAAATAAAGAATGGCACTTAGTAGATCTACCAGGTTATGGCTTCGCTAAATCAGGGACTGCACATAGAGTCACGTGGATAGATACGACGCATGACTATTTCGTCGGGAGATCAAACTTGAAGAAAGTGTTTGTGCTGATAGATGGAAGCATCGCTCTCCAAAAAATAGATCTTGAATTCGTTGTTAGTTTGGATCAGGAGAAAATTCCGTATGCTATAGTGTTGACGAAGTTGGACAAATCCAACCAGAAGGAAGCTGCACGTCATCAGCGTGAGTTACTGGAACAGTTGTCCGTTTCTGTGTCTGTGATTCCGGAAATATTTGCTGTGTCCAATAAGACGAAGAGAGGAAGAGAGGTATTGCTGGATTATATTGGGGAAATGCTCGGGGAACGCTAACAAACCCACCCCGTCCTTCGGACACCCCTCCCTTATCAAGGAGGGGAAAGTAGTTCATTGAAACCGCCCTGACAAGGGAGGTGGCGAGCGAATGCGAGACGGAGGGTTTGAAATCCTAAAAAAATTTAAATTAAACTATCTAAAAATGTTTTACTTGAAAGTTACTCAACTTACCAAATCATATACCTCCAAAGTCCTTGTAGATCATGTAGACTTTACTATTTCCAAAGGACAAAAAATTGCACTCGTTGCCAAAAATGGCGCAGGGAAATCTACGCTGCTCAAATTATTGATGAAAGAAATAGACCTGACGGACTGAGAAATTGAATGGAGAGAAGGAGTCCGTATTGGCTACCTGTCCCAAGATGTTCGTCTAGACGACAGCAAAACTGTTCGTGAATTTCTCTTTGATTTTGATACGACGGCCGAGCGAGAGCAAGAAGTCGAGCTGAATATTGCGATTAATAAGCTTCGCATTACACCGTATTTAGATCAAAATATTTGATCATTATCTGGATGAGAAAAAAAGCGCGTCGCATTAACGAAGGTTCTGATGTGAGATCCTGAGATGTTGATTCTTGATGAGCCGACCAATCATTTAGACTTGGACATGATAGAACGGTTAGAGCGATATCTAAAAACTCAGCATACGACCTTACTTATGGTGACGCATGATAGATATTTCTTGGAGCGTGTCTGTACCTGAATTTTTGAATTGCATAGAGGGAAGATTATAGATTTTCCTGGAAATTATTCGTATTACTTAGAGCAAAAAGCGATCCGTGAAGAAAATGAAAAGATAGAAGTCCATAAATTTAAACAGCTGTATAGGAGAGAGCTCAACTGGATGCGTAGAGCGCCTGGAGCGAGGCAGACTAAGGCGAATTTTAGGATTGGCAGATTTGGTGAGATTGATGAAAGCTATGCTGAGCGCAAAGATTTATTATTAGGTGATCAGAAAAAATTATCGCTTTCAGTAGAAGCGAGACCACTCTGAGGAAAGATTCTCAAACTCAAACATATCAAAAAAGCCTTCTGACAAAAAATACTTCTGACTGACTTCTCGCATGAATTTCGCCACAACGAACGTATTGGCATTATCGGAAAAAACGGTGTCGGCAAGTCTACCTTTGTTCGTATGATTATCGGTGAAGAGCCAGTGGACGCGTGACAAATTCAGACGGGGGAAACGGTGGTGTTTGGCCATTATCAGCAGAAGGAAATTCATTTCCCAGACGATAAGAGAGTGATAGATATTGTCCATGATCGTCATCTGTTGGAACAATTTCTTTTTCCACCATCACAGCAGCATATGTTCGCAGAGAAATTAAGCGGCTGAGAAAAAAGAAGATTATATCTGCTGACGATACTACAAAATAATCCAAATTTTCTTATCTTAGATGAACCGACGAATGATTTAGATCTGGTAACTATTTGAGTACTGGAAGAATTTCTCATGGGATTTAAAGGCTGCTTGATTGTGGTGTCTCATGATAGATTCTTTATGGATAGAATTACGGATCACTTGTTTATCTTGGAATGAGATGGAGTCGTGAAAGATTTTTGGGGAACGTATAGCGAGTATAAACTCGCAATTGAAGATTGAAAGAAATGATCGGGGGACGCTAACAAACCCACCCCAAACCCTTTATCCACGAAGGTGGGCTCCCTTAACAGGGCGGGGAATAAACCTATTGAGGCCGAAGAAACAAAGAAAAAATTATCTTATATGGAAAGAAGAGAATTGGATATATTAGCCAAGGAGATACATGAATTGGAGAAGCAGAGAGATGAGATTAACAATATCTTTCAGCGTGCGGATATTGCCTATGATGATATTAGATTGCTCTCTGAAGAACTTGGAAAAATCGTTCGTTTATTAGAACAGAAAGAGTATAGATGGTTTGAATTGAGCGCGAGAGAATAAAAAAAATGGAAAATGGAAAATGGAAGATGGAAGATTATTTTATTGTTCAATATTGTCATGATTAAGAGGAAATGAAAATCAGTGTTATTTATCGATACCGAGACGACTGGACTTTCTGCGACAGATCAGATCTTGCAGTTCGCTGCGATTTATGGGATTTTTGATGGGAAGAAATTCCATGAAGAGGCGAGGATTAATCAATATATTAATATTACGACTAAGATAAATTATTTTGCTCAGATGGTTCACTGAATAAGCGCCAAGCATGTTGCGAAGTATGATTATATCGAAACCTATATTGATGAATTTCTAGAGTACATTGATAAATCTGATCATGTGATCGGGCATAATATTTCCTTTGATATCAGAATGCTCCAGCAAGAATGTCAGAGAATAGATAAATGTTATAATTGGGAAAGGATCAAGACTTTTTGTACGATGAAAGATATTAATCATATCAAGGACTTGCCAAAAAAGAGACCAAGACTTGGTTTATTGTATTCGCATTTGTTTGGGAAGGAGATCAAAAATGCTCATGATGCGATGGCTGATATTCAGGCGACGAAAGATTGTTTCGTGGAATTGGCCAAGAGAGGAGATATTACATTGGAATAAGCCTTTTGATAATTTGCAAAATGGCTCTATCTGGATATACTTATGATACTATTTTATGTCATACTATTATTCGTTATGAATAATAATCACCCAGGGACCATTACACCTTCAATTGCCGATTTTGATTTTGATAAGAAACCTAATAAACCATTAGTCGCTGATTTTGATTTTGATAAGAGATGTGTCATCCCAGAAAAAAAATCACTTGCCGAAGCTCTTGGGGGAAAACTTTTTGATCTTCCTGTGATAGATAAGCATATGCCTTTCAAAGAAAGGATAGATGCTTTGTTCGCTACACATGTCTTATATGAAAGTCCAGAAGGCAAAAGATATATACCTCAGACACAATGAAGGATGGCAGTAATTGCTAACCTTAACGGTGTTAAAATTCCCTTTTATCAAAGTAGTAAAGGAACTGATGGTAAGAATGTTGGTAAACGGTATCCTTTCTTTGGTAATAAAGATATATGATGCCGGCTCATTAAATGAGATGGAGGTAATGGGTATGATATCCCTGAGATTAAACAAATGATGGATTATCTAGATGACGTCTTACCCGAATACCTTATTGATACACTTCTAATCGGGGGCGAAAGAGACTTATTTAGCCGTCCATCATTTTTTTCTACTACTGGTGAATTGCAAAGGACCGATCCTACACTATGGAAACAATATCTTCTTCATCCTGTGGATGCTTGAAAGTATATGGCTAAAATTTTGAATTATGACATTAATTCTGCTCCAACTGAATCACAAGATGAAGGTGCATACGCATTTGTACAAGACAGAGTCGCTGACATCAAAAAGAAGCTAAAACTAAAAACAGATATCCATGATATGGAAGACGATTTTGCTAAATAAATATGTATAACTAAAAAAATGAGCGTTGCCCCTCATTTTTTGCTGTATAGGGAAACATTGTGATACTTAGGATATCTCTGAGATTATATTTGTTGTGATTTTACTTCCTTTTGGATATACAGTATAAGATATTTTATTTTGATTTTTTGCTTATGCGATTTGTCTATATGGTGAGATGTAGTGATGAGACGCTCTATACTGGCATTGCCAAAGATTTGGAGAAAAGAATCTCTGATCACAATATGTCCAGTGTCGGAGCGAAGTACACGAAGAGTAGACGTCCCGTGACATTAGTCCGACATAAAAAAGTCAAAGACAGAAATACTGCGAGTAAAGAAGAGTTGCGTATCAAGGCATTGGGGAGAGCGAAGAAAGAAGAAATAGTCCATCTTAAAAAGAAAAAATATCTTTCCTGGTCTGGCTTGACTTCTCGTAGAAAGTCGGTATAAATTCTCAGTAAACCAAACCCAAACGACTTATGAAAAAATTTTTTTTGTTCCTCGCAATTGTTATTTCTTTATGTTCCTGCAAGCATGATGATCCTCCCAAACCCAAACCGTTTGGTGATTGTCCTACCAATACTACCAATGTGTATTGGGAGGCCTTTATTGGCCTTCAAGATTGGCAGTTTTTGGCTTATGGCCATGATGGGGATATCGGCATTCCTACTGGAGGTGCCGTAGCCACCAATATCTGCACAGACTGCTTGTGGTCCATTTACGATGGGCATGACGGTGGATACAATGACTATTATCAGGTCATCCCTTCTGATACCGCTATGCGATTTACTTGGAAAAACAATCTGCTCTGTTGTATTGAGCTCTTTCCTAAGTGGCACGGTCCAACAGAACGTGGTGTGCGTATGGGGGATGGTTTGGATTTCTTCCTGACCAAGTATCCTCCTCCGTATTTCAATCCCATGGTAGATTCCACTACTTATGTCAGCCATCAGACTGGCGTTGACGTAGTTGCTGAATTTACCAGTAAAATTCCTACTATCGGGAAGTTGAAAAAGTTGCAGCTCACCAGAGTCCCATGACATTTTTTACTTTTAGGCCCCTGCATGCAGGGGCTTAATTGTTTTACATTTTTTTCCTTTTAGCAAAAGGATGAGAAATTCATCTCATCCCTTAGCTGTCTATTATTGTAGTAGACTAGATCTTTTCTACATTTATTGCATTTAGTCCTTTTTCTGACTCTTGTGTTTCATATTGTACTCTATCGTTTTCAACGATTGATACACCATTTGCCAATCCAGACATGTGTACGAATACGTCTTTTGTACCATCGTCAGGAGTAATAAAACCAAATCATTTAACTGTGTTGAAGAACTTTACTGTACCATTAGACATTGTAATGTTGAAAAAAATAATAAAATGTGAGTTAGTAACTCAATAATGAGTATATCTTTATCACACAGATAAGCAAGAGAATCTTCTCGCTGTCTTTTGGTGTCTAAATCGAGGAGAAGTGGTGTATATAGAGATTTCCCCCTTCTACATTCTTATTCTTCATTCGTAGAAAAATTTGTAAAATTTTTCTTTGGAGGTGATGGGCAACGATCCCATGTCTAAAAGGCATACGTAACAATTTCTACCACAATAGTTTATCTATTAGCTACAGATTTTTTGAGTTATTAGTACGAGCTACGTTAGCCAACAAACAGGCGTAGGTTTTTGTCCTAACAACTTTATGCGTTCCTACTTAGTCGCCTCGTGGATAGTAGGAGTCTCACAACGAGGATGGTTACTGTCTATCTAGGCGAAAGCGTTAGTTAAAACACTTTGTCTGATGAGACCAGCTCTAGCTAGGCTAGAAGTTGTTGTTTTAGCATTTTCAGCTGTGATCGATTATTTTAAACTCGGTACGATCATCGAATAGTGGCGGTCATTACCTATGGAGTCCTTCTATCAAATCCAAGACACCCCCATTGGCTTCTGGCGAAGAATGTACAAATACTCAAATTTTCGAATATCCAAATCTCCCAGAATCTCTATTAGAGATAGAGTCTACTTACTATAAAGATTTGCTGAGAAAATTCAAGGTGTGGATTGAATATTCATCTTTCTTCTTTATGCAGAAAATCTTGAATACATGATTCAAGATTTCCAGTGATTATTATTCTTCGCGATAGTATGCTGTGCAGGTACTATCGTATAGAGTCGGTATGATAACCTCAGTATCTCCTAGAAAAAGAGGCTGGGGGGTTTCGGACAGATACTGATCAGGGATCAAATATCTATATTCTTGATGATTCTCTTCGTCGGTTAGACAAAGGAAACAGTCATTGAATCTGTCCTCAACCACTTTTAGTAAGAACAACTTACTATCCGTGGTTTCCGTCTCGAACTTAATTTTTTTCCCCATCTCTTCAATGGGCTGCCAATACTGCAAATCAAACTCAGCGAGTTCAATTTTTTCGTCTAAGGCATACAGCTGTTTTACTTCGCAATATGCGAAGGATCCATTTGTCTCTTGCATAAACTTAATCATTTTTTTTGTGTTTAACGTGCATTATTGCTCGTTAGGGCAACTTTTGTTGCTTGGGCTATATACTACTTATCTGCTGAGGAAAATCAAGGTGTGGATTGTGAAAAAACGTCAGGTTTGAGGCCCAACGTTTCTGTAGATGTTCGTGAAAAAATTCAGATTTATTTTTTCTTCAAAGGTGTGTATTTAGATTTGTCAAAAGCAAGGATAGGGATGAATACGATTTTTACTAACCATATTCCTAAGCCATAAATTGCTGGTTTCTGGAATCTTACTGCGATTCTAAAAAAGTTTATAATCATCAAGATGCCAAATACTGGTGGAATTAAAATCCATAGAAAATTCCATCCTGATCGACCTCCGAGTTTGAACATGAGATATCGATTGTAAAATGGGATCAAAATTCCTCGTCCTGGTAAACTAGCTTTCTCAAATACTCTCCATCGAGAAATGATCATAAATACGACGATGGCTAAGAAGATAACCATTCGGACGACAAACATACCACCGAGCAATGTTCACAATATGCCACCAAGCATATTGCTGATTTGTCACATAGCCTCTGGGCTAATACTTCATGTAGTAACGGCACCAGAAAATTCAAAAGCGAAATTCATTATTGCGTGATAATGAAATAAAAATGACTGATTTTAACCTACGTTTTTTGTTTTTTATTGCAAGAGCTTGTGGTTCCAAAAGTTGACTTTCTTTGATGTCTTGAGTATAATAGAGATGTTTATATATATCATTGCTATGCAAGATAGTTGACCTTCTGTAGAATCTCTTGAGCAGACATCTGCTCTCAATTCACTTTCCTATGCCCAAGGCAATATGGATAAGCTTTTTGATGTCCTATCTCTTGATGATATGTCTTTGCAATTTGAATTTCTCAAATTAAAGGATCCCATCAAATGGTTGCAGGATGTAACCAATAATTTCATCTATACTTTGCCTTGATGATATAAATGGGATCTTGTACTGACCAAGACGGATGCAGAAAGTAAAGAGTATATCAATGCTGTCCATGAGGTATTTACCTCATTGGGTATTGATGAAAAAAACTTTATATTGCGTATGCATAAGAGAGAAGAACTTGTTACACTTTTTATGAATTATTACGATGATTTTGCAAAAGATCGTGAATGATTTGACGCCATGCAAAGAGGTTTTGTTAGACGACATAAGCTCCCCAAGCACGTGTTGTATAAAGATCCGAACAAGGTGTATGAGAAGGTATACAGTCAGATATATGCTATTGATGAACTCTGTAAAAATATTTACTTAGGTCTGAGAAAGAAATGATATACGCATAGTGCTTTGTGTGCATAATTCTCCAACTTGTATTGAAAATACATTCATCTATCACTATAAGATAGGTGATTTTTATTTATTATTTTTTTCTTATGTTCAAAGAATTTATGGCTTTCTTGAGTCAGTATAATGTCGTAGGTATCGCAGTCTGACTACTTGTGGCTACCAAGGCTGGTGAATTGGTAAAAGGGTTGATCGATGATCTTATTACCCCATTATTGCTTAGTCCCGTCCTCAAAAAATTGAAATTGAAAAATATAGAAGAATTGTCTTATAGGGGAGTATTGTATGGTAAAGTGATTTCTACCTTGATAGATTTTACGATTACTGCATTTCTAATTTTCTTGATCATCAGATATGCTCATGTAGCTGTTGTAAGTGCACCTATCAAATAGATATGAGATTTGAGATATGAGATTTGAGATATCTTTTTTCTCATGTCTTACGTCTCCTGTCTTACGTCTTATGCTTATTTTCTATTCGCTTAATTGCTTCAGTTTCAAAATTTCCTTCTTGTCTTCATCGCTGACGGTTTTATTCTTGAAGATAATTTTGATATCGTCGTGGATGATGTTGTTGATTGTTTGTTTAATAATCTGAAATCTTTTTTTCTCGTCGTGTCCGTCATTGAGTTCTTTTTCTCGTCGAAGTTGCATCTCTGCGATTGTCGTCTTGATGCTTTCATCTTCACTCGTTCTGGCTCTAGCAAATGGGCTCTCAGGCAACAAAATGATAAGCTTCTCTACTAATTGTCTGAGTGGAGCTCGGAGTTCTTGGTCTTCTATAAATTGATCAATAAAGTTATCGCAGAATAATGCTGCGGACAATATAGATCTGTCTATTTGGTAGGTCGGTTCTGCTTTGCTCTTTGGTATGGTATATCTGCCCTCATCTTTCCCAAATTTCTTGTATTGTTGGTACATGACCTCGTACGGAGTATTTGCGATATCGGCCATGGTCTGGACATAATGTTGCTGTAGTGATACATTATTCATACTCTGGATCAGTCCAAACATCATGTTAAAAATTTTGTGTTTATCTATCGGCGAAGAGAAGTCTTTTCTCGTTTTGAGCTCGTTGAATGTGGTGACAAATCCGTCCTGAGCATCTTTGAAACATTGGTTGAGTATTTCTTTTCCATCACTTCTATTGGCTACATCATCAGCATCTTTCATTTCTTGTGGCAGGCGAATCACTTTGGGGAAAATATTATTCTGATATGCAGTATTCAATGCTCTGATAGTGGCTTCTTGGCCTGCATTATCATTGTCAAAGAGTAGATAGACATTTTCTGTATATCTTTTGATGAGTTTTAAATGCTCTGTCGTTAAGGCAGTTCCACATGTCGCAACTCCTGTCGGCATATCAAGTCTATACAACGCAATGACGTCCATTTGTCCTTCTACGATGATGATGTGGTTGTGTACTTTGATATTCTGTTTTACAATATTGAGTCAGTAGAGGAGTTTGGATTTTTCGAATGCCTTGTGCTCGGAGCTGTTGAGATATTTTGGCTTGTCGGCTGGATTGATGATCCTCGCACTAAAGCCGACTACGTTATTCATCAAGTCGTAAATAGGGAAGGTGATCCTATGTTTGAAGAAGCTGTACGCTTCGCCAGTCTGATTTTTTTTTGCCAAAGACGCTTCGACCAAGTCAGCATCAGCAAATCCTTTGGATTTTAAAAACTGCAAGAGTGCATAATGACTATCTGGTGCATATCCTACGCCAAACGTTTCTATTGTCTTGTCATCTAGTTTTCTATTGTCTTTGACATAGGCAAGTGCACTTGCAGATTTAGCTAATTCCTGGACGAAAAACTGCTGAGCTAATGTGTGGAGACGTTTGATTTTTTCTTTGCCATCGGTATATGCTTGGTCATTAAATTTATCGTTTTGATATTTGGAAATGTCGATATTTGCTTCTTTTGCCAATTCTTTGATCGCATCCCAAAAATCTATTCTTTCGACTTCTTCTAGGAAGGTAATTACATTGCCACCTTTTCCACAACCGAAGCATTTGAAGATTTGCTTGGTGGGGGATACCATAAATGAGGGAGTTTTTTCGTTGTGAAATGGGCAATTACCAGAAAAATTTGCCCCAGCTCTCTTGAGCGGAACGTACTTGCTGACAATGTCTACAATGTCGATATTGGATAAGATTTCGTCTGTTACTTGGCTCATTTCGTGATGATATATAAGGAAAAAAATATATTTTCTGACTTACTTGTACGGTTTTGCTAGCTATTCTCAACGGAAATTTTGGATGGACGTATGTGCCTGCTTTTTCAGTCGCCAAAAAGGCTACGGAGTACCGTGCCTTCTGGAAATAGGGTTAATGTCTGTTTTCTTTTTTATTCCTCGCCATCACTGATATTGCCCTTGCTACGGTTTTTATAGCCGTAGATGAGCAGACCAGTGAAGATCCCGGCTAACGCCATCTTTCCGAGAATTTCGGTCCTCTCTTTCGGGGTTGCGGTTCTTCCCTTCTCGCTTTTGCCTGATAAGGCATGGCAAAGGTAGGCGAATCCTGATGTAGCTATCAGACCGGCGATGCCGATCATGATGATAAATACAGTAAGTTTGATTGTTTTCATAATGGTGGTGGTTTAATTCTCACTTAAGTAATTGATTATTCCACTTATTACTAAGCAGAGGATTCCTCCTCCGAGACTACAGAGTGGAAATCTATAATCTACGACATACTGTAATGTCATCGATTCTTTCGTCGGGAAACCGAGAAAGAGTGATGCTAATGCTAGGACTATACCTATGATGCCTATGATGGCAAGTCCCTGGGCCACTTTTTTTGCAAGAGGGTCCCGTGGACGATTAGGGTCTTTCTGATTTTTCATATGAATGGTTTTTATTGTTATTTTTTTGTTTTCTTGCCGAAGAATATATCAATTATACTCACAAAGTCAAGTTTCCGTTGAAATTTAGTGGGGGAAATGTAGTATATTAGAGATTAGTAGTTTTACCTCTGTTTCGTGTTCTTATGCCTATCGAAAATTCAGAAATCTATACTTCTCTCCTTCTGCTCAAACAAGTAGTCACTGACACTAAGGATGATTTTGCTGGATTTATTCAACGTTGTAAGGATCAGTTTATGTGTATCTTTACTACTTTTCATATTAAAGCAGATATTGCAGGGATTACTAAGTCTAAACTTTTGGATATCCTTGATACCAGTATAGATACCCTTTCTTTGCAGATACAGACCCAACAGCAAGATGCTCGTATCCAGGCTGGATATACCGTGAAGAGTTCAGTGAGATTGGCACGTACTATGGGTCAAGAACAGGCATTACATAGGACATTTAGGAACACCGTCCAGTTGATATATTCTCGTCCAGAATATTATGTAGATACTCTCCATGATCCAGAAGATTTTATTGTTGTCCCTTCTCAGGTTACTCCTCTCATGAAACAAAGATTGGGTATTGATGTGCTGGATCTCGATTGTAGAAATTTTAAAGAGAAGTTGTTACAATTTCGTGGATTATCATATGAGACAAAAGGCACACAGAAACGTACCGAAAGAATCGGTGATATTGACGGGATTCCTGTGACTACGCAGATACAAAGTAAACTCTATAATGTGACATTGGGTGAACGTATAAGAAGTGAAGTCCAACCTGAGTTTTCCGCTACTATCAATTCCTATGCTAGTGTATACGCACTTATGAGATGACAAGGGGAAGTCATGGCTGGTATTGATAATCAGATAGACCAAACGGATAGGCTCTTGGCAACTATTAAGGATATCCTTGTTCCTGTGTTTGATCATATGGATCAAGTACTCTTGATGGTAAAAAATGTCAAAGATCATGCATCACTCCAGGTGTTGATGCAGGAGATTCGTAATGCTAAGTCATTTTTTCTGATGTCGAGTAAAATATGGAGATTTAAAAAGATTGCCGGTAAAAATATCTCTGTAGATAGAAATTTATTGCTGTGAGGAAAGCACGATATAGGACATAGAAGAAAAGAACTCTTATCTATGGCAGATACAATAGGAGTGCAATTTAATGCTCTAGAGTCTAAGATATCTCTACATGCTGATGCGCTTTCTAGTATGATTGCCGATTTGTATTCTCTTTTCTATGTACGTATGCAGTCAGGGCAGGATATTCCTTATGATGAGTTTACTGCTGCTGTCGCTAAGTATCTCCATATTGCTGGGCGTCCAAAGAATGAACTTTCTATGGAGCCATTTAGTTCTTTCTTGGATCATTTCCAATCCGTGTATGGTGATGCAAAAATTAAGCGTACAGGATACAAACAGGAGCGGAAACTTGATACTCCTATTGCTACACAAAGTGACCTCCACTTTTTGGAAATGCTCTTTCTCTCTACATCTATAAGGTTTACTGCTACGACATTAGAACACAGGTTGAAGTGTAAAGATGATCTTCCCGTTCCTTCCTTTGCACAACTAAAAGATATGTTTCATTATACTGAGGTTGACGGACTCTTTGCTGACGTATCTGGAGATAAGGACTCGATATCTTCATTGATGGATACTTTTTTCCCTGATTTTGATCTACAAATGAGCCAGCTCTCTCAGGTCGGTGATGATAAAGAAAAAATATATCCTATTTTGCAGGATATGCAAAAAGACGGTTGGGCCCTACCTGATATAGTATAAGAAACAATTTTCTCTTTTGAGTTTACTTGCAATTGCTTGAATGTCAGCGAGCTTGAGTGCTTTATATTTTTTCAAAATTTCTTGTAATGTCTCTACTTTGTTGTAGATCAGAAATTGTCATCCTAAGAAACTTGCCATCTCATCTGATGATTCTATACCCATTTGGATCTGCCCTTCATTATATCCTATAGCATTATTAAATTCTTCTTGGGTAATATCTCCATTCGCAATGCGTTCGATTTCTTCAAATATTTTCTCTACTCAGAAATCAAATCTTTCTTTGTCGATACCTGCTCTGATGAGGAAAAATCCTGTATCTTGGCTACTCATATGTTTCGCTTGGATATAATAGCACAATCCTTGTTTTTCTCTGATATTCTGAAATAATCTAGAGGACATATTCCCTCCGAGAATGGTAGCTAAAACGTTGGCGGCGTATCTGTGTTCGTTGTTTCCATCAAATCCGGGCGCGGAGATAACCAGGTGATTTTGTTCTGTTTTTTTGTCGTAAAACGCAACTTTGTCTGTGGGTAGGGTTTGCACAAAAGGAGGTTTACTGATTTTTTTCTTCTCTGGTAATGTTCCGAAGATGTCTTGTATTTGTTTGTCGAGTGCTACTTCGTCGTGTACCTTACCAGCAATGACGATAATGAGATTGTCCTTGGTATACAGGTCTGCTTGATGGGCGAAAAGCTTCTCTTGGGTAAATGATTGGATATTCTTCTCTGTACCAATTGTGGCCCAGCCATAGCTATTGTCTCAGAAATAATAACGTTGTCGTTTTTGCATGACGAGTGCGATAGGATTATCTTCATACATTTTCAATTCTTGTATGACGACACCTTTTTCTCTTTCCAATTCATCTTTGGGGAATGTTGGGTTGATCATCATATCTCCTAGGACATCCATGGCTTGATGAACAAACTCTGGAGCACATTTTACATAATAGCCAGCATATTCGTCGCCTGTATAGGCATTAAATTCTCCTCCAAATTTGTCTACTGCTTCGGCTACAGCTTTGGGAGTAGGATATTTTTTTCCTCATTTGAAAAATAAATGTTCCAAAAAATGGCTGATACCATTATTCTCTCTCGTTTCATAAATATTGCCGGCCTTGCAGACGATTTCTATCGTGACAGAATTGGCATCGATCATAGGAGCAAAAACAATTTGGATTCATGCAATGGTTTTGATGGCATACTTCATAGATATATATTGGAAGATGTAAAAAAATCGTAATGGCTTGTAATGAGTCGTAATGGGTTGTAATGAATTGTAATAATTTTCCAAGGTGAAAAGAATCAAAAAGTCATTTGGGAGATTGTATTGACAAATCAAAAAAAAGGTGTATACTACTGTCGATTTAATTTCTTACCCTCTCCATGAAATTAGAATCAAACAAAAGCGCAAAATCATTATTTAGTTTCACTTTCTGCCTTGCATTTCTTATGTTTGGTGCTTCCACGTTTGCTGGATATGCTTCTCTTCCCGAGGAGTCATTTTCTCCTGTTGCTACTGTTTCTTCTGAAACATCTGCAGGTGATAAAAGTCTAGCTGATTTTGGTGAAGTGCTCTGACAAAGGCTTGCTGGGGTATGGCAGGAGGTCCGTGAAATGATTTGAGATCGCAGTGCCTGAAGCTCCTTACTTTCTTCTTCTGCTTCCACTGTCGCTCCATCTTCACAGGCTATTGATGTGCGTACCTTGTCTTCTGGTGTCCAGCTTGTTAATTATTTTGCTGATACCGAGAATCATCCACATGCTTCATACATTAATCTCTTGGCAAAGGAGGGGATTGTCGCCTGACAATGAGGAAAATTTTATCCAGATAATTATCTTCGCTTATACGATTTAACTAAGATGGTGGTAGATCTCTATCGCTTGAAAGTCGGATATGGTCTAAGTGGTGAACAGTGATTATCTTTGATAGGAATGTTCTCTGGTGATGATACATTGCCAAGTAGATATGTGGCTACCGCTATGCATCTCAATCTTTTGTCTCACGTGTCTGGAGACAATCAGACGATGGCAGGTATGCAAAGATTTGTTAGTTCTCAAGATATAGGTCAGATGTTAGTCAACCTTAACTATCAGTTTAGTGGTATGGTTCGTTTGCTTCAACTAGAACGTGATGATGTGGTGGCAAGATGAGAAGGTGCTGAATATTTAGTTATGGCCTTTGATATTAATGCCGATGGTATGCTTCCCTATGCTTCTGGCACACAAATGATTCAGACGCCGTTTATAGATATTTTTGGTCATCCGTATCAGTCTGCTATCTCTACTTTGGCTGGACTGGGTATAGTCTCTACACAATCTCCTCAATTTACTCCAGATAATTATCTTCATCGTTATGACTTTGTCATTATGTTGGTGAATGCAATGCTTGTGTCTAAGGGTAAAACATTATCTACTGACTATATTTCTGGGTTTGCATCTCCATTCGTCGATGTAGGTTCGGCTTCTTATTCACCGTTTGTCTACTATGCATATGATAATGGATTGTTGGATTTTCTTACGGTCAATAAGAGGTGACAGGATTACTTCTTGCCAGACAATTTGATGACGAGACATGAAGTATATACGATTCTTGGCAAAGCTACGAGAAAGTCGTTTACCTATGATATTGCAAAAGCTGATCAAGAAAATATGACGAGAGGTGAGTTTGCGCAGGTATTGGTAGATGTGTACAACTTTGCACTTCCTGAAGTAGAAGAAGTGGTGCCAGCTGCTGAGGTACAAACTTGAGGGTTGTTAGACCAATTATCTGCATTGTTACAGATTAAACAATTATTAGCTAAGTTGTAATATATATCTTTTTTTAGTGGATAGAGCTACTCCCTGCTGGGAGTAGTTTTTTTCATAAACATGTGGATGATGTTATGAATCCAAAGGGTATAAAAAAGTGTCTTTTCTTTGACAAAAAAAACTTTCTGAGTATACTTGAGGTAATGGATTTATTTATCATTAGTATTCCCATGAAAAACATGTTTCATCACGTCAAGAGACACGCCAAAACGGTAGGTCAACACGTCAAAAAACATCATAAGAAATATTTATTCTGAATATTTGGTGGTTTTGCTATTACCAAGATGTTGATTTTCTTTGTTGCTGGGGTAGGTGTATTTAATTATACACACTCTACATTCGCTGATCAGGAGACGTGATGTGTCATGACTGGCCAGACATATGTCGAAGAAAGTCAGGTATGTACTTTTGTCCCTTGATATTATACTGGAGGTACAGAGGAGTGCGTCACTACTATCGAATGATATTATACAGGAGGTAGTTTGGATGAAAGTGGTAATCTGATAGATCAGGTCTATGTCGATCCAGTACAATCATGTACATTGACTGGACAAACCTATGTCGCAGCGACATCACCATGTGTTTCTATGCCTGGATATTGGACAGGAGGTACATTACTCTGCCCTGTAGAAGAGTCTACTGGAGATCTGTTGACAGGTAATAATTGAGAGGATCAAACTGGTGGCTTTGTCCATCTAGAATCTCAGGAAACGACTGGTACTGATGGCATCTGCACTGCAGATGATATCGCTTGGCTTTCTCCGGTATCTGGTGCTCTATTGAGATGAACATCTTCTTTTGTATGGGAATATCTTACTACAGATTGTACGAGTACTGGGCATACACAGTTGCTTACTCTCCAACTATATGATCATAATCATCAACGGATTTCTCTGACAACCATTAGCTCGCTAGCTAGTGGATATACCTTCGATACCTTATTGCTTTCTGGATATACCAACACTTCTTGATTGGTGACTTCTGGTATGTATACAGTAACGGGTACAAGTGGTGTGGTATTGTATACTGGTGTGGCTACTGGTGTATATACTTCTTCTGCTACAGGATATCAGATTAGACTGTTGGATAGCCAAGGCATAGTGCTCACTACAGGCAATATCTTTACGATAGATAATAGTGCTCCTACCTTTACTGGCGTCACTTTGACTTCGACTGATGCAGTTTCTGGTATTGTCGGATTGAGTGATCAGGTTCTTCTTACCTTTACAGCAAGCGAAACATTGTCTGGTCAAATAGTTCTCATCTGAGGTACTGGTGCTACGTTAGTGACGCAATCTGGTCTGACATATACGTATGGGCAGGTATTGAATTCTGGATTTGCTCAGGGTATACTCACGTATGCTTTAGCATATGCTGATCTTGCTGGAAATACTGGTCTTGTTGTCTGAACAGGTGATTTGTCATTTGATAAGACAGCTCCTGTGATTTCTGGGATGACATTGACGGGCACTATCGGCTCATGATTGACCTTATCATTTGTGACTTCGGAGCTTGCGCGTATTGCGATCAATTATACTACTACTGGATCTGCAGTAACGTCTTGGACGTGAACGACATATCAAACAGGTCAAGTCTATACCTTTACGTGAATACAAGTTGCGAGATGATATGTCTTCAGATTACAGGTAGAAGATCTCGTGGGTAATACAGTCGTGTATTCATGATCTTTTTCTGTGAATGCTAGTGGTGTTATTTCCTTCGGCTATACTGTGTATCAACCAGTATTCTCTACAGGGACACTTATAGAATTGAAAGATACGCTCAAAAATGAGATCAATAAATTCAATGCATGTAAATCTGGTATCGTCTATAAACCTGTTAGTTTAAATATTAATAAAAATGATTTTACTTTGCAACTCCCTGATTTCCAGAAGTCCGATGTGAAAAAAGTAGTCAATGCGTTTACTCTGCTTGTGATGGATAAAGTAGAAGAAAATAAAAAACTTTCTAAGGCAGAAGTAGAAGAAATTACTCAGAAATTTGATAATTTCTTGGTCATTCTCAAATTATTGAGAGATGATGATAATACCTGTAAACAGAATCTTTCTAACTATCATATTTCTCAGTTTGAACATACGCTTAATGAGTATAATCTCTATTTCAAATAGTAGTGAATAATGAGTATAAAAAATAAACTCCGAGATAAGCTCTTGGAGTTTTTTACATATGTCGTTATCTTTCGTGTGTTAGAAATCCTCTATAGTAATTTCTCTCTCGTCTTCAGAAATTTTGTTGATATCTAATAGCGTGTATGACGTCAATCCGAGCTGGTCGATGAATTTAGGCCATTCGATGATAATGTACTCGTGTTCGTGCATTTGAGCCAGAATTCATTTTTGCACCAGATCATCGTAGGATTCTATCCTGTACATGTCGATATGGAGGAGCTTATGCTCATAGACATTGAGATATGCGTAGGTTGGGCTTTGAACGAGGTGATCATCGATACCTAGTCATCTTGCAAATCACTTCGTTAATAATGTTTTCCCTGCTCAGAGGTCACCTTGCAGGAGAAGTACCTTATGATCTTTTGCTAGTTGTTCTCAGAGTTCTATCATTGCGTCGGGGGAAGATATCTTCATATCTCTATAGTAAATAAAAACTTTCTTTAGTGATAGATAAAAAAGTCATTTTAGGTAAGTGCTGTAGGGGCGTTTACCAAACGCCTATAGGCGAACACTATTCGCCCCTACGTTCTTTTCTTTTTTATCTATACTGTTGTATTTTATAGTGAAAATTCTATATATAGCAATATTTATTCCTTGTACTGGTTGGATGAAATTATTTGTGATTGATGGATCATGATTTCTCTATAGAGCATACTATGCATTTCCTCCATTGACTGATAGAGATGGGCACAATACTAACGTCGTCTATGGCTTTTTTCGTATGATGTTTAAAGTCTTCCAAGAAAAGCCAGATTATTTGGTCATCGCATGGGATGCACCAGTCAAGACTATCAGACATGAGACGTTCCCCGAATACAAAGCTAATCGTAAAAAAATGGATGATGATTTTCGTCATCAGATTCCTGTGACCAAAGAAATTGTGAAGGAACTGGGTATCCCATTTCTCTCTATAGATGGATATGAGGCGGATGATATTATTGCAAGCATTGTCAGGAAGCATCAAGATGAGCCAAATATGAGTATCGATATTTATTCATCTGATAAAGATTTGAAACAGCTACTCAAAAATAATGTTTTTGAAATAGATCCCATCAAATGAATAACAACTGATACCAAATTATTTTTGCAAGAGTTTATGTTTGAGCCAAAGTATATCCTAGATTATCTGGCATTGATAGGGGATAGCTCAGATAATATTAAATGAGTAGCTGGGATTGGTCCTAAACAGGCTTCTGACTTGATTAAAAAATATCAAGATTTGGATGGCATCTATGCCCATATAGATGAAGTGAGTGGATGACTGAAGCAAAAACTTATAGATGGGAAAGAAGACGCTTATCGGAGTAGAGATTTGATCCAACTCCATACGGTGCCGGGAGTCGAAACGATGACTTTGGATCAGTTTGTCTTGCCTTTGGACTTTACTAAAATGAAAGACATATTAGTCAAAAGATATGGATTCCAGTCCTTTGAGAAAGTGATTGATGAAATGAAAAAGAAAATGGAGAGTCCCGTGCAGATGTGATTATTCTAAGGGAGGAAGATTGAGGAATATCGAGGAATGTGGAGAAAATTATTTTAGTTTATTTTAGAGAGAAATGGCGATATTGATTACGTGAGGACTTGGATATATCTGATCTCATACTGCGGTGGTATTTGCTAACGCTGGATATGATGTTGTGATTGTAGACAACTTGTCCAATACGGATGTTGGTGTTTTGGAAAAAATCAATAAACTTATTGCCAAGCCAGTTTCATTTTATGAATGTGACTTAAGAGATAAGCTAGCACTCTCTGCTGTTTTTCAAAAACATACTATAGATGCGGTTATCCACTTCGCTTGATATAAGTCCGTATGAGATAGTTGTGCACATCCTTTTCTTTATTATGATAATAATATCGGAGGAGGCAATACTTTGTATGCAGTCATGCAAGAGTATGGTGTTAGAACGATAGTGTTTTCATCAAGTTGCGCTATTTACGATTCGATCCATAACACATTGCCTTATGATGAGAATGCTTCTCTCAAAACTATAAATCCTTATGCCTCTACCAAACTCATGTCGGAGATTATTTTGCATGATTTATCGATGTATTTAGGATTCCAGACTATCGCTCTTAGGTATTTTAATATTATCGGAGCTCATCCTAGTGGTTTGTTGTGAGATAATCCTCGTTGAGTGCCAGATAATGTGCTCCCTTATCTCTATGGAGTTTTGCTTGGTAGCTACGAGCATCTTAATATTTGGTGAAATGATTATCCTACCCCTGATGGGACAGGCGTTAGAGATTATATCCATGTCATGGATTTGGCAGAAGCTCATCTCTCTGCCTATGAAGTATTAAAGGATGGTGGCATGAAAAAAATGGATGATGGTATGTGAGTCTTTGATGTCATTAATTTGTGAACATGAAGATGAACTAGTGTCATGGAATTGGTTCAATTGACTGAAAAGATTACTTGAAAACAATTGCCATATAAGATTTGACCTAGAAGGTCAGGAGATGCTGCTAGTGTCTATGCGGATCCTAGTAAGTCACATAGAGTTTTATGATGGAAAGCAACGAGGACAGTCGAAGATGCTATCCGTGATGGATGGAATTTTACACAATCACTTTAATTTTTTAATAATTTTTCGATGAAGACAATTGTTATTGCTTCGTGATATTTTAATCCTATTCATCCTGGGCATATTGAATGCCTAGAATTGTGTAAAGTGCTTTGAGATGAATTGTGGGTTATTGTGAATAATGATGTACAAGTAAGAAGCAAAACATGAAAATCCGAGGTTTTCCAAGATGAGCAATTCAGGTTGAGGGTCGTGTCCTCTCTTAAATCAGTTGATAATGTCATTTTATCAGTAGATCAAGATGGCTCAGTATGTAAAAGTATAAAATATATCAATACATTGATCAAAGAGAAATATTGATTAGATGCAAAAGTGATTTTTGGTAAATGATGAGACAGATTTGCAGATAATATCCCTGAGGTGCAAGTATGTAAAGAATGTGATATCGAGATTAGAGATGGATTAGGTGCAAAAATTCATAACAGTAGTGACTATAGGGCAAAGATTGTGTAATTTTTGTTGGTAAATAAAGAGTAAATATTTATTCCTTTCTTGTCGAACTTTATTTCTATATATATCGGATGAAGCTCAAACGATTATTATTCCTTTTGTTGTTTCTTGCACTACCTTCATTTGCATATGAGCAACAGTGATTTTCTGGATATCAAGAAATGTGAGACAAGGTAAGTTTTCTCTGTGAGTCTCAGTGTTTTGTGCTTCTGTGAAATACCTCTACTAGTGAATTCCTTTCTATAGCTGGTTCGGTCCAGGGAAGCTGAGTCTTTGGCTATGGTTTCCTTGTTGGTCAGCAAATTTACCCTGGAGAAATAGTACAGGTAAATTGATCATTACCTCTTGATAAACAATTCCGTTATGCAGATGTACAGAATTTTTCTCAACTCCCTTCTTCCACTCAGGTCGTCCTTATCTTACAATGATCTTTGCAATCTAATGGATTGACGCTTCAACAGTCGTATATGGACTTTGGAACTAAGATTTCGCAAGGATGGAAGAGTTTCTGGTCGATGGAAGGAATGACTCCTTATAGTATTAATTTGAGATATGGTGTCAAAATATGAAGTGCATCTATTGTGAAATATGGATATCGATTATTCATTTTAATCGGTGTTCTCATTCTCCTGTTTGTGAAGTGATGAAAAGAAAGGAAGGGTAGGATGTTATTTTTCTTATGATGTCGGATTTTCCTTATTATTGGTATAAGAAATCTCTTTACCTATACGAGTATTGTACATCAATGACTACAAGATTTTACCTTCGCTTCATCTGATACGAGGACATTCTTTGGATTGTGAGATTATCTCGTCTTTACTGATAAGGTCAGAAAAACATTACATTTGGATGATAAACATCCACAGAAGTGTACTATGTATGCCGAAAGTGAACCAGATTGGCCATACAGGATTCACTGGTCATTTGTCTATATGGAGCCATGCAATCTCATTCAAGATGCTCAAAAAGCCGATTACCTTCTCTTTTACCAGAAGCCAGCACCTGCAGCATTTACTGGTAAAAAGGTGCTTCTGCAATATCATGGCAATGTTCTTTTAGATAATAATCAATAAATCTTATGCTGGATACATCTTTCTGGTTGCTGATTAAAAATGTGTTGTTAAATATTCTTCTGCCTCTTATCCCTTGAATATTTTTTCTTTGGATCTTTTTTGGTAAGAAATTTACTGGGTGGTTGTTTTATTTACTCTCATGGTTTCTTGGTTTTGCCGTGGTGGCTTTTGGGCTCTTTAATTTGCAATTTATTCATTTCGGTATTTGAGTCGGAGAATATTTTATCCTTCTTTGATGTCTCGTTATTATTTTCTTGTTTAAAATTATTATCCAGAAGGCATCCTTTCGTGCATATGTAGATACGCTCAAAATAACATCACCCGTGAATGCAATCAGGCATTCTTATTTTTCTTTGTCTGTACAGCAGAAAATATTTTTATTCGTTGGGCTGATTTTTGTTCTTTATATGCTTATTTTGACGTTTATTTATAGAGCTAATCTCCCTTCCTACTCTGATGATACGTTTGGGAACCGGAATCAGGTTTCCGTCAATGTCTATTATGATGGATGAGTAAAAATTTTCTGAGACAAGTCTGAAATCCTGGGAAGAGGCAAATTATGATATCCTATTTTTGCTCCTATTTATAAGACAGAAATAGCTACATTCGCTTGATCTTTTGATGATATTTATATCAATATGTGGCAGTGGTTTCTCTTCCTTGGGCTGATTTTGTTCTCTGCGAAAATTATCTTTGATAAGACAAAAAATATTTTCTATGCCTTATTGCCTGCTATATGTATTTGTTGACTGCCACTGATCTTTTTCCATGCTACAGAATGATATGTCGATTTAGCTTGTGCTATCTTTGCCGTTATGAGCATATGGGGTTTTTGGAAATTTCTCGATGCCTATGATGGGGATTATCTTTCTTTGGCATTTCTTTTTGGATTTATTCTTGCTAATATAAAAAATGACGGTACGATTGTCTATTTCCCCTGAATACTTATAGGGTTTGTTTTGATACTCTTACTTCGTAAACAGTTTATATCAGTAGTAAAGGCATTCGTTCGTGATAGGAAAAATCTGTGGTATAGTATCTGATCCTTTGCTTTTTTCTTCCTTCCATTTTTGTTGGTCAAAATGTATCACGGTTTATGATTTAATCAAGCTGCTGGAGTGGAGTCTGGCGCTGCATTATCCTCGTCGGTGCATTGGGAGATTTTTAGACAGTTCCCACTTATCTTTACGGGGTCTGATAATTATAATATCATTCTGGTACTTATTGCTTTAATGATTTTCTTCTTCTTCAAAAATAAGAAAAAGAATGATCTTGGGAGCGCGTTCCTTCTTATTACTCCTATTGTTATATTTGTTATATTCCTCTTAGTATTTCTTCTTACTGAAAATTATAAATTCGCTCTTGATCAAACGACGATAAACAGAGTCTTTACTATGTCGTTTGTCATCTTTCTCGCTTTTAGTCCTTTGTTTGCTCTTTCTTCATGAAAAGAATAATCGTAAAACTATTATCATATCAAGTGATTAGGTATTCCATCTGATGATGATTGGCTGCTGTGCTTGATTTGCTCATGTTGTATTTTTTCACAGATGTTTGTCATATCTATTACCTCTATTCCGCTATCTTGGCATTTATTATCAGCTTGAGTTTTGGATATTTTTTCCAGAAATATCTTACGTTTAGAGATTTCTCAAACAAACATTTACAACAATGAGGACTCTTCCTATTATTCCAGTTGATGTGACAAGGCCTATATATGCTCTTACTTTGGCTTTTTGTCTCGAAGATTGCATTGTACTATCTCGTGGCTGCGATTATTGCTAAGGCTGTTGTATTCGTCTGGAATTATATTTCGAATTACTTTTTTAATTTCAAAAAATAATTATGAAAACATTGTCTGTCGTCATCCCTTTCCTTAATGAAGAAAGAACTATTTGCAAAACATTAGAGGAAATTATCGCTGTCGATCTTTCTCGCCTGGGATATGAGAAAGAAATTATTCTCGTGAATGATGGGAGTACCGATGATAGTCAATCAGTTATTCAAAAATTTTTGCAAAAAAGTTATCCTGACAATACTATCCAGTATATAGAAAATGACAAGAATCATGGGAAATGATATTCTCTTAAAGAATGATTTAGAATAGCTACGTGAGATCTCTTTATCGTCCAAGATGCCGATTCAGAATATAATCCTCATGATTATCTCCCCCTTATCGAGAAATTGGAAAAGGATAATTTGGATTTTGTCTATGGGTCTAGGATTGCGTGAATCAAAAAGTTTAAAAATAATTATTCTACGGCATCTTTTTTGCTGGGCTGATTGGCCGTTTCTTTCCTGACCTCACTATTGACCTTCAAACGAGTCTCTGATGAGCCTACCTGCTATAAACTGTATACAAGCAAGCTAAGAAAGTATTTATTGCTTCCACCAGAGCCAAGATTTGAATGGGAGCCTGCGATCACTATGTTACTTCTGCGCAAATGATTTACCTATGGAGAAGTGCCTATTCATTATACTGCGAGGAAAGTAGCTGAAGGGAAAAAAATCAAATGGAAAGATGGAGTCAAGGCTATTACCACATTATTTAGATGGAGATTTAAAAGATTATCATGAAAGTAGTCCAACTTACTCCCTATTATCCACCTCATAGATGATGACTAGAATCTGTCGCAGAACAGTTTAGTATATATTTTGTAAAATTATGATTCTGATCATTAATTAATCTTACTTTTGCTGTTGGACAGGGAAGTATCTTTGCGGATGGAGGTTTGTTGGATAAAAATTTGGAATGAGTGTATTCTCATAATAGGTGTATCGGCTACTGGAAAGATGGCTATCAAGTACTCGTTTTACCAGCATTTGATATCGTGCCCAATTATCCTTTCCCCAAATTTTGGCAGAGGCAATATTGGCGTATTTTGCGTTATGTAAGGAAATATAATCCTGATATTATTCAGACACATACGAGATTTTTCCTCTCGACACTCTTGGGTGGATTGCTTGCTACACTATGGAGAAAGACATGGGTGCATGTAGAGCATGGTTCGGGGTTTGTAAAGGGATTGTCTTGGTTCAAAAGAATCTTTGCTGATACCTATGATCATACACTATGAAGGTTGTGTTTTCGTTGTTCCACGGCGATTGTCGCTATTAGTCAGGCGAACGTGAAATTTATTCAGAAGTTTGTTTCTTCCAAGAAAGTTACGGTCATTTATAACGGGATGGAGTTATCTTCTACGCATACCATTACCAAACATGACAATGGCATTATTAAGATGGCTTATGCTGGTAGATTGAGTACACTCAAGGCAGTAGATATTCTGTTGCATGCTTGTGCTATTTTGGTCGCAGAAGGGCATACTCATTTCACGCTAGATATTATTGGTGAAGGTGAGGAGCGTACACTGTTAGAAACATATGTGAGGGAACATACATTGTCTAAGCTCGTTCATTTTTTGTGAGCCCAACCACATGATGAGATTATTGACCATATGCTTCCCGCCAAAGATATTGTTATCAATCCTAGTTATCAAGAATGATTGCCAACGTTAGTGGTGGAGTGACTCCTTACGGAGTGCGTCGTCATAGCTACCGATGTCGGAGGGACAAAAGAGATCTCAGATAAGAAAGACTTGATTATTATCCAACCATGAAGCGTGGATCAACTTGTCGTTGCTATGAAAAGTGCTTTCGAAAACTATACTCATCTTCGTGGTCTGTCTCAGAAGGTTGTGAAAGAGAGATTCGATTTACGTAAAAATGCTGAAAACTTTTATGCTTTGTACAAGAAATTACTTCATGAGTAAAAAGAAAGTTCTTGTCTTTAATCTGACTACGAGGGGAGGAATGCTTCACTATTCTTCTCAATTTTGTAATGAACTAGCTAAAACTCATCAAGTGACTGCTGTGGTCGCTAGCTACTATACCTGAACACTTTATGATGATATAGTGACGTTATTTAAGATAAGGACCAACCCTTCTTTGTGGTCTTTTGTGCTAGATTCTCTGCTGTTTTGGCATCACATTTCTTTGCTTCTCAAAATCAAAAAATACAAACCTGACATCGTTCACATTATGGATAATCATCCATGGTATCCTTTCTATGTGAGGTTGTGTAGACGAATGTGATATACTATTTACGTGACCCAGCATGATCCTATTTTGCATAGTGGTGAAACTCAGACGCTTCTGGGTAAAGTAGCGGCTTGGGTTAATACCGTATTGAGAAGACGTTCTGATAAACTTATTGTCCATGGAGATAAGCTCAAAGAAGAAGTAATCTCGATGTACAAATTTCCTTCTGATAAAATTGTCTCTGTGCCACATGGTAATTATACTTTTTTTACTAAATGGGCTAAGTGAGCTAAACCTAAGAAAAATCATTTCTTATTTTTCGGTAGAATATTGGCGTATAAATGATTGGATGTGCTCTTGGCATCTTTGGCACTTGTCAAAGAGCGTATTCCAGATTTCGTGCTTATTATCGCTGGTAATGGTGATTTAACATCATATGATCCATTACTTGCTACCTACAAAGATAACATTGCACTCTATCATTATGATATCCCTGAAGACGAGGTATATCTCTATTTCGAACAGTCAGCATTCGTAGTATTGCCTTACAAGGATGCTACGTGATCTGGGATTATCCCTGTTGCCTATGCATTTGGCAAACCTGTCATTACGACTAATGTCGGAGAATTGTCGACTCATGTGCAAGCAGGCGAAACGTGATTTGTGGTGGAACCCAATAATCCTCAGCAATTGGCTGAAAAAATTATTTTGCTATTGGAAGATACAACCCTTGTTACGACTCTCTGAGCTCATGCTTTCTCATATGCACAATCTCATCTGTCGTGGACTCCTATTGTAGATAAGATATATTGAGCCTCGTAAATTTTATGTTCTCTCTCGTGATGATGGATAAAAAATTTATCTCTGTGATTCGGTGATATCATAAGCAAATATTCTCCTTCGAAAAGGAGCAAAATTATCATATGTTGCCTCTGGAAGTTATGCAAGAGCAATGATATACATGTGAAATTTTTGCTATTGATGCTCAGGTAAAGATAGAAGATGATCCTAATTTTGTGCCCTGAGTACATGTGGTGTATTATAAGAACATTTTTCAATACTTGAGATATCTTCGAAGAAATAGGAAATCCATCATATATGCCAATTCTATTACTATCAAGACATTGCTTGTGTGAATGATAGGCAAAAGAACCGTATTCTATCCACATGCTTATATCTTCTGAAGTAGTATGCTAAAAAGGTTGATCATTAGATTCTTTTATCGCTTTTTCACAAGAGTGAGAGTCAATAATTCTGCAGAGTTCTCTGCTGTCAATACCATCAAGAAGTGACTTGCTTATATCTTGCCTTTGGCTGTCTCTGAATATTTCTTAGTGAATGATGAAAATAAGCAAAGGAGCAATGGTATTTTTATCGGCAATCTTACCCCTATTAAAAATCCAGAGTTTCTCATAGATACCTGTATGCTCCTCAAGCAAAAAAAGATTCCCTTTACTATTATTATCGTAGGAGAGGATAGATATTGCAAACAAGGAAAAACATTTAAAGATTTAGTGCATGCTTTTGGCCTGGATGCTTATTTCCATTTTCTTGGTTTTGTGCCTCATAGGGATATTAAGCCTTATCTAGCTCAATCTCTTCTCTATATCAATACTTCTCATTCAGAAGGACAATGTCTCGCAGTATATGAGGCGGCTCTAGCTGGCTGTCATCTCTGCTTGCCAAATATATTGGCATTCCCGAGTGTTTTCGGTACAAATGCTTTGTATCATGCCACGCCCCAAATATTGGCACATAATATTATCTCTGTGCTCAATCATCCGATACATGAACATCGTGTCCATAATCAACAATTAATTCTCGAGAAATATACCTATGCTAACATTAAGCAGGGGACTAAGGATTTATTTATTAATCATCTGTAACATGTTTTTGGCTAATTTGTATAATACATTGGAATTCTGGCTTTGTAGAGTACTTGGACTTATAAAATTTAAACATGTTGGCAAAAAGTCAGTTGTTAAATATTGATTATATGGTAACGCTGAGCATATTGATATAGGTGATTATGTCTATATTTGAGAGCGCGCACAGTTTTGGTGATTGTGAGGTATCACTATAGGTAATGGCACTATTATCGGTCCTAATGTGGTCATTAGAAGCTCTAATCACGATTATAAAAGTTGAGATTTTTTGCCGTATGGCCCGGATGCTGAAAAAAAGCCAGTGCATATAGGAGAGAACTGTTGGATAGGAGATATGGTAATCATAGCACCTGGATCCATTGTAGGAGAGTGATGTATTATCGGTATGGGAGCTATTGTCTCTGGCACAGTGCCTCCTTATTCTATCGTGGTTGGTCCTCGTGGGGAGGTCAAAAAGCAAAGAGATATTGATGTCTACAATCGCCTTAAAAAAGAAGGTAAAATTTATATGAAATACAAAAAAGCATGATAAGTCGTATTACGATTTTGGGTCGATTTGGGTGTGGTAATTTCTGAGATGATGCGATATTACACAGTGAGATTATGCTGTTGAAAGAAAAATATCCAGATGCTCAGATCACTATTCTCTCCTGAGCTACGGAAAGTTTCCAGCGTTCGTTCCTCGGCTGTTCTCTATTCCCTATGCCACCCATTATGTGGTATAGATTTTACAAATTATGTAACATTACTTATACGATAAAGTTGTTACATATTTTCCAAAAAACCGATCTTTTTGTCTTGTGAGGATGATGATTTTTTTCCGATAGACAGTTTTTTGCTGTCGCATGACGACTAAGATGGGTCAAGGTTGCACATTATTTCTGAGCTAAAGTCATTGGGTTTTGTATGGGAGCATGACCATTTTTCCATGCAAGAAATATGCGTATTATCAAACGTTCTGCTACATATTTTCATTCTCTCATTGTTAGAGACAGGTCTTCACATGACAATCTTATCGCTGCCTGATGTCCCCAATCTCTTGTCCATACATTGATTGATCCGGCTTTTTTCACGGCTAATTATCATGCAGTGAAACAACCTGAAATTGGGTTTGTTATCCATGATCAGGAGGCGTACTTTGTTTCACAAATCAAAACGCTTTTACAGAAGTCAGATTTTTCTGTGAAATTTATTATAGCTGATGTCTTAGATATTGAGAAAAATAGAAACATTCTGAATGCTTTGGGCGGTGATTCGAGATGCTCCCTGGTGGTGCCTACGTCTGTGCAGGACTTTGTGTCTACGATATGATCATGTGCTTTTGTCGTCAGTGAAAGATTGCACGGTAGTATTATCTCCTATACGCAGAAAGTGCCTTTCCTCAATGTTTATTATCATTTTAAAGGTCTGGAATTAGTCCATCTGCTTGGCATTGATAGCTTTTCGGCCGACATCAAAGATTTAGAACATATTGCATTATTAGACTATATCAATAGACTAAATCAGTTCCCCCGGCATGATATTAATATGGATACCTATAGGGGTAGCTTATTTACTTTATTGGCAACGCTATAAATGACGAAGCTAAAGATATTGACGGATAGCTGGTGAGAAATTCTGATTTACCAATTGGCTCAAGTGTCGGATTTTTTTTCTATTGAGAGACTGAATAAAGATTTGCTGGGGAAAAAAAGCTTTGATGGTAGTGAGTTCAAAAATGCATTAGAAATGAGAAAGAGGGAATTGGATAGCACATATGATATTCTCCACTATAATAATCGAATGGATATGGTCTTGTGTAGAATTCCGTCCCGTAAAGTTACCATTTATGAATCACATTCTATCCACTTCGGATTGGATTTGAAAAATACATTATATGATCTAGAGACCCCATGGAAAAAATTTACAGGGTTTTTTATCCATTTCATTTATAAAATAATCTTTTTCTTTAGGATAAAAAAGGTAGATGTATATTTTACTGGTATACCCTCACCATTACCCTATGCTCAGAAATTTAGAAAAGATGCTATTCGATTGCCAAATGCTATAGATTTCCCATTGTTTGAGAGGCATTATGACGCCATTTCCTTGGATAAATCGTTTATTAATATTTTCTTGCCGAGTGCTATTAGGGTCCAAAAATATCAACAAAAGGCTTGGGAAATTATAGATAATATGAGTCAGAAATATGATAATATCAAGATTTATACGATAGATCACAAGACATCCAATCACAAGCTCGTGAAAACATATCTAGACAAATATGCAGATAGAATAGTCTGGCTTCCTATGGTTCCTAGGGAAGATATTGGTAATTATTATACGGCTGACTTTGATCTCGTGTTGTGAAGTCTTTGGCCCTATGATGATTACGCTATGCTCAATATGATGGAATTGGAATGCATGGCGTGTAAGGCGCCTATTGTGGCTATGGATTCATTCGAAATTATAAAAACTCCTTTTGCGCAGATAGAAGATCTGGCTTGGAGAGTATTAGAGGACGTGATGTTTAGAAAAGAATATGTCCAGAGAAATTACGATTATGTCAAAAGAGTTCGTTCATTAGAGAGCGTCCATAAGCTCTACTATGATACATTAAAACCGATTGTTCTCAAAAAACTAAAGAAAACTATTTAACTATCCGTTTTATTTTATTCATTCTCTATGATGAAAAAAATTCTTGCTATTGGTCCCCATCCAGATGATATAGAACTTGGATGTTTCGGCACTATGTGTAAATATGCCGATATGTGATATGAGGTACATTTTCTTGTTCTTACTCATGGAGAATGAGGTACAGATGGTGCAAGTAGAATCCCAGAGGCAGAGAAAGCCGCTTCATTACTCACATGTAATCTGTCTATCGAAAACCTTAAAGATAGATATATCTCTGAAGGAGCGGAAACAATTGCAGTGATTGAAAAATATGTAAAAAAAATACAACCAGATATGGTCTTTGTGCCTTCAATGCATGATATTCATCAGGATCATAGAGCTGTTCACAAAGCAGCCATGGTTGCTGTGAGATTAGTCAAAGAAATTTTTGTCTATCAATCTCCTAGTACCACATATGATTTCAAGCCAAATTATTATGTAGATATTACCAAATATATCAATAAAAAAGTGGAAGCCGTAAAAATTCACTCTTCTCAATGAGGAAAAGTATATATGGCTGATAGAGCAGTCAAAGGTTTGGCCGAATATAGGGCCTTTGATATTTTCTTAAATGATAAACTTGTCGAAGCATTTGAAGTCTTGAAATTTATTGAGTATTAGTCTTCGAGTTTAAAAAATTCTTTGGTGATCGTGTTTTGCGCTTTTGTTCAGATAGGTTTTACTATTTTTTCTTCTAAGTCTGCTCGTGTCTGGATATTAAATTCAGGAAAATTCTTAACGAGATCTTTGAGTACAAGAAGTAGACTTGTTTTTAATTTATCCTCTCTATGAGGCTTCACTATTTTTTCTTTCCCAGCTCGTGGTTTACTCTCTATAATGCTTGGCAATGTATCTATAATATTTAGCTTTTTAGTTTCGTCTGTGATGCCAAAGAAATCTAATGGGTTTCTCACTCCTAGCTTCGTATCAGGCTTAGTAAATGTGTCTATAAAACTAAACAATGCTGAGATTGTTGTTAATTTCTTCGCTTCTCCTATATCGAAGTCGGTATAATCTGATTCTACTTTCTTACCATCAGCTGTGTGATTTGGTAGTCATCGATATTCTTCGAATTGCTGATGCAGTACTGGATGCTGAGAAATCAACCTTCAGACATCATGTAAAAATGTTTGCTGCTTTACCGCAGCTATTTCTTCATCTGAGAATCTTCCACATGCTTTCACCATCGTTTCTACTTCGTTTAAGGCTATAATCATTATTTTCACATGATCTAACAATTGCATATTTGTTTCTTTTTCTCATGTGAACTCTTGTGCATATGGTAACGCTTCTTTCCAGAAATTGCTATACTGTTCCTCTATGCTTTTCTCAAAATGTTCTCCAAAATGCTTACTCATCAGCTCTTTGATTCATGATAAGGCTCACATAATTTCATCATTAGATTTATGAAACCCCAATCTTTGCAAACCATCGTTATTCTTAGGGCTGTTTCGAAGCATACCTCTTTCTTGTATAATATGACGTGTTAAGGTCGCCTTGTCGATTGTCATGGTCATTACTTATGTAATAAAATTTAGCGACCACGACTATACATATTTTCTCTCAAAGTGCAAGTTCTTTACTTGTGATGCATACCTTCTGATCTTCTTTTGGAATGGTATAATCTAGTTGAATTATGGCCTATAAATCCTTACATATAACTTGTTTCTCATTTTATTTTTAGTGTTGTCATATGCTTTGTTCCATCCATCAGCCGAATTATCTTCCCTATCTAGGGATGTTTGAGAAGATTGCGAGATCTGATGTTTTTGTATTCTATGATATTACGCAGTATACTAAGAACGATTATCGCAATAGGAATACTATTAAGTGACCTAATGGTCCGATTCTTCTTACCTTGCCTACCTTCGCTTCTCTTTCTCAGATGATAAAAGATACTAAATTTGATAATAGAATTCTAGCTAAACATCGGAAAACGATACAAAGTGCTTATCAGAAAGCACCTTATTTCGAGCAATATAAGTCTATTTTTGAAGAGATCTATGCCTATCAGTGAGATAATATCTCCGACTTTGATATCATGATTACCAAGAAGCTATGTGAAATCCTATGAATACAAACCAAAATAGTGGTATTGTCAGATTTGGTTGACCATTTACAATCCAAAAGTACGGATGCCTTGATAGAGGTGTGCAAACTTGTTGGTGCTGATGAATATCTCTCAGGAAAGGATGGAAAAAATTATGTGGAAATGGAAAAATTTGATGAAGCATGAATCAAGGTATATTTTCAGGATTATCAACATCCGACATACTCGCAATTGTGGGGTGATTTCATCCCCTATATGAGTGTGATAGATCTCATTTTCAATGAATGACCACATAGTCTGAAAATCATTATGGGTTAATTTTTTCTTCGATGTTTGATGGTTTTCATTTCTTTCATTACGCTTCCTATGCTTTTGTAGTTTATCCCTGCAATGATTATGTAGTAAAGGAGTAGCCCTCCTACTAAGTATAGAATATTTTGTCATCTGTGTGCATCATCGAGTATAAGAAATCTCCCTTTGTATAAGTAGAATATCGCTGTTAGGCCGATAATGACAATGGCGTTGCCTAGGAAAAACTTTATGTCAAAGTGTATTTTTTCGTTCTTGTGAATGAGTTTAAAACTTCGTAGCCATAGCATAATCCATGAAACGATCCAAGATATTACTGCACCTATCAATCCCATTTTGAGAAAGTAGATGGTGATAATATTTAATATAATATTCACGACAAGTGACCCAAACACTATTTTTACCCTATCTCTCACTTTGCCTAGTCCTGCTAGAATGCCGAAATTGATATTAAAGAGGACGTGAAAGACTAGGAATGGGGCTGAATATATCAGTAGTGTTCATGAGTGTAAGAATTTTATCCCAAAGAGTGCACTTGCTATTTCTGGCCCAAACGCTCGTAATATCCCTCAGATGCTTAACGTGAATACAGAGAAATATTTGTAGAGTAGATTTTGTAATGCAGATAATTTGTGATGATCCTTTTTGGTGATTAATTCTGTGACGATAGGGAAAAGGATGGACAGTATAGGATTGACTACCATGAAATACACTCAGATGATAATGAGGTAATTTGAATAGAATCATGCCTCTCTGGGTCATAATAGATTGATAATCATTTGCTGGTCGACCTGTGAAAAGAGGAGCCGAGAATTCGCTCATAGAAACACTCGGAATGCATACTTGAGCTGTGGCTTAATGATATCTTTGGTGATCTCAATCTTTCCTAGTCTCAGTATTTTTCTATATTTTTTCAAAAAAATAATTCATCCAACGGTGAGTGCTATAGATAGTCCCAATATTCGTCCTATGGAAAAATTTGTGATATTGAGTGTGTTCGTGAGCCAAAAAATGATGGTAAACCCTAGGATGCTGTACTGTCTAAAAAACTCTATGAGGCTACTTGAAATTACATCTTGAAATCCAATGAAAACAGAATTAAATACATTGAGAAAATTGACTCCAATGAAGTAGAGACACAATATTCTGAGAATGTCTTTGGCTGCTGGAGAATGGAAATGATGGATTGCTAACCATCCGGCACCAAACCACATTGCTACTGCGATAATTACGCCAAAAAATACTTGTGCTAAGAGGGTCAGTACTACAATAGTCTTGTATCCATTATGTTTTTTTTCTATTCGATATTTTGGCAGATAATATTGTAATGCCTCTGTAAGTCATAGATCATGATATACTGATAAGAGGAGTACTAGCCCTAGGACACTATAAAATACTCCCACTTCTTCTACAGAGAAATGGTTGGAGACAATTACCCTGATAAAATAGCCTATAGGAGCTACCAGAAACATAAAAAAATATAACCGGAATCCTTTCTTGATTAGCTTCTCTCCTAGTGGTTGATCGGTTAGAAATTCTCCGTCCATATTTCTATGCTATATAAAATTTATTTCAATGTTAATGCTTTTTCATCATAGCCATTCGCTACGAAAAAATCAATCACATCCTGAATGTCTTTTTGTGGGGTAGATGCTCATCCTGTTACGGCTACCTTTTCATTTGTGAGGAGTTCATCATGTGGATACTGTAAAATGTCGTCGAGCGATTCTCCGTAAAAAGTCAGTTTGTTATTTTTTAATCCTATACTATAAAGTTCTTTAGTGTTGTTACTCTCTTTCCCTCAGATGACGATAAATGTGTCAAACTTATCTAGGTTTTGTAAGATAACTGCCTGTCTGTCGTAAGTCGCTTTACAGACATCAGATTGATTTGGAATGTTCGCATTGGGATACGCCTTTCTAATCTTTTTTATTATCCCTTGGACATCCGCAAAGTTGAGTGTGGTCTGTGAAAGTACTGCCAGTTTCGTGTTTTCTTGTATTTTTGGAATATCTTCTTTAGCTTGGAAAACAAAGACTGTCGCTCACTGAGATCTAATATAATCTACTATATTTTTCCCTTCTTGATGATGTTCTTTCCCGATATAGAAGAAAGTATCTATGCCATTTTTTACAAATTCATCGGCCTCGATATAAATTTTAGTCACAAATGGACACTCCAGGTTATATACGGCACTAAATTTCTCCTTCGCCTCTTGCAGGATATTTCTATTGATCCCATGAGCTGAGAATACGATGATAGCATCTGGATCTTTCACTTCATCTAAAGATTCTACAAATACTACTCCCTGAGATTCGAGTTTCTGTGCAACTTTTGGATTATGTACTAGTGAGTGTATACAATATATGGGTGTATTAGGATGATTGTGGACAATCACTGCAAGTTTGGATATTGATCTTTCAGCCCCAAAACAGAAGCTGGATGGTTGGAGTGAGTATACGGTTTTCATGTCGAATTTCTCAGATAAAATTCGTTGTAATGTAAGGGCAATTCTATATATTATATGGGGTAAAATCAAATCAAAAACCTCTTTACTGTTTTATGATATTTTGATCATGCAGAATAGTCTATGATGATCTGGTTCTCTAAGCTCTCAATATTCACAAGAGCATCCTTTTTTGAAACCTACATGAGATTGTGTTGTCATGAAAGATGACACCTACTGATCTGTAGTCTGGAGACAATTCCAGCGTTTTGCTGAAGCAGATAAGTGATATCATTGGTATTCGATGGATCAAGTCGTTGATGCTCTGCCTCAGGAGACCATCCTTGGTATCTCTCGCGATGTTATTCAATGAAAAATAAGAAATAATGAGGGGGACTTTCTTACGGCAATGATCAATAAATGTCTCATAGAAATAGATGAGTCTGGTGAAAGGTTTCGTATACATGCGACCCACCATAAAGATGGGCTGACCTTTTTAGATTAATCACTTTTTCATAATATGATAATAAGAAAAAAAACTCTTGTGGTAGATGTAGCTGGTGTCAAAATAGGCTGAGATAATCCAATAGTTATCCAATCTATGACCAACACTCCTACGGCTGATATCGATGCAACGGTTGCACAGATACAGGAATTAGCATTGGCTGGCAGTGAATTAGTTCGTATTACGGTAGATACCGAGGCTTCTGCTGAGGCTGTTCCACACATAATAAAAAAGCTGAATACTCTTGGCGTGTTTGTCCCTATTGTCGGGGATTTTCATTACAACGGACATATCTTGTTGGATAAATATCCTGATATGGCTCAAGGATTGTCAAAATATAGAATCAATCCAGGTAATGTGGGTATCGGCGATAAACAAGATAATAATTTCAAAACCTTTATCGGTTTTGCCGTGAAATATAATAAACCGATTAGGATTTGAATCAATGGCTGATCGCTAGATAAAGATTTACTTGCGCATAATATGGAAGTAAACGCTCAACTTAAGGAGCCGAAATCGTCCAGAGAGGTCTTTATCAATAGTATGGTAGAATCCTGTCTATTGTCTATCAAGAAAGCTAAAGAGTTTTGATTGCCAAAAAATAGAATTATCTTGTCGGTAAAATTGTCAGATGTCCAAGATATGATCCTTGCTACAGAAAAATTAAGGGCTCAGACAGATTGCCCATTACATTTATGATTGACAGAAGCTGGTGGCTCGACGAAATGATTGGTGGCTAGTTCATCAGCATTGTGAATTCTTCTCCAGCAGGGGGTTGGCGATACCATTAGATATTCTCTTACTCCAGAACCATGAGTCAAAAGGTCATTAGAAGTGGAAGCATGTAAATTTCTTCTTCAGTCCATGTGATTCCGTGATTTCCAGCCACTCGTGACGTCTTGTCCTGGGTGTGGCAGAACATCTTCTGATAGATTTCAAATCCTTGCTAAACAAGTCACTGATGAAATAGCTGCTAGACTCCCATTATGGAAACAAAGCTATCCGGGCTGTGAAAAAGCAAAGATTGCTATTATGGGTTGTGTCGTGAATGGTGTGGGTGAGGCATCTCATGCCGATGTAGGTATCTTCTTCCCATGAAATATGGAAGATCCTAAGATCCCTGTCTATGTGAGAGGTAAAATGTATAAGATTTTGGATAATGTGAATGTGTTTGAGCAATTTATGGATATTATAGAGATGTATTTTAGAGGAGAGGTGTAGGGTTATTCTATATTTATAATTTTGATAGCCCTTTTCTCTCCTCATATATTTATTATGCTTGAGTCTCAAATCTTTTTTCCCTCGAGTCATTTTCGGATTGGTGATTGCCTTGATACCGACATATACTCTTGTCATTTGAATATCACTTTTTTGCCTTGGACTACTCATGTTATAAGTGCTGTGATAGGGCTTCAATTGTTTATACTATAGGTAACAATAGATCATAAGGAAATTTCTCAATCCCTCTTAATTATTCCGTCTTCCGATATGGTAAGGCAATAGTGGAGTAACTGTTCTATTCTTCTTACTTCTGGTAACATTAATGACATCATTCTTTCTTTCTCTTGTTTGGCTTCTAATATGGGATTGTCGTGTCAAAAGCTTTCACTTCATTGTTCATTAGCAGTTACTCATAGTTCTGAAATTTCTTGTCTTAGTTTATTAAATGTTTCTAATTTCTCTTTTAGCTCATCTACCTCAAATGCAAATACGGGGAATTCTTTCATGGTTTGGTATGTAATGTAATAAAAACTTCTTGGCAATTTATATACTTAGATATGTCGCCTTGTCTCATAAACTTTTTTTTAATGATAATAACTTTTTTGTCATTATTGGGATTGTGTGTATCATTGGTTCGAATCTAGAGAGTTCATCTATGTGGACCCGTTTATAGTCATCATATTCTTCACTAAGTTTGATTTCTCAACCTACATACCTCGCATAATAATGTGGTAATATCATACTATTCCCATCTTTTTTCTTGAAAAATGTTGCCGTATTGTAATCAACCAGTATTTCCAGTTGTACGTTAGCTCATATTTCTTCATCCTTTTCTCTTTTTAGTCATTCGATGATAGAGCAATCCGTTACTTCCATTTTGCCTCCGATGAATGAATATGTCCCGTTGTAGTCTGCTTCTCATACTCTTCTACATAGCAAAATGGTCGAATCTTTTTCATTGAATACAACGATTTTTTGGCAGTATTGAAACGATAAGTGGTTCATGATTTATTTTCATTAAAATTTAAAACTGTTTGTGTCTTCATAGATGAAGTTTTTTATTTTTGTGATAGTATCGTCTAAATTTACATTTTCTAGCGTTAATAATTCGATATTAAATCTGTGTTTAAAATCAAAAGCAACGGCTCTTTCGTATTCGCTATGCTTGATGATCTTCTGTATGTCGAATGTTTCCATTATTCTTTCTTTTTTGTCGTTTACTACCCTTTGATACAATGTATCTGATGGCACTTCCATAAGAATGAATTTGTCGTATAGGGCTAGTTCTTCATCGTCTATTGCTCTTACTAGCTCCTGATTCTGATATACTGAAAAATGGTTATCTATGAGCAAAATATCATATAGTTCTTGTTCTATCGTGTATTCGAATCTTTTTCTCGCCGTATCCATGAGGATATTTCTTTTACTGGCATCGATTTTTGCAAGGTCTTTGTATTCTGTTAGAATGCCTACATTTTTTCCTATATCTCTAACATTTTCTCAGAAGGAATAATGTCCGATGTGTTTATTCTCATTCAGTAGCTCTTTTATTACCGTTGACTTTCCAACTCCATGGATTCCACCGAAAAATATTTTTTTCATTGCTATGTTTTATTATATAAAAATCATTTTTAACTTTTCTTTTCGTAATTCGCTTTCTGTATTGAGATCATTTTTTATTATAATATCAGCATTTTTTTTCGTGGGTTCTATATACTTCTCATGCATCGGTTTGCTTTGCAAAAAGTATTTTGTCATGATATCCGCTGGTCTCATTTGCTTTCTATATATGTCTCTGAATAATATCCTTAATAGTCTCGTTGATGGATCGGCGTCGACAAACACTTTAATATCGCTATGCTCTTTAAAAATGTTGTCCAACATAAATATTCATTCTAATAACATTATTCTGTTGGGATATATTTCTTCTACATTTACTCTTTTATTGCTTACAAAATCGTATATTGGTTTCTCTATTTTTTGTCATCATTTTAGCGCCTTTATATCGGCTATTAGTTTATTAAGATCTACACTTTGTGGTTCGTCTCGGTTTATTTCTCCTCTATGGTTTCTATCTACTTCATCCTCATTTTTGAAATAATCGTCCATTTTTATGATAGAAAGTCTATCTTCGAATCATTCTTTTAGTTTCTTCGTTATTACACTAGTTTTTCAACTTCATACGCCTCATCCTATTGCTACAAAGACTGAGTAAAGGTCTTTTGACTTCGTGTCAATCATTCTCTTCACTGTGTCGAGTCATGTTGTTATATCGAAGTCTTCTTGTCGTGTTTCTATAGTCATGAGGTTTCTTCGTTTTTATACTCTAAAAGACTTTTGGGCTGAAACTCTTTTGACCCGTTTCTGTATATGGTTACTCATTTTAGTCCACTCATATATGCTCTCCTGTAAATGCCTTTTATCTCTTCTTTAGTTATAGTATTTGGTAAATTAATGGTTTTTGACACTCATTCATCGATGAATTTCTGACATCCAGTCACCATGTTTAAGTGCTCTTCTACTGATAGTTCTGTTGATGTTTTAAAAATATCCCTAATGCTCTGTAATTCTATGCCTTCTAGTGATTTACGTTCATAGATGTTTTTTTTAACCTCATCTTTCTCTTTTTCTGTACTTTCTATTTGGTTTATTTGTACCAAGAGGTCTTCTCTTATTTTACCATCTGGTCAAAATATATTAAATATAGGCTCTATTTGTGGAGATGCATCGAATATGAGACTACTTCTTCATGTAGGAGGATACGCGGTTGTTGAACAGTGTCTTAACCCATCCCTCTTTATCTCTTGATCTAGTTCGCACCAATCCTGCTGTGATATAGATCTGCTATTTTTATCTCCATATTTTTCTATGATATACGATGTTCAATCGTTGTATTTGCTCTCAGTAAATGCTCCGAAAGATCATCTTTCTTTCGCTAGTGCAATACTGGCTTTTTTGGAATGAAAATTTATGTAACTAGTGATATCTTCTACTAATTTAACTGCCTCTTGTTCTCAGTATCATACCCCCATTTTAATCAGCATGTCTGCAAATCAGCATATCCCGATTCATATTTTTCTTTTTTTGCGCATAATCTCTTTATTCTCTTCGTACTCCATTTTTTCTATACTGTATTCTAGTGCGTCATCTAGAAATCTAGTGATTGTTTCTACCGTGATACCTAATTTATCATAATCAATTATTTTATGTTCCCCAATGCCCGTCAGTAGTTGAGAAACGTTTATGTATCCAAATTGACATGATTCTCCTTTGCTTAATCACATCTCGCCACATGGAGCTAGTGAATGATATTGTCAGAGTGTAGGTACTGGATTATCTTTGTGTATTCTTTCGAAGAAAATTATTCCAGGATCTCAGCATATGTGACAGGATTCAGCTATTTTATTTAATAACTCTTCTGCTTTTATTCTGGTTCAGTCTGTTAAGGTGATGTTTTCATTATGTTCTAATTTATTCATAAATTCGTCATCTATGCTTACGGAAAGATTGAAATTTCGTTTTTCATGCTGGCTGTCTGCATCTTTTTTGATATTTATAAAATCTAAAATGTTCTTATTATATACGCTCATTATTCACATATTTCCTACTGGTCTGTCTTGGTTGCCACTTTCTTCCAGCTCGATTGCAATTGTGTTTAAGTATTTTAGCATTGTTATTGGATTTTCTATTTCATCAAAATTGAATCATGTCCCCATTCACTGCATATGCAGATGATCTACAGTTTCTTTTATTTTGCTCATATCTTCCCTTAAATTAATCGGTGGGACGGTACATGCTGATAATGGCTTCTCTGTAGCTTTCCCAAAATTTGTCATGATAGGGGTGCTAGGTACGAATATTTTTTCAAATATTAATTCAGCCACCGTATTTTTAAACCTTTCTATTTGTATATCATCGCTTCAAAACTTTTTCTCTATCATCCCAATACTTTTTACTAGTCTTTCAACCATTCCCTCTGGAGATTCTCAATTATCAAGAATTTTTCATTCTTTCATGACTTTGAGTGCGTAGTCGCTACACCTAAATTTTTTGAATTTTAGAGTTTCTAATAAATTATCTTGTACTACAGTTTCATCCTTTTTTTGGATTGCGGTTTCCTGTTGTTGGATGTTTTCCATGTTTACATTAAGAAATTAAAATCTTGTCTTATCTTCAATAAATCGAAGATCTGTATCATTCTTTCTTTTTATTGTGTCTTCTATTTCTTTGATTCATTTATTAGATTTGTTTGATCTAAACTTTAAATATTTGATGAATATGAGGTCTTGTAGTCTGTTGTGCTCTCACTGTTTGAATCCTTGTACTACCATGTCTTCTATCTCTGAAATGGGGACAAATTCTCATGGTAGTTGTTCTATGCCGGTAAAATTCTCTTTGCATCTGACTTCTATGGCTTTAGTAAACTGAGTTTGATAGTCGTTGTTGATAATGTACTTCAAAAAATCTTGCATGTTGATGTCGTTCAACGATTGTCTGTCGATGTCTAATGCTCCCCTAATTACATCTCTGTAGCCATGTCATGCTTTCACGTGTTTATTGTGAACGCCGACATCAGCATCGCTGTTTACCAAAATTTCTCATTTTTGGTTAGTGACTATCAGATCTGTAGCTCTGTGTATCCCAACCAATTCTCCCTTCGTTTTCGCATGGATTTTGTGGTGATTGCCGTGGCAGAACTTACTAAATTCTACTATTACGTTTCATCTGTTCTCTAGCTCTCTATCCCTATTGTCTACCATATTCAGTAGCTCATAATCCGCCTTTTCTGCTATCGATAATTTTTGGTTGTCGTCTATACCAAGAAGCTTCTGGACAATTTCTTCATAATTTTGTTTGATGAAGAGTAATTTCTCTGTAATGGATAGATTCCCTTTCAATTCATCTACTCATTTGAGTCGCTGTGTTGCATCTCATGCCTTGATGTCTTTCATACTCTAGTGCTTATGATGTAAAATATTTTTTTGGTTCGCATAACCGTCGGCCCTTATATTTTTACAAAAAAAGAAAAAAACTGACAAAACGCAGAAAAAATCACACAATCGTGATATCACTTCTCCTGCCTCATCTTTCTCCGCTGTATGGGATTATGCTATCTCTCTGTATTTTTTTCTGTTTTTAGTAGTACCCGTTGTGTACTATCTATTTTGCATTACAAAAAACCCTCTATACTGGGTCAGCAGAGGAGTGAATGTTCAGCATTAATAAGTCTGGTGTTATTACAAGATTTTTAAGATGTTGTCTACCGTGTCGCTTTCATATATGGGCATTGCGAGTGTTTCTAGTGCTGTTTCTATGTATTCATCGATATGAATGCCTTTGAAAATAATATCGTGGTAAAGATTTTCATAGATATAGGTAAAGAACTTGTAGAGTTTCGCTGTATCTTTTTCCTGTCTGAGTTTTTCTTTGATGACGTAAGTTAATAGCTCATCTATTTCTTTCCCACTACTGTTTTTTATCTGACGTACAATTTCTTTTTTATCGAGGTGTGCGTTTGGCATTTCCATTGCTCGGTTTGCTTAAGAACTAAAGCTTTTTCTGGACCGAGCAGACTATATGTTTTAAAAAAAAGAAAAAAACTGAAGAAATAAAGAAAAAATATATGTTGTTATTTCTTTGTTCTACACACTACCATTGTATTGTACTATCTAAAGGTATCATAATATCTAGGCAATCCTTGATTTACATGATTTCCTTGTATAGGTATAAGGCATGCCATCGGTCGTCATGCTGGATACATTTCTTCGCAATTTTTAGTCCTCTTTTGCTCCTTGCCATTATTAATGCTCCATGATAGAATATTCTGACTTTGAGATATTCTCATCTAGCAAGTAAATGCTCTGCATATTCGCAAGCACATTCTATAGTCGCTTCTTGGTTTATTTCTCAAACAAGCGTATAAATGTGCGACGCTTCATCATAGCGACTGTCTTCGAATAACCTATTTGCCAATGAACAACTAGTTTTTATTTCGTTTGTATTCTTGGGCTCATTTAAATCTTCATATAAAGATTTTTCGAGTGTGTGTTCTAATTCTGTTCGTTCGGATATGCTTTTTTCTAGCTCTCGTGTAGATAATCTGACTTTATCATTGTGAACTAATGCTAATAACTTTTTATCGTCCTTTTTTGCTAATTGTTTATATACCCATTCTGCTTCGTCATGTTTTCAGTTTTTGATCATTATGTCTGCACATTTACTAGCTAATTCTATGGCCTCTTTATCTCCTATTGTTATTAAGCTTTCTGCTATTTGTGGTATTTTTGTGTATTTATTATTTAATGCTTCTTCGATCTTGCCATAAATGAGCTTTACTCGCCGTTTATTCCAGTACTGTAAATCTTCCTTTAACTGGTCTGGAGCATCTATATCCTCTTCTTCTCGTAGTATTTCATCAAAAATATTGAAGAGGGCCTCTTTGTCTACTTGGTTTTCTATTCGTTCGTTGGTTTGCTCTTTCTTTATAAAGTGATAGATAAAAAAATATTTATTATTGGGGATATCTTTGTTTATTTGTTGTAATTTTCTCTCATATATTTCAAAGATGCCCTTTGTCTCATCATTTTTTTTTAATTGATTTATGATATCTAGTCCTACATAAAAATTGTACCCTATCGCGTCGTCGTTTTTTAATAATCACTTATCTCCAAGGAATGCATCCAATTTGTCCATATGATTATTATTGACCAAGGTCTCCCGATAAAAATCTACTATCGGTCTAAACTTTTTCCATTCGTCCCAATTGTTTTTTCATGCAACAGTACTCCTTACATGGTATATCTCGTTAGCTCATTCTTTTTTATCTGCCAGATATCTTGCTAAAAAGAAATCTTCAAATGATTCGTGTATAAATCCGTAGCTATCATCCCCTATTTTTTTGAAAAGAATGTTCAATTGGTTGAATGTTATTGAATCTATATTGTGCTCGCTCTTAAATTTGTGAAAATTTTCTTTAAGTGTTTTGGCTTCTTTGTGCAAGTATAAAGTGTAGAGAGATGGATATTTGAGAAGATCCCCCTCAAGTTTTCTTGATTTCTGATTTTTGTTTTTATATAAAAAATAGGCGAACGAGCTTAAAATCCCCATTTGTTTTGTGACTCTTTCCTTTATTTCGTTTATGTCCCCTGTGTATGTATCTCAGCCTTTGGTTGTCTGATGCTTATATAATATAAGTTTGGTAATGTTCTCATATAAATCTGCCTTATTATTTATTTCATCTAAGTTTTTTATCCCAAATTCTTCGTATCTCCATTCCTCATTACTTAGCATGCATATGAAGTTTAAAAGTAATGGATTTCACTCTATCTCTCACTCTAAGTCTGATTTTTCTAATCTGTCGAGGAGGATTGCTCTTCTCTCTTCGCTTTCTATTCTAGAAGATATGAATCTAAATTTATCTACTGGTTCCATTTTTAGTGTCGTAAATCATTCGTTGCTTTGGCTATTATACTCCGATAATCTGCTCGTTACAATTATTCCTTTTCACTGTTTACATATAAAATCTTTCACTAATTTCTTCGTTTCATTATCTTTTATTTCATCTATGGCATCTATACACATTATTGTGTGTTTCCTATTTGATGTTTTACGATGTTGTTCCATCTGGAGCCAGTTGAGGGTGAACTTACTTTCAGTTAAATCATTCCCCTCAAGGAATATTACATGTACATCTGGTATTTTATTTAGTTCTTTTACTAGTTCTGATAGCCATATAGATTTACCGCTTCATACATGTACCGGTAAGACATAATTTTCTCCTTTTTTCAATCCAACAATGATGTCTTCAGTTCCCTTCTGCCCAGTAGTACTGTATAACTTTCTCTCTAGAATCATCCCTTCGTGTTGCTCCTTAATCCTCTTATCCAAAGATCTTTGCTGTATCTCTACTGCTTTCTCGTGATTTATTCTCCTTTTTTCTAAATCCCTATAAAAATCTTCTTCTCCATGTGCCTTAAATAACTCTCATTCTTCTTCTTCTCGTAAGTCTTTTCTTGTGGCAAATAGAGAAATGATTATGCTATCGGAAAGTGGTCTATAACTTAGTAAAACTACTTTCTCATTGTAAGAAAGTTTATGCTTGATTGTCAGATAGGTTGCATTAATATAATCTGACATGCGGTTTCATAGCCCCTGGTGATTTACCAACAAATTAGTCAAACAGCAAATTCTTAACCCTTCAATCTCTGATCATAAGTATTGCTCATATAACTCTGGATGCTTTCTGAAGCAGGCATTAATAAAATTCTGAGCTTGTAGTATTCCCATATCTTTTAAGCTTACCATGCCGTCATTACTTCCTGTGAGATCTTCAAGTTCTTGTGTAATTATTCTGTCGTGTTCCAAAATAGATACGATTCCTTCTCGATTGTCTTTACTGATCTGTAGAATATCTTTTCTCTCATTTTTATCGATAAATTTGCCTTCTTGATTATAGTCTCGTTCCCTCACCTCTCCGTGCACATATTGATATTTCGTAGAGTACTCCATTTTTTGGTCTATGAAAAGATTTTCCATATTACTGATTGATGATTTGTGGAGCATCAATAGTACGTAGTGTATGTCGTCTTTATAGATGGTTTTTAATCTTTCTTTCAGCCCTTCGTAGTACTGGGCCTGTAATTCCCCTCATGCTAGTTTCGCACGCATTTGGTTCGTTTCATTATAAGGGGGGAGTGAGTCTAGTTTAGCATCTTCGTGCTCATTGTTGTATCATAGCTGTTCTTGAATAATCCCTGACGATTCTCTAATTCTAGTCGAATCTTTGGCGTTGTGCTCGATGGTAAATGTATTTTTAGGGTCTTGTAAGATTTTTTTCAAGTAATTGGCCACCTTTTGTATTTGCTCCTTTCATTTCTCAGTTAATCAACTGGAGGCTCCTTTTTGCTTATTGATATTATATCCTTCTTGTGTTTCTTCTTCTGATTCTCAGTGCCTTACGAGAAAAATTCTCTTATCTACTATCTCATCAGTAGAGAGAATGGTGTCTATGTACGATTGAATTTGTGTGTCCTTTTGAGTGTTATTCTCCATCCCATAGAGTAAATCTATATGTAAAACATTTCTATACTTGTCCTTACTATTTTATTTTTATCTCTTGCAAATTTATTCCATTGTGGATATAATAGTATAGGCTAGACTATAAACGTTCTAGATTGGTATTCTGGTCTGTCAAAACTACTTTTCCCCTCTCTTGAAAAAAAGTTTCGATCAAGCCTTCGGCATCTAGATATCTCTTGTCTGTCAAGAGAGCATCAACGCAGTAAAATACTTGTTGTATTGATTGTTTGTCCCTAGGATATGCTAAGTGTTTATATATTATGGCAGCCTCATTATACCGTTTTTCTTCAATTCGTCTGTTGGCTAACTGAAGTAGATATTTATCTGCTTGCTTATTGTTTAAATTACCTAGCTCTTCGTAGATGCTTCTTGCTTCATAGAACTTATTGCTTTCTATTAATGAACTAGCCAATTTAAATCAGTATTCTATCTTTCTACTATGGTCTTTTTTAAACAAAGATTTATAGATGTCGACTCCAATGTTTTCCATATTTTTTTCGATGAGTCAGTCAATCCATTGTAATACATATTCATCTGCTTGCTGGTCGTTTAAATCTGCTAATTGTTTATATATATTTTCTATATGCATATCACATTCTGTTAACCATCTACCACTTGAATACCAAGTTTTTCAACCTTTTCTGGTATTTAACTTTAGTAATGAAAGATGTTCAATACATTCAATAAGATAATCTATTGCTTCTGCATTTCCTATTTTAACCAGTTTTCAATAAATGTGTGCCGCTTCCGCATACTCTTTTTCATCAAACAACATATTCGCACATTGAAATGCATATTCTACGGCTTCGTCTACTCCTGATTCTGCTAGAGTAAAGTAGATGGCCCCTGCTTCATCATATTTTTGTATATTATATAATGTCTCAGCACAATTGTATGCTAATCTTGATATATTATTGGTTCCTAACCTTATTAATTCCTTATAAATACGTCCAGCTCCGACATGATCTTTTATCTCTAGTAGTGCTTTAGCACAATTACTTGCTTTCTCTCTTGCTTTTTCTTGCCCTGACTCTAATAGTTCTATATACATATATCCTGCTTCATACAGTTGTCCTCTTTTTGCTAGCATATTTGCACATTCAAATTTATCTTCTAGCCAGCCATTCTCCATATTTTCTAATCACCTGTAAACATTTTTTGCTACATGAGGCTGTTTATTTCTTATTAGTGACTTTACTCATTGAAAAATGGCTGTATTTAATTGTTTGTTGTTTTGATTGCTAATCTCTCTATATATGTGCCCTGCTATTTCATTATTAGTTTCGATCATTTTCTGGTTTATATTATTAAGTTCAGTTTCTACATCTTCTCGATTATTTATATCCTTTATCATTTGATATATACTATCTATTTTGTAACATTTATTTTTCTGGGTTAACTCTTTTGTACATTCAAATACATATTCTATCGCTTCTTGGACTCAAAACTTATATAAGATCAAATAGATATATCCAGCTTCAGAATATTTTTCATTGTCGAATAATGTATTGGCACAATTGAATGCATATTGTCTCGATTTTTCATTATCAAATCACATGCTTCATATATTTCAATTCTCTCTATATAGATTAGTACATTGTATTGCATATTTTTTCATCCCAGTATCTATATATTTTTGGCTATTGTTTTCCCCTCGATTGTTTTGCTTTTTATCTTCTCAGTTAATTACAGATAGACATTCTGATGAATATCCTCTCATCCATTCTTCATCATCTTCTTCTTCCTTGCTATCTGTTTGTTCTTGTTGGTTCTTTTGTGAGATCAGAATATTAATTAACACGAATGCTTCTTCTATTAAAGTATCACTATGTACTATCTCTATACTGCTTGTTTCTGCTGCTGTTCCATCGTCATCATTATTATTATGTCAAATTTCATTATATTGTACTATTTTGCGATGCTTTCTTTCCATATATTCTTCTTCTGTGTATCATTTGTCACTTATTAATAAGCTTGCTCATTCTAGTGCGTATCCTATTGCTTTTTTATTACTCGATTTCCCCAATTCTTTATATATTTTTCATGCCAGGACATATTTATGCTCTTTTATTAAAGTACTAGCATAGTTAGCCATTCGTTCTATTGCCTTTTCATTGTTTTTTTGAGCTAAATATGTATAGATTTCGAGTCATTCTTCGTTTTCTTCATTCTCTATAAAATTATCGGCTCATTGCAATGCGTATTCTATCGCTTTTTCATTACTGGATTTTCCTAATTTTCTATAAATATCTATGACTTCGTCGTATTCTTCTATCTGCCCATTCTCTATAAAAGTATTGGCTCATTGTAATGCGTATTCTATCGCTTTTTCATTACTGGATTCTGCTAATTTTTTATAAATATTTATGACTTCGTCGTATTCGCCTTTTTCATACAACATATTTGCTCATAGATGTGCATATTCTATGGCTTTTGCATTGTCTATCTCTGCTAATATCATATAAATTCACCCTGCATTATAATATTCTTGTTTTTTTTTAAAAATTTTTTTAGCATATTCGAAAGCATATTCTATCATATCGTTGTCATGATTTGATTTTGCTAATATTGCACTAATATATCACGCGTAATGTCGTTTTTTTTCTTTAGCCATTTTTTTTATCCATAGATGAGCATGTTTATTGACCTCTCTACTATTCAACCTTATTAATCGTGTATAGATTTCTCCTTCTCTATTTTCCCCATAGTTATTGTATTTATCTTCTCCTTTTATCTTTTTTGCATACTGGCATAAATCATTAATAGCTCTTATATTGTCCAATTCAGCAAACCGTTCATATATTATTTCATCTCCATGGATTTTCTTGATTTTGTTATATAAGATATCACTTACTCGATTAAGTTTTTTGTCTTCTAAGAGATTGCGGGAAAAAAGAAACCTAATTATTGTCTCATTATCTCATCGTTTGTCTATCATCGTTTGATAATCTTTCTTTATTCTGTCTATGAGTATGTTTATTGTTTTAGATCCACTATCCCCTATACTTATTAGTTTTAAGCATAAAGAAAAATTGTATCCGAAAGCATCGTCATTTTCTAATAATCATGTCAATCAAAGAAACTCTTCTAATTTTTCTGTTTGCTCATTGTTATATAAAATTTCTCCGTAGAATTCTACTATTGGTCTAAAATCCTTTCGTAAATTTCGTTTTTCTTCTCATGCAACAATGTCTCTTTCTTTGTATATTTCTTCATTTCATTTATTTTCATTAGCCAAATATCTCGCTAAGAAAAATTCTTCAAATGATTTATGTATAAATCAATAATTCCCATTTTCTGTCTTTTTGAATAGAATTGAAAATCTTTTGAAATTGTCTTCATCTCGTAGGGGTGTATTGTTACCAAAATCTTTTATATCTTTATTTCCCTGCAATATATATGCAAAATTTCATAATAATTGCATATCATTTTTTAACCTTTTTTGCCCATTTTCTCAACTATAATAGCCAGACTTTGATCATTCGTGTTTATATAGGATAAGCTTACTTATATTTTCATATAAATCAGCTTTATTGTGTATATCTTCTAATTTTTGTACTCATGCTTCTCTATGCGTCAATCACTCATGTGCTAATATACATATAAAATTTAGAAGTAGGGGATTTCATTCAATTTCTGTAGATAAATTTGATTTATCTACTTTTTCTAAGATCATCTTGCTTTTTTCTGTATCTAGTATCTTATTTTTTATGAATTCTCCCTTGTTTATATCCCCCATGTTGAGCGTGATACATCATGGATTCTCTTTGTCGTTGTATTCAGAAAGCCTTGATGTTACTATTATTCCGTATGGTGCGCTTATTATACTATTTTTAATCATGTGTTTGATGGTGGTATTATTTATTTCATCTATCCCGTCTATATACAAGACAAACTTTCCTTTTCTTCATGACCATATATGTAACAAATTTGTACATTTTTCCTCTCCCATCATATCAAAATCTTTCCCTTCAAGAAATTCTATTTGCATTTCCGGATTTACTATACTTTTTTTTATAAACTCGCATGACCATATCGATTTTCCATTACCTACATGTGTGGGGAATATATAATGCTTTCATTCTTTTAATCATGTAATTAGTTCTTGTTCATCTATTTCTATCCTTCTAAATCTATTTTCATCTATCTCCTTTTCTTGCTCGTTTTTTTCCTCTTTCTTCTTCTTCCTTCCCTTTTCCTTCCCCTTTTCTTTATCTTCTTTTTTGTCTTTTCCCCCATTCTCCTTCTTTTCTATTTTTTCCGTTCTATATATCTGTCTTTGTATAACTGCTTTTTTTTCTTGATTTTTAATGCTTCTATCTAGAGATCTTTTTTCTATTTCTACAGCTTTTCCATATATCTTTTTTCTGACTTGGAGCTCTTCATAGAAATCACTTAGTCCGCATGACTCAAATAATTCGCGTATTTCTCATCATCGGGGTTGCTTTATGAAAAGGCGAATTATTAATTTTTCTATCATCTGTTGTAGATCTCTTTTTGCATCTCCCCAATTCTTTAATAGTATTTTCATTTCTTCTATAGATGGGGTTTCGCTGGATGATTCATATAGCTTATATATGAAGTCCAATCTATCTATATATCCATCGTGTATAGATTGGTCATCCGTTTTGTTGACTTCCCCGCATTCGATCAAAAGGTTACTCAAGCAGAAAACTCTCATATCTTCATTTCCCGAACATAGATACTTTTCATATAATTCTGGATGTTTTCTAAAACATGCATTAATGAAATTCTGAAGTTGTATTATATCTAACTCATTTACATCCGTTTTTAGATTATTCAATTCTGCCTTAAAGATTTCCTCATCTTCTATTGTGCCTATTATGTGTTCATAGTTGCCTCTATTAATTTGTAATATGTCTTTTCTCTCATATTTGTTTATAAACCTATCTTGCGTGTTATAATCTCGTTCTCTTACTTCTCCATGTTTGTATTTATATGTTGTGGCATATTCCATCTTGGTATCGATAAAAAGATGCTCTAAATCACTTATCGCTGATTTATGTGCCGTTAGTAGAATATATTTTATCTGATCTTTGTACTTATGTTTTAATCTCTCTCTCAATTCTTTGTCGTACTGTGCGTGGATGTCTCATCCCATCAATTTGGCACGCATTTGTGTCTCTTCTCCATATGGTGGTAGTGTATCGAGTTTTGGATCGTCATATTCATTTTGGTATCCAACAATAGATTTAATAATATCTAAAGAGTCCTTTATCCTAGCAGAACCCTTCGCATTATCCTCTAGTACCAATCTTTCTTCCGGATTTTTGAGAATATCTAATAAATACTTGGCCACCTCTGCCATTTGTTTTGCCCCGGTCTTTGTTAACCCACTATTTGCATCCCTTGATTTATTTACGTCAAATCATTTCTTCGTTTCCTCTTCTGATTCTCAGTGCCTTACGAGAAAAATTCTCTTATCTACTATCTCATCAGTAGAGAGAATGGCGTCTATGTACGATTGAATTTTTACATCTTCGTTGGAAAGGTTTTCCATGTAGCATAAAATCTACCATATAAACACAATGTTTATAATTATTTACTACAAGATGTCAATGATATCTATATTTTACTTATTATATAGATTGGGATCTCTGTGGGGTTGAGTTTTACATAGAAATCGTAGATACTACCTTTACAAATCAATGGTAACTTTTTTCCTGTTTTTTTCTCTAGAAATTCTATTAATGGGATTACAATTTTCCCAAGCATTTCATTCTTATTCTTGCTGTAACTAGAAATATCCAACTCTTTGTTTGCTACATCAGTACCAATTTTGTCTACTAATGTGCATAAAATATTTATTGTTGTGGTCTGAGACTTCACATCATCTGAAGTCAACTTCTTGCCATCAAAGTATATTTTATTCTCTATGACATTGAGCACAAGTCATGTCTTCATGCTGTTTACTATCTCATTGTAATCGCCTAAGTAATTTTTTCATACAGTGCTTCTGACATATACTTTATCTTTTTGTATGTAAGAAGAAAATATACTATCAGAGATGTATTGTTCTATCTTTACTCCATCTGTAGTATTTCCGTCGATTCGAGAGGCGTACTCCAGCATACAGTCAGGATATTTTTCTTGCATATGTTGTATTGTGTTGTCCATGACTTCTCTGTGAGTCCCTTTTGGAATCACGGCCAAATATCAACCTCAAAATTTGCCCGAATATACTGGCATGATTCAGAGAATTGGTAAATGATTTTTGCTCTGTGTCTTATATAGCGCAATAAAATCTTCGGCAAATTCTGATTGTTTCTCGATGATAGCACTATATCTTCTGTAATCATTGATTACTTCGCTGAATGCCTGTACGTTTTGTATATTATAGCTATCATGAATGATGTGTTTGAAGCTGTCTAACAACCTGAAATTGAGAATCATTAAATTGTTGTCATAGGTGTTGGCTATGAAATCTTCGTCGAATGCTTTGTTGCTTGGTAGATTTCGTCATTTTTTGTAATATATATCTTTCCGCTGGTTTATTGCTTTTTTGGTGTCCATGAGATCTTTGTTCCTATAGTATTCTACAGAGTCCGTATGGCTTTCTTGCCCTGAAAAAATCATGGCATAATCCATAGGGAAGGCTGACTGTATAGACATAGTCTCTTTGTCGTCGCCTTGAAGCAGATCTCTATAAAATCTTCTTTTGCTTTTTATCTCTTCTGTCTTGGCTGTGCTATTGAGGTATTCTACAAAGAATGCTACTGGATTGGGTGTAGATATAAATGTGCAGAATGAATTTAACCCTAATGAATTACCATAACGAGCTATGAAATCTAATTCTCGAGCGAATAGACATATCTCATTGTATATATCACTTTGTAAAAACTTATCATAGTCTTCAAGATCTTTGGAGGTCACTTTGCCCGTAAGGAGAAATAATCATAATGCTATCAATGCTCACAATGCTCATGAAAATCATACTCCATGACCTCTCATATTCTCAGATATTATAGAAAGTGTATATCAATGAGGAACTGGGTTTTTCTCTAAAAATTTATGTATATGCTGCATGAAAATGTCGTGTTGCTTGTGTACATTTGCGAATTTTTCATGGGTGAAATTTTGTTGTGTGAGATTGAAATGTGCTATGTCGTCGATGATGATTGTATTGGTGTTGTTTTTGGCGAATCAGAGATAACATTTTGTGGGGATCTTTTGCTTGATGCTGAAAATAGTATTGGGATCTCCTATGCCGACAGGTGATCGAGAAAGCTTAAAACATCCGCTTAGTACCAAATCATTTTTGGCGAAGAATTCTTCATATTCTGTCCTAAAGTGCTTTTGTAATGATCCGGTATTCATAGTGATTCTTCCTTCCATAATGGATATATAATATAATAAAGATTCTCTTTGCTAATCGACTTAATTTCTTTCCAATATTCCTTTATACTTTCCGTTGATGTTATAATTTTTTAATTATTGATACTTTAAAACTCTCTGCATGAAGTTTCATATAAAAATCATATATGCTTCATTTACAGATTAGTGGTAGTCTTTCTCCTGTTTCCTTCTCTATGAGGGAAATGAGTGGTATTACAATTTTCCCAAGCATCTCATTTTTATTCTTGCTGTAACTGGAAATTTCCAATTCTTTGTTCCACACTTCCTGCCCAATGTTATCTAGTAGTTTTCATAAAATACTGATTGTAGAAGTTTGAGAACAAAGGTCTGCTGAAGTCAATTTTTTCCCATTGAGATGAATTTTGTTGTCTATCATATCTAGTAGTAGTCAGTCTGTGTGCTGTCTAACAAGCTCATCATAATTTCATAAAAAGTTTTCGCCCTGATTATTTTTACAGAATACCTTGTCTTTTTGGATATAATTTGAAAATATTTTTTCGGAAATATTCTGTTCAATTCTGATTCATTCATTGGAGATGCCATCTATTCGTGATGCGTAAGGCAATTCTATATCAGGATATTCAGTTTTTAGTTGTTCAATTGTTTCGTAAAAATGCTTTTTATTCGTTCAGTCTTTCATGATTACCATGCAGGCTCATCCTATTTTACTGGAATAACTGTTTACCATGCCTATCTTTTCTTTGTTGTGAGACAATTCTCCGAAGTAGGAAGTAAATCCTTCAATGAAATCAGAAGGTTCTCTTTCTAGCATATAGAATAGATATCTAATTCTATTCACGGTGTCTATAAGATGGTCTATGTTTGCTATATCTTCCCCCTCTGTATATATTTTTTCGAGGCTCTCCAAGACCATAACGGTGGACATAGAAAACATATCTACAAATTGATTATACGCTCAATTATATAATACCTGGATGAAGCGAACATTTTTAGTGAGTTTGGTAATTGGTAATACTTTGTCATCTATGAAATTCTGATATTTTTGGAATTTCCTCTCATCTAATTGGATGGCTTGCTCAATTTTCTGGGAATTGTTGGGTGATCATGAAAATACGATTGCATAATCGAAAGGAAGATAATTGTGGTCGTGAATATCGAATAATGTGCTTAGTGGTGTAAAAGAACTCTCTAGGTTTTCAACATTTTCTGTCTTGATATTGGAGTCAAATGTCTCGCAGTAAAACAGTCCCGGTGCATATCATGGAGCGAGTACATGTGCACTTCATGATGAGTTCCCATATCTTGTAAATAAAGCTATTTCCCGTGCTGTTACTTCTATCTCATGGAATATCTTTGATTGTATAAATTCTTCATAATCTTCTATATCTTGGTGACTAATTTTTCCAATCGTTATATATAGTGCAGTAGCTAGTACTGCAGCTAAGGTAGAAGAAAAAGAAAAAGAACATCACCTTCTTCACTCAGAGAGAATGCTAATGTCGAGTCCACATTCTTGATTATGTTTTTGGAGAAAATTTTTTATAAATGTTGAGATTTTTTGTTCTTCTCCATCAACCATGTCGTGAAATTCGCTGTCTTCAAATTTACTTTTAGCAGTATTGAATATGCTCACTTTCCTGAAATTTATTTCATTGGTATGATTTTTATTCATTCCTATATACATTTTTATTGGCAACTTGAATTTTATACGCATAAACTTTGATGCGTGTCCGACCCCGGTCGGTGCTAAAGGACCAGTAAAACACCCACTCACTACTAAATCATTTCTTGCAAAGAAATCTTCATAATCGCCCCTAAACTGTGTTTGTAGCGATTTCGTATTCATGGGGATCCTATTTTCCATAGTTAATTTCTATTCGAAAATATAAATGGACGTCTATTATATACCCATTTCCTCATAAATATCAATTATAATATGTTATTTTTTACCATTGTTTTGGCTCCGTTTTTTGTTATATTCTGGACGTCATTTTATTCTGTATCTGTAAATTATGAGGTTTTCTATTTGATTTTCTGGACCTGCTGGAAGTGGAGTCAATACATCATGACTTCTGCTTGGTCAACTGCTTGCTAAGAAGTGATATCATATCCTCTGAGACAAGGAATATGCATCTATTATCAAGGGAGATAATAATGATTTTTTCTTGTATGTCTCAGATGAACTTCCTTTTATTACTCAGACAATAGATTATTTTTTTGCCTTTGATGAGTATTCCGTTACGAAAAATCAGGAGATGTATGTGCTGAAACAGGTGTACAATATCAAAGATCAGACAACTAAATATAAAAATACGTTTTGTTTTGGTGCGGCATTAAAATTGCTGAATATCCCTTTAGACGAGGGGAAAGCTTTTCTTGCCCAGCTGTATCAAGGAGATATTTTGCAGATGAATAAT
>CAZDFH010000005.1:0-99370 GCA_964504915.1 uncultured Candidatus Peribacteria bacterium
GTACGAGAAATATTTCGATCTCGTTGAAGATTTTCTATCCAATCGTTAGATCTTTTTTTCATAAATTCTGGATGTCGATTCATCTTATCATTTTGTGCGAGCAACAATTCTTTTTTATCAAGCAAGTTGACAAACCGCTGCTTGACTGGGATAATCTCGACAGGCACTTTGCCTCTTTCAGAGATTTGTTTGGATTGAATGATCGGATCTCTTTTTTCTACGATTCATCATTTGGCTTCCAAGAGTTCCATTATTTTTTCTCTCGCTTCGGAAATTTTGATACCATCGATCTCTGGCACTCAGGTATTGAGCATTTTCCCATATCTATCGATGACAATTTTTTCTCCTAAATCATGCTTTTTGACTCGATATACATCAGTTTCATCTCCATAACTACAACACATTACCACTCCTGTTCCCTTATCCATTTTTACCTTATCGTCTGCCAATACGGGGACACTAATGCCAAGGGGTGTCGTAATTTTTTTGCCGACATACTTCTCGAACCTCTCATCATCAGGATGGACGAAGACTGCTACACAGGCTGGTAATAATTCTGGTCTCGTAGTAGCTATTACCAACTTACTTCCACAGTCTAGCGTGAAATTTAGGTAATTAAAGAATTCATTAAATTCTTGTTCCTCCGTCTCTGCTTGCGCCAATGTCGTCTGCATTTTGGTGCATCGTAATGCGGGAAAATCTTTGAATACGATATGTCACTCATTATATAATTTCACAAATGTTTGCTGGACGAACTGTTGCACTTCTGGAGAAATCGTCGTATAGCATCTCTTTCGATCGACGGAAAGTCATAAAGATTTTCGTAAATTTTCGTACAAGGTCTTATATTTTTCAGCGACGACCAAACATTTCTCGATGAAATCTTTGCGCTCGACGTCTTTGATATTTATGCCTAATTCTTTTTCAACCAACTGCTCAGTTGGGATCCCATTATTATCATATCCCATAGGGTAAAAGACATTGAATCCAGACATTCTCTTAAATCTCGCGATGATTTCTGCCTGCGTATAGGAAAATATATGTCCGATATGAATCTTACCTGACACGGTAGGTGGAGGCGTATCTATGGAATAGACGGGCTTGGTCTCGTCTGGTGAAAACACAAAAATCTGCTTTTCTTCTCGGTAGGATTGTCGTTTCTTTTCTGACTCCTGATGGATGTATTTATTTGCCATATTGCAGTTAACGGGTTAAAGAGTTAATGGGTTGACGGGTTTCTCGTTTTTCAAAAGTCTCAATCTAAGGTCTAAGCACGCTCCGTACAAGCTACGGAGTTCTCCTATCTAAGTTCTAAATAGCAGGTCTATGCATATGAATTTGTCATAAAAATGCAAGGTTAAGTCGTCGAGAATTGCTTGATTTCTTTCCTTGCTCTACTATAGTGATGACGTTTATCTCCCCATACAATATGCGAATAATTGTACTTATTATATGATTGCTTTTCTGATCACTTGGCTCAGTACTTTTGATTAGATTGGGTGAAAAGGTAGACAAGGAGACAATTACATGAATCCTGCGATGACGCTCCAAATGCCCAAACTGTGGTGCTACGCTCAAAGCGAGGAATTTGATTCCACTCCTAAGTTTTTTACGACAAAGAGGGAAATGCGACCAGTGTAAACAACCCATTAGTCGTCTGTATCCTATCCTTGAAATTGGGTCAGCAATTATTTTTGTGGTAAGCTTTTTGGTGTTTCAGAATATGTGAACGGGAATAATTATTTTTCGATGCGTGGTAAATCGATTACTGTTTTTGCTCATCGCATATGATGTCATGAAATATGAATTACATGTGCCGTTACGAATTGTCTTGCTCGTCGTAGTGGCAGTTCCTCAGCTTATTTTTGGCATAGGAAATTATCAACGAGCGTTAGCGAGTGTATTAGTCTTCGTCGTATTTTTCTTACTTATCTATCGATGAGCGAAATGGTATGCTAAAAAAAGATATGGTGTCAGCGAATGATTTGGACAAGGAGATTTGTATATGTGAGGAGTGATAGCATTATTGGTGCCCTTTATAGTCCAGTATCATGAACTTGCTTTGGGGCGATGATTGATTATTAATTTGTTGTTTCTTTTTGTAATTTTAAGTTCTGTGATTGGTATACTATTACGATGAATGATTACGCTCATAAAAAACTTAACACCATGATTATTCACCAACACCGTTTCCCCGCTTTTCCAAGATAAAGTGCTCATTCCCTTCATCCCTGCAATGATCCTGGCATTTTGGATCTTATTACGAAAAGCAGATTTCTTTATCTCACTCCTCTTTCCATTATGATAGACGAAGCTCCACAGACAACAAGCACCACCTTTGCTACTGTGAAATTAGTTAAAACAATATTCTTTGGATTGGCGTCCGCAGCAACGTATTTCTGAATATTTTATTTTGCGTTTGGTATCGGCACCTTGCGGACATCGATGTTGTTCGTCCTCTTATTCTTCGTGTGTTTCCATTTGTTCTATATCCAGATAAGTAAAATTTCCCTGCGATATCTCGCTGGAGCATTGCTCTTGCTGAGCATCGTACAACGATTGAGCGTTGGGTGGGCGCAATATCTGCTTGGTATCGCTGCGGTAGTAATCAATGCGTGAATTTGGATGCTCGCCTATTATCTGCAAAGCGAAACGCGTGACAAAATCAAATTTAGTTCGTGGGCGTATTTTAATGTATGATGATATATTTTTACCGTATTTATCACGGTCTGATATAGTTTACTCTTACTCGGTCTGTATGACAAATTTCCTCTGACCTGTGAAGGACTTTCGAATGCTTCCGACAGTGTGGTGAATTTCTTTACTCGTCCGGTGACTGAAGGTGCGAAGAAGATTACCGCAAGCACGCAATGATTTCGAAATACCAAAGTAAGTGACGTAGCTAAAATAGGAAGCACAGTATCACTTTCTACTAGCACATCTACGAACAAATCACTTATTCAACAAATAAATTCATGGAAGAAAAATCTTATCGATCAAGCACTGGCTGATAATACTTCCGTCAGTATGGGCATCTGTGATTATGTATTAAACCAAGTGAATAAGATATACAATAACCCTGCATTTCTGACCTCTGTCATCTTATTATTATTTATCTTGCTCTACAGCTTTGTCAGGATCGTCTTCTGGGTAATGGCGGGACTGGCATTTATGATTTTCAAAATCTTCCTTTGGTTTAGACTCTATCGCGTCACTAAAGTCATGGAAGAGGTAGAAAGAATGGAATAATTGAGTATGGAGACGTAAGACGTAAGACATAAGATATGATTTGTATGATAGATTGACTTTTTCTGTTGGATGGGTATGATATTTTCGTATAAACAAAAAAGTCTCAAAAGATGAAACGCACCTTATTATCAAAAGTTTCTCTTTTTTTGAATAGGATTATTCGGATTGTTGGTATATTTATCTTAACGATATTCTTCTTTGTTACTTATTTTATACATTTAACATGGGAGATATTTATAAGAATCGCCACTCATGACGATGATTCTCTGAAAGAGAAAGGAAACACTAATGAAGATGAAGAAGAAGTTTTTAAGTTCTCTTATGTACGGAGACTTTTAAAAGATCAGTCAGCTAAACAAGTTGGTTTGATTCTTCTGACACACGCCAAAGAAGCGGCACTGGATATGCATAAAAAATTTTGGCAAGATTTAGCTAGAGCACTGCCATTTATTATCGCTCTTCTGGGCGTATTCTTGCTGTTTGTCATATCTGTGCTATCGGGCATTTCTACTGTCATCGATAGTTGGATATTAGGGCTTATCGGTGTTGCACTGTATGTCGTCTTCCTCGTTTTATTACGAAGTTGTTTCAAGAAATTCTTGAAATGAAAACTGACTGTCTTTTGGGATGGCTCAGTTTTTATTATTGCAAATATATGCTAGTTCCTTATAGTATTTCACGTTTATTTCATCGACGGATAATGATCCATTTTTTCCTTCATGGAGGTGAGACTAGTACGGCTGGCGACAGAAATCGTTCATTTTTTCAGAACAGTTGTCGTGATGGTGATAAGGTGCTCGTCATTCCTTTTGCCGGACAAGAAAATGAGTGGAATGACATGTATGATACGTTCATGAAAAGATGTATGCAACACAATCCAGATAAACACTTAACGTTTACCTTAGCATCTCCAGATATTTCAATGCTCACACAGCAGATAAAGGGAAGCGATGTCTTACTTATTCCTTGAGCACCTTGAACGATTCATCTTATAGATAAGTTGGGTCAGATTGATGAGCTCAAAGAGTTGTTGAACAATAAAACTATTGCATGAGTATCGGCTGGCACGAACGTACGGAGCACCTATTATTATAGCCAGAGACTTGAGAAGCTGCAAGAATGACTCGGCATACTACCTATCAAGACTATGGTCCATCGATGAGCCAATAGGCATCCATGATTGTCGAATGAGGAAAGAGTAAAAATATTAGAAGATTATGGGGAAAAATTACCGATATATACTATCCCTGAATGAGAATATATTGAATTGGAAATATAAACACTTTTTATTCTACACTCTACACTATGCACTCTACACTCGTTAAAATAGTAGCTCCCGGTGGCTCATATGAAAAAGCAGTAGTCGCCTGCGCTTACGGAGCTGATGAAATTTATGTCGGTGTGCCGTTTACCTCACTGAGGATGAGACAAAATAAAATCGTCTCCTTTGATGAATTGAACAAAACGGTAGAAGCGATTCATGCATATGGGAAGAAAGCATTATTAACGATGAATATTTTTCCAAGAAACGCAGACATTAAGATATTTGAAAAGACGGTAGAGCAAATCGCGAATGTGTGAGCAGATGCAATTATTTTTTCAGATCCTGGGACGTTTAATATCATTAGAAAACATATGCCCAAAACTCCCCTGCACCTAAGTACGCAGACCTCGACTATGAATTGGCAGGCGGCGAAATTTTGGTATGAACTTGGCGTCAAAAGAATTGTCTTCGCGAGAGAATTAGCTCTGGAAGAAATTAAGGAAATTAGAAAACAAGTGCCGTGACTGGAGATAGAAGTTTTTGTCCATGGTGCGATGTGTATGAGTTATTCTGGCCGCTGTCTGCTCGGCGATTATATGAGTGGAAGACCAGGTAACAAGGGCGAATGTTCGCATGCCTGTAGATTCAAATACAAAGTACGACTCGAAGAAGAACGCAGACCGGGAAAATTATTTCAGCTAGAATGAGATGAAGATGGTAGTCACATCTTATCGTCCAAAGATTTGTGTACGATAGAAAAGCTAGGTGAAATCTTACCATACGTCGATGCCATTAAAATTGAAGGAAGAAGTAAATCAGAATTTTATGTCGGCACGATTGTCAAAGCCTACAAACATATGCGTGATAGTATTTTGAAAAATAAAAAACCTGACCCAAACATCGTAGACCTCGTGAACAAAGTGCCGCATAGGGAATATTGGGATGGCTTCTTATTCAATGGACTAAAAGAATTCCCAGAGTGAGAATCCTCCGCCTCGCATTCGCTCGGCACCTCCTTTAGCAAAGGAGGCTCCAACAAAAAACAGCCCCTCTTTGCTAAAGAGGGGGTAGGGGGTGATTCTCTAATCACCTCTACAACCTTGAAATCAGCATGACCATTATTTAATAGAAATTATTTCTGAACATTTACTGATAATTTTATAGAAAAAAATAAGAAGAAATATTTTGAAATAAATCCCAAGGAAGTGATCGAGCCATGAATGAAGATAAAATATTTATCACCTGATGCTATGGGAGAATTGAAGATAGTCGACATTTTGAACGAGAAGTGAAAGCAACTAGAGAAAGCACATTGCAATACCTGAAACGTCTATGTCCTGACTGACAAAAAATTGCAAGGCTGGGAACTTTTATATGAATAGACCGATTCCTACTTATCTTGACTTTATACAGGAAAAATGTAAAATGGTGGCTGTTTAAGATATAGTATTTCGACATGAATACACCCAAGGGAAGCCAATTATCCAATATAAAAAATCTTATTTGTGGAATTGCCTGCGTATGCTCTGTTGCTCTTGCAGACAGTTTTTTTACTTCTGCAAACGCACAAACAAATAGTCCTAAATATTCCAAGGAAGTAAATCGAGATATAGAAAAACATATTGGGCTATCAATCTATGCTGCCAAAGAATTTCCTATTCACATCATTTATCCCAACACTCTTCTTGCTAAGTGATATATCCTTTGGAAAACTATTAGCTTTGATCCGAAGAAGCAAGCACTTGTGATGGAGAATACAAAAGGAGAAAAAAAATTCCTGTGTTTTAAAGTACAAGTACCCTTTACTACTGCAGAAGGAGATGTCATTAGTGGCATTGTTATTAATGCTATAAACTATGATCACAAAACATGAAAACTCGCTATGAATGCTGACTGTAAGCGAAAATCACCCAATGGGTTTAAAGAATTTTTTGGCAAAACATTTAAGTGAGAAACTGCGAATACTGATTTGCCTCTTAGACAAAAAAATATCTGCGATATTGTCGCAAATTTTTTGGCTGGGAAAACAAACTATATCCAACAGCTACCTCTAGATGATGATAGCAAAGCTTTTGCCACAGTAAATATCACTGTCAAATAAATATTATAGTTTTTTTAGGAGATGAAATTTTCTTATCGCACTATAGAAGCCAAAGAGGAATAAAGCAATTCATATAAAGATGAAGCCCATCCCCATACCGAATACTGCCGATAATACACCAAATAATATAGACCCAAATGCAGATCCTAGTCACACGATAAATTGTTGTACTCAGGTAATTTTTCCGTTATCTTCTGGTAATGTATGATCAGAAACCAATCAAGAAATGACCGGACGAACCAATGAGAGACCAAATGCGATGCCAAAAGAGACGGTAATAATACCACCGAAACTATCTTTGAATCACAGTAAGGCAAATAGGAAAGAAAGAAAGATGAATATAATGATGACAAATTTATTTTTATTGTATCTATCTGCCAATTCTCAAGTAAAGAAATTCATCACATAAGGTAATCTCATGGCAGCAAACACGATAGCTATTTGAGAAAGTGTTAAATTATTTTTTGCTGCAGCAATGGGGATAAAAATAAATCCGATATAATTTAATATATTGAAAATAAATTCATTACTAAGTGCTCGAAACATTTTTTTGTCATACTTTTGGAGGACAAGAAATCATTTCTTGATGGCCCTAAAGGAAAATATCTCACAAATAAATTGATGGATAAAGCTCTCTTTGCCGAGAAATTTTTTGATCTGTTGTCTACTCAAATGTGGTAATTGAGTGTCCGAGATAAACGAGCCAACCGCGAATACTGCAATAAACAAAAACAAGTAAGGCAGATTTATATATTTTACCATTACGGATGCGAGCAATGCTCCGAGCACATATGCTAGGTTGATACACGAGAAGTACAAGCCAAATGATGTGCTTCTATTTTCTTTTTGACTATATTGGCGAATCAAACTTTCGTAACTCGTAATCAATGTCGCTGTAGATAATGCGTTGAATCAGACTGCGATGACGAGAAACAAGACGGAATGTTCTATTCCTGCCAAGAAGAAAAAAATACTCGTGACAACATATAATGCTTTACTTAGAAATATTACCGATCTGATACTGGTATGATCATCTAATTCTCCTACGCTCACGGCGAGAAACATCCTCACAATAGGTAATGCCGCAGCTATGACTGATACTCGGAATACATTGTCTACGATTGTTTTGAGATAGACAGAAAAAAATGTATCTCATCACAATCCCCATCCGAAGATAAAAAGAAACATTGAGACCGAGACAATTCTAATCGATACTGGCAAAGAAAAAAAATCCTTCTTGATGACAGAGAAGAGTCAGGTCTTATGACTATACACAACTGTTTTCGAAATATGTAATTTCTTCTCTTCGCTCGAACTTACATTTTCTCAAATCGTTGGTATAACTCAATCATCAAAAAAATCTTCGCTTCACTTGTTTTTTTTGTGGTTGAGTATAAATTTTTGATCGACGGTTTGCATATATTAACGATATCAAGTAAACTTCGCCCTTTATTATACTCAGATTTTTTTTCCTGTCAAAAAAGCCACGCCGAAGCGTAGCTTAATTCATATACATGTAGCAAAACAATCTAATGAGCAGTAGTATTTTTTCTCATTTTGGTTCTTGTCCATCATGACATTGGAGCATTGACCATCTCTGATCCACCAGATGGTGTCTTGATATATCTGTATCCATCTGGATCTAATCTCAGTCTTGTTTCCCGACAAATTTTTCTTCATCTAAGAAATCGATTGTACTCGCGACCCTTGGGATTGGTACATACACCGACCACACCAAGCTCTTTAGCCTCTTCTATCGTGAGCTTTCTCTTGGGATATTCAAATCTTTTGGATCATCTCAATCTGGTCGCCTGCTTTTGCTGTTGCGACTTTTTCTTTGCTATACCTTGTTTGTTTGTTCTACTTGCCATCTGACTTCGAATGTTAAATATTAAATGCTTAATGTTGAATAATGGTGTTTTTATATTGAATAGATTCGTTTTTGCAAGGTAACTCTCAACCCCTGCCTACCGGCAGGCAGGCTCAACATACCCACATAATTTTTTGTTAGCTTCGGAGACGCATGCAATGCGTCTTTACATAGGTATTGGTGTGGGCTTCCACTCTCAACCTTTAGATAATAAATTTTCCATGCTCGTAAATCACTTTAGTTGAGCCATCAAACAAGGTCGCGACTACCTTTCTCGGAGCAGTGGACACGATGTCGACATGTTCTGCACTTTGGTTAAATCAGTATTCCTTCATGTCTTTTTTGGTCATTTTAGTCACGTCTCCCGTTCGACATTCTGCGAAAGAATTTCCGACAGCTATATGCGTATTGCCTTCTGTCCCTCATCTGTTCTCGTCGTATAAGGTCTCTGCCATAAATTTAGTGATATGCGAAAATCTAGAATCCGTCAAACTAAACTCTCAGACTTTATTCGCGTTGGGTGTACGGATAATTTCAGCCAGTAATTCTTTGTTTGTCTCTGCGTCGAAGTCTACGATAATGCCGTCTTTGAAAGTCAGAGAAATGCCAGTGATCAACTGGCTATGGCGATATAACGGTTGATTAAATTTTATCCGTCCATTGGTTCCTCTCCGATCTGGAGAAGTGAAAATTTCAAATGATGGAATATTACATCATCTGCCTCACATTCGTTGTCTATCTGATCATAATTTCACATGCAAATTCACATCTGGTCAGGTCATATAGAGCGACTGAATTTTGAGTGCATCGAGTTTTTTCTTGATGATATCTATTTCACTATTTGTCTTTTGTCGCGTAGCGATAGGATTTTCAGAGTCTAAATAACATGCTTTGATAATTTCTTCTCGATACTCCTCTATCGGCATATTGGCTTCTGCAGCCATAGCTGGCGTACCATAGAGCGCAAGCGTCCATGACATTTTCCCTTCATTTTCTTTCTGATGGCGTTTTTCTACGTAAGGTCTGCGTGATTGGACGCGAGCAGAAAGCTTTTTGGGATCGACATCGCGGAGCTCGTGTTTATCATTTTCTGCGATGATAGAAATGACGTGCGTCATCTGTTTTACCTTCCCATGCAATAAATGATGGGGATAAAATGTGATTTGTTCGTCTGTGGCTTGTTGGTAAAAATGTTTGGCTACATCATCAGGAAGATACTCGAAAATTGGATGAGCTCCGGCTTGCAAGATTGCTTTTTGGAGTGGCAAATACATTGGCTTGGCACATTCAGGGATCTGGACGAAGACCACATCTCATTTTTTGATACCGTTCCCCTGTCGGAGTGCAAAATTTACGAGCACATCGGCATATTTTTGGAGAATTGTTTCACTTGGTGAATACATGATAAAGTGATGAAATGATAAAGTGATGAAATGTTTAATGAATGGAGAAAAATTTACAAGTAATGATTTCCTTGGGCATCGAAATGACGATACCAAGAATGTACCATTTTTTTTGACAGAAAAAACTTTCTGAGTATACTTAATAAGATTAAAAAAATATATTTTTGACTTTTAATTTTGATACCTTGATCCCCATGAGATTACGCCATCACATCCATGCACACATTAAGAAACATCACAGAAGATACCTCTTGGGAACCGGCCTTGCTGGGACTGGCTTTTTTGCCGTCAAAGCATTAATCTTCGTTGCAGGATTTTTTGGCATACTCAATCATCACGGCACCTTTGCTAATTTTGATCCAAGTGCCTGTGCTGGAGTTACAGAAATCCCCGTGAGTGAATGTGAAGCATTGATCGATATTTACAATAGTACAGATGGCGATAATCGGGCTGGCGGATATAATAACTGGTGAAATACCACTGGTGGAATATGCCCTGGGCAAGGCCAGTACAATCGATTTGGAGTAGATTGTACGAGCTGACACGTCAGTCATCTTAATCTTAGCTATACCCATGCTTCATGAAACGTGCCATGACTGTATTTACTACCCTATCTGACATGGCTAGATTTGGAATCGGCGCACATTTCCTCTATTGACCTTTCTCAACTAACCTGATTACATCAACTCTATCTGTGACTAAACGACCTGTCTGGTGTGGATCTTAGCTGATTGGTTAATCTGACTGGGTTGGGATTATCCCGTAATCATCTCTCTACCATCGATCTTTCCTATGCCCCTGGACTGAAATATCTCTCCTTATCTCATAATGATTTTGATACTATTGATCTGTCTGCTGTCACGTGACTACAACGTCTCCAGATGGAGGATAACCATCTCTCAACTATTGATTTGAGTGGGTTTACTGATCTTTGGGAGCTAATTTTGTCTAATAATAATTTTGACACTATTGATCTTGATTGACTACCTAGCCTGAGAGAGCTCACGCTGGAACACAATAATCTCTCCACCCTTGATGTGAGTGGCTTTGATAATTTGGAACTTCTTGATATAAGATACAATCAGTTTTCTGGCATTGATTTGACCGGTCTACCGCATTTACTCTATCTTGCCCTGTGATATAATCAGTTCTCCACTATTGATGTCTCTGCGCATACCTGATTATTGTATCTTGGTGCTGAAGGCAATGATCTTTCGGGCGTTAATCTAGATGATTTCTTCAATCTCGAAGAACTTGATCTTGGTCGAAACCATATCCCTACTATCGATTTCTCTGATAGCACGAATCTAGACTTCATCTATCTCCAGAATAACTGAATGTCGACTATCAACCTTTCATGAATGACTAAATTAACAAAACTATATCTCTCAGGGAATCAGTTTACTGGCATCGATCTTTCATGATTAGTCATGCTCAAGCGTCTCAATATGTCAGACAATTTCTTAACAGATATCAACCTTACAGGGAATACCTGATTGACTCATCTCAATCTAGCGAACAACCAACTTACTACTATAGATCTTAGTGGATTAGTCAATCTCGTAGAGCTTATCCTCTGAGGCAATCACATCATTATGCCTATGCTTTCTCCTGGAGACCTTATCAATCTCCTTACCTTATCTGTCGACAATAATTGTCGAGATACCTGATCCATGGATCAAACTATTATTGATTTTTTTGATACGAAAGTCGGCAATACCCAATGGCAAACCGAACTGAATCCACAATGTACGTTTGGCCCTCCGCCTAGTCCTTCTTTTGATTGTTCGACCGTAACCGATGTACCTCAGAATGAATGTGAACAACTCGTGGCGCTCTACTCTGGGACAGATGGAAATAATCGAACTACCAAAACAAATCGATTGGATTCTACGTGAGTGGCTGATTGGTATGGTATTACCGTTACTGATTGACACGTATCAGCTATTAATTCTTACAATAATAATCTTTCATGAGCTGTAGTTATTAGCGGTATGACTGAGCTAAATCAACTCCAGATGAGAGCTAATACTATCTCATCAGTTGCTCTTAGTAATTTACCAAACTTACAACAAGCATTTTTTTCTAACAATAAAATAAATTATCCCTATCTCATCGGACTACCTAATTTACAGTATCTTGAATTCGAATATAATGAGCTTACCTGAATTATTCTCTCTGGGATGACATCACTCAATGATTTGCGTCTCTGAAATAATCACCTGAGTTCGATTGATTTTTCTGAAGCAACGTGATTAGTTTATTTACTCATGAGACATAATGAGCTTTCAGACATTGATCTTTCCGCATTAGATCACTTGGAAACATTGTATCTTGAGGAGAATCTTTTTAATGGAATTGATCTTCATACAGCGACTGGGCTAAAAACGCTTGGATTATCAAATAATCAACTTACTCATATATCACTTAGCTGACTTACCGCATTAATCTCTCTAGATGCTTGATCTAACCAGCTTAGCTCTATTGATCTCAGCCAACAGCCTGATCTTATCTCACTTACGCTCTCTAATAATACTTTATCTGGTATTGATCTCTCTCATAATACAAAGCTCGTCAACTTAGATCTTGGATCTAATGATTTCACTACTATAGATATTTCTAATCTCACTGATCTGGAAAGGCTTTGATTATACAACAATCACTTCGTTACGGTGGATCTTGATGAACTATCACATTTGACGCAACTCAATCTTTCATATAATCATATCAACTCATTAGACCTTTCTGGTAAAAACAATCTCACAACTATTGATCTCTCAGAAAATCTTCTTTCTGATATCACCTTACCCGAGATGTCTGGATTACAATATTTATATCTAGCTCACAATCTCCTCTCTGGATCATTAGCAAAATTTTGTGCCTATACTGGTATGCTCTCATTTAGAATAGATTATAATAAGTTTACTGGAGATATAGCACCTTGTCTCATGGATTTAGTGAATCTTGATCGATGAAGTATCGAATATAATTATCTCAATACAGATGTAAGCGATGGCGATCTTCTGTCATTTTTGAATAATAAATTTGGAAGACGTTGGATGGAGCAATATGTCGATGCAGAACTTTTGTTGACTGGCAACATTATTACTTGATGAAATAATTCATTTGTCCTCAATCTCTGATATCATAATAATTGACCACAGACACTTGGTTCTGGAACTATCTACTATGATATGATTGATGGCATGAGTATCACTTCAGATATTGCCTTCACGACTGGAGAAGTTGACCATGTCTATGGAGGAGAAGGAGATCCGTGCTTTGATGCTATGTATAATGAAAATACGTGATGATATGTTGCTCTCTTGGATACTTTTTTTGCCCAAGGAGAAAAATATGATAGCTTCTTATCTTATCTAAAAGGTGAACTTGAATATACAGGGGCTGATAATGAATGATGAAAGTATTTCTTAGACCTCATTACAAATCGGGAAGGTCCCATCGTAGATCGACGTACATTTTTCTTAGAACAATTTGAGTTGGATCTCGCTGATGCGCCATGATGCGGAATCGCATGAAGAAATGCGTATATCTTTGATCTAGGTAGCCTCCCAGCATGAAGTGGCGGCAGCATTATTATCACAGGAAGTGTCACTCCCTCACTTGGTAATAGTGGATTTGATAATAATCTCATTTTGTTTTCTCCCAATGATCTTCGAATAGATACCTATACAGGTAACAACAGTATTATAGTCGGATATGGTGGTGAAAATGAAAATATTTCTCAGCAGAAATATTCTGGATGATGAGGTCCCCTTCTCACTAAAGATGTCTGTCCAGCACAGAGAGATTGTTCTACAAGTTATTATGATAATCTCTGTGGAAAATGTTCTCTTGTAGAAAAGGTTGTCCAATGGAATCCTTTTGTCTCACACACAGATACTTCGACTGTTACTCCTAGCATAGTGTGATCTTTATTTTCTGCGGAGCTGAATGCTGCATATACATGGGCATATGGCTATAGTATTACCACTATGCCATCTATTCAGCAAGCGAATATACAGTGACCTTTGACGAGAAAGGATATGGCAAAGATGATTAGTAATTTTGCAATCAATATTTTGGATCAACATATTACTTGAGGCCCAATATGTACATTTACTGATACAAAGAATTTACCTAAAGAAACTCAATATTATATCCTCACTGCCTGTGGGTTGTGATTGATGTGATACGAAGATGATGGCGTGACGGTAAACCCTACGTTTGATCCAAACGGTATAGTCGATAGAGCTCAGTTTGGTACTATTCTTTCGAGGGTACTCTATGGAAGCGAATATAATTGATGAATGCCTTACTACCAGCAACATTTGGCAATACTCAAAGCAAAATGAATTATGACAAAAATCGATATGCCCAAACAAAACGAAATGAGAGGACGAGTGATGCTGATGATGCAGAGAGCATTTGAGACGGAAGTAAAATAATTTTCCTTCACCATATATGATAGTGCATTTGTTTGTATTTTTTCTCGTTGCAAATATTTATAAAATGACTACCTTGTTGTGTAATACATTTACTACAGCATTATATGTATGAAAACAGCCAGAGTATTTTCTCTGCTACGTAAAGCATTTTTCACTACGTCACAATATGGCAAGACGATTGCAGTCTTATGATTTTTGTGTTTGTGGATTAAACAGATAGGACTTATGGTTACCTCATGAGCCTTACTTAAGGCCTCTACATTGTTGGCAACGTTGGCTAACTATGGAGCATTTTTGATTAGCGACTTCCTTGTATTTTTTGTCATCGTACTTCTCGTCATAGCCAATAAATTCATCAGAAAAAGAATTTGGAAAATTATCAACAATATTGTCTTGCTCTGCATATTTTTGTTGTTTGTTATCGATATTGTCGCGTTTCTTATTTTCCAAAGCAGGATATCTGTGTTTGATTTTTCTGAGATACTCAATCCTTCTGTCGTGAACCTTTCATGGAGCATTATGTGATGAATAATCATAGTAGTGATTATTATCGTGCTCATCTTCCTTTTGGTACAGAGCACTATTTTTAGAAAAAATCAGAGACTCCTTTTTTCTCTCTCTTGCTTTTTCTTTGCGTTTGTGTGTCTCTTTACCAGCATCGCATCACGCCCTTGATTTCATATCCCTGATAATGCACTCTCTAGTAACGTAGCAGCCATTGGGTCATTTATTAGAGACAAATTGGGAAACACTGTGGGTAGTACTGGTGCATATGCTTCATATTTTACTACGGTAGATGGTCAGTGAAAAAGACCGAATGTTATCATTGTCTTTGCTGAATCTCTTTCGGCGATTGATTCTCTGAGAGATAGTGAGATTAATAATAACTTGCCTTATTTCGATAAAATACAAGCACAAGGAATTACCTTCACTAATTTCATCGCCAATGGATGTACGTCAGATACAGCACATATTGCACTATTGGAATGAGTCGAACCGTGGAAGTTTGCATGGCAACAAGATGGTGCATATTCATGATATAATGTGTATACACAATCTCTGCCTAAATTTTTTGCTCAGCAATGATATACGCCAATTTTTCTTAGTACAGCAAGTTTGGATTTTCTTCAGCAAAAAGATTTCATCTCTGGTATTGGATTTACGTCTATCATATGAAGTGAAGCTTTTGCTAACGAAAAAAAATATGTCTTCGACGCAGCACCAGATCAATCACTCTATATGAAAACTCTACAAGTCATTAAACAACAGAAGAACCCATATCTTGCAGTGTTGCAAACCATCTCATTTCACAAACCGTATTCATCCCCTTATGGCGATACGGAACAAGATGCGTTGAGATACGCCGACAAAAGTCTGTATTATTTTTACCAACAACTTAAAAAAAACTGATTTTTTGACAACGGGTTGCTTGTCATCGTAGGTGATCACAGAAAAATGGGTTCCCTTACTCCCGACGAAAAAGAAGCTATGGGACCCTTGCGATATGCTAAGCCAGTAGCCACGGTACTCGGAGTAGGCGTCCAAACTGGCACTATCAATACTAATATTATTCAGCATACCGATTTTTTCTACTCGCTGAAACAACTTGTGGGAAAGGGAAAAGTGACTGTGTCTACATTATTTAATAATGTGTTTTCTGCAGAAAAATGAAGGTCTCGATGAATGGTTTTTTGCCGTTACTTCTCTAATGTCTATGGTATAGCATCTGATTTTAATTCGTGAACTACTTTTGCTCATGCTAGTGATATCAGGATAGCTAATCTCCCTATGTACCGTTATCTTCAGGCCTATTCTGCTTTCCAACAACCATGGGCTACGACAGCTGGGAAGAAAAAGGATGCAGAGAAAAGAATGATTGTCATTGCACATCAAGGTTCACCTCTTGTAGCCGCAGAAAATTCATTGGAAGGATTTTTGCTCGCCGCAAAAAACGGAGCTGATGGCATAGAATTTGATGTATCACAGACTAAAGATAAAGTAAATGTCGTCATGCATGGTGAATATCTGCGAGCTACGACGTGTGGGAAAAAATATAAAGTGAGTGATCTTACATTCGCTGAGCTGCAGACAAAATGTCCACTGAGAAACTGAGAAAAAGTAGTAACGCTGGAAGAGATGCTAAGTAAAGTTAAATGACTCTTTGATTATTATTTCGTGGAAATCAAGGTGTATAATCCTAATGATGCGGAACAGCAGACAATAGCTGCTATCCAGACGGTGCAAAAACTTGGCATGAGCGATAAAGTAATTTTCACAAGTTATGATAAAACTGCCACCTATCTTTTTGGTTCATATAAAAATATTCATGCGGGATGGGATACATACAATCTTAGAGAACTCGATATCCTTCCACATTTTGCTCATGAATATTATCTCATGTCGCAGGATTTGATAGATGGGTCTACTCCACAAGAAGTCGCTGATATGGGGAAAAAATTAGTTGTCTATGTAGTCAACACGAGGAATGATTTGGAGAAGCTGTACCATGAATGAGTGCGCATGATCATGACTAACGATGTCATCATGGCCAAAGAAGCAGTAGAAAGAATTATGTTGGAAGATAAATAATACCCCATACATATAGCGATGTATACTATTGAAAAAAAACGGTCCACTGGTGATCGTTTTTTCTTAGCCAATGATCGGGATTGAACCGACGCCCTCTCCCTTACCATGGCCCCGACAAGTCGGGGTATCGCCTGAGCTCTATTTTTTTTCTCGGCATCGACTTCATGAAATCATTTTTTCTATAACTTTTTTACTTTTCATCTTCTTGATATATCTTTCTCGATAATATGCTTCTTGGTAGGAAGGAAACTCCTTTTGGAACACAACTTTAAAAATCTTTCATTTTGTGGTTTTTGTAAATCATAATTTATGGAATTGCTCCCTAATAAATATATCTCTCGTACTTCATAGATAATATTTGCCATTCTCCATGAGAAGAACATATAAGTATCATGACATAGATACATAGTTAAGAATGTAATTAGCCACGAACGGGAATCGAACCCGTGACCTCACCCTTACCATGGGTGCGCTCTACCGTCTGAGCTATCGCGGCGCATATTGGCATCTAGACGGTCATATACCTATAGATTCTAGTTGGTAATGCAAGAGAAAGACGTTTTTGACATACTGTATAATATTTTGCATATAACGCAAGGGTATTTTATGTTGTTTCCCTACTAAAATTGAGAAATAGGGAATTAGGAGTATTATTATCTGTAGAAACTTTTATTTTTTAGATATCAGGATGGCTATCACCTGAAGCGTAGAAATTTATGACTCATCTCAGCATGAGCCACAAGGTCTACAGGAAATCTTAAAAAGTAACTCTATGGATGTTATTGATTTAACATTGAACGATATTGATCAGAAAGAGTTATCTTTCATCAACAAACTCGCAGAGGACGATTTTGATGATTGGATACTTGCCAATCAGGACAGGATACAAGGCCTCTATACCTGAGGACTTTCTCCAGACGAAAAACTTCAATTAAAAACTGATTTTGCAACGTTCTTTGATAATGAATGAAAGACCGCCAAATATTTTAAGGGAGAACAAGTGGAATGATCAACTTTCTCACTCGAGAAAGCTAAACAGGAAGAAATTAAAAAAGCGATGTTGTGATCTTCATTAGAGATTCAAATGTTTAGAAGTGAAGTAGATTATTATTTTCTCAAAACACAAATTGGTCCTCAGACTCCATGAGGAGATGCAAGCACTTCTCAAGATAAGCAAAGAAAAGCATACAAGGTAACTACTGAAGCAAAATATCAGCAGAAGATATGAGCTGATGTATCTACGCAATATACTGCAGATGCATATTACTCGACAGATGATGTAGATACTGATGATAACGATATTGATGATGCACAGGATAGGAAAGCGTTGAGAAAATTATTGAGTGGCAAGACATGATTGCGAGGTAGAGTAAATGAAGAATTGGATATCGTCGATGCGAAATATAAAACTACTTGAACAGAAGCAAAAAATCTGAGACTACTCAAGAGACTTTTGCTTAGGATATGAAATGCATCATGAACATCTTTGGATACTAATTCAATCGCTGGAGCATTTAAGACCGTAGCTCAGCAATATGATGAATGACAAAGATTTATTTTGTGACCATGAAAAAAATTTAGACAAGGATGGAAAGCTTATGGAGATAAAGATATGTACAAGCTCGGTGGACTATATCAAATCTACAGAGAAGATGCTCATGGCTCTGCATATCTCAAGAGAGTTATGTGACTTTTTGAACAAGAGTTTAGAGCAGGCACTGTCGATATGAGTGACATCTATAATAAGCACAATGATATGCCAACGCATCAAGAATTACATCTTGTGACGAAAAAATGAGAAGCGATTAGAGCTATCGGAGAAGCAGATCATGCTACCAAAAATCAGATTAGAAAATTGCTCAGACTGGCAGATGGGCTAAAGGATATAGAATATTTACTTTCATTAGCAAATGATGGTACATCGGCTGAAGTGGAGCCGCACTATCCTGATCCTTACGAAGATCATGGGAAACCTAAAGCGGAAAAAGATCATTCGCTCAGCAAACAAGAGTCTAAATTTTTAGCATTTTATAATGAACACAACGACAATGCTGATGTGAGAATGGTCGCAGAAGGATTGGCTTATGGGATGACGATACAAGAATTGGCTAATGCAAGCAAGATCGATGTAGATAGCCCTGATGAATTGATTAGCAAACTTTTTGATCTCAACTTTGATGGGAAAAATGATTTTGGTGACAAGTGAGCAAAGATGTGATTGCAGCTCAAAGACATCTATGCAACTACTGCAACGATTATGGAGCACAAGTGACAACCTGATAATCAGATATTATATAACATCCTTATGTTGGCACAACAACAAGCAAGACAATTGGGTAACGATGATACTGCTGATGCATTAGAAGTATTAGTTACTGAGCCATTTACTTTTGCTAAAGCTATCGAGTTTTTCAATACTGATGCGTATGCACCTATACTCAAATTTGTGCAAAATACACTTATCAACTCCCCTATCCCTACCTCTGATATCATGAGATATGGAACAGGTGCTTATCAAGAATATTATAATAATTCACTCTCCATGGAAACTCCCAAAGAGTGGACTGCCGCTATTACTAAATACATCAATGCTAAATTGCCAAATATCGATACCGATTTTAAACCTATCGTCAAAGAAGGTCTTGTGCAGACCATCAGTACGTCACTTTTTGATTTGCAAAAATCTGGTGTCGGTGTAGGCACAAGTGTCCCATTGGATAAAATTTTACAATGATTAGATTTAAATTTCTGAGTCGGAGCTGGTAATGATGGCAATGTAACCAATGGTGTCTTCTGAATTTCTCTTTCCCGAAACAACACACGAAAACTTTCTGAAACTGTACGTGCATTTGGATGAGTGGCTACGTGAGTCTCCCTTGCTGATGGATTTGTCCCTATGTGGAGTGCTACAGCAGGAACGGGTATCGAACTTTGGCTGAATAAAAAGGCACTAGAAAGATCTCGAGATCCCAAGTCAGCGAAAAAACTTTCTCTCGGTGGGTATGCAACAGTTATTAACCGAACCTTACCTACTGTGTGAGGTGGCCTATGATATGAGTCAGATCCTAAAGCATGAATAGAGACCCAGTATAAGAGTATCAAACAAAGCATCGGATGAGTGACTACTGATTGTATCAATGCCATGGTCGATCATTTCTCTGATGAAACAACTGCTGTCGCAGACATTACTCGTGTCCTCACTGGAAAATTTAGTGAAAGTGATGGACTCCATCAAGCTGCATTTAATATGTACAAAGCACTTACGTATTTTAATCTCCAAGATATCGATGTACATAATCTAGAAAAAAAACAACAGATAGCTAATCTCGTATCAGAATTTTATGCATCGAGTTGGAGAAACGCTGCCATCACTGGTCTCAAAGGACGAGACTTCAAAGGTATTGGTGTGAGAGTCCAAATTGTTCCTTCTGTATTGACTGGGTTTATGCCTATGCCTACACTTTGTTTGCAGATCGCTAAGTACAAAAATCTCTACTATGAAAATACTCCAGAGAGTAAAGCAAGAGTCGCTAAAGCGAAGCTTACTGGTGATGGTGGAGAAATGATTAGCAACAAAGAAGTAACTCCAGCAGATATTGATCTTATCAATACGCTCCTTGAGATTCCTTATCAAGGGAAATCTGCGTTACATTGGCCAACTTCTGTAGAAGGCAATCAGGTACCAGATATTACCTTTGATGCCACGTTGCAGACGATTAGCGTGCCAGCAGATTTGTGGCAAGCTGGACTCTTCAATCTCCATATAGATGAGTGTCTCAAGGGACATATCAAAATGGAATCGAGAGATATCGTAGACAATCAAGGGAATACTATCAGTAAAGAGTATTTGGTAGTCCCTGCTCAAATTCCTCTCTGTCTTTTTAAGGCGAGTGAAAATAGTGGAAGCCAGACTACACTTATTCTCGGTGATGTGAAAGCTGATGGTGGTAAAATGACGGTAGATGAAAATAAAAATGAAACGTTTGCAGATATTACATTGAGGACGTGAGCAAGTATTCCTCCTGAATGGATGCTGGAAAATGAATGAGATCCTGTCGTGCCTGTGTTTGAAAAAATAACTAAAGCTGACAACATCAACAACGAACTTGCTAGTCTCAACGCCGAACCTGACTATCAAGGATTTCCTCTCCTCTCTGCCAAAAATGGGACGGGAAAAACATTGGAATTTACTTTGGCTACACCAACGACAGCTGAATACAAGATAGATGCAAATTCTGCTAGTTTCCTTTCGTTGAAAGATAATGTATTAACGATGACTCAGAATACTGGTGAACTTATCGTAGACTTTGCAAAGTGAGTCAATGGAAATAAAGATAGCTATACCTATATATATGCTCCTACGACGACACAGACCTTGAAAATTACGTATAAGATAGAAAACAAAACGGGACAAGATATTTTGGAAGATGATGAAAGCAATCGAGAAACTGTAGGTAATGCGATTGAATTTACCGGGCAGGAAAAACTTTTTGACTTCATCAAAGATTCTCCATTGGATAAAGCGAGAGTTTTGATCGATATGAATAAGAATAAGCTCAAAGATGCTGAGAAACATAATATGGTTGCTTTCAAATCATTCATGTTGCATTTGTGGCATATTGAGAGTGGAAGTACTATTGGTGAAGATGCACTTAAATATGCTAAAGTAGATCTCAAAAATATTCTTGGGACTAAAAATGAACTATTTAAATTTATCAATACTGCTACTGATTATGCTACCATCGCCTATGTCGTAGATCGCATGAAACAAATATTTGCGATGGAAAATGCATATGAAGGAGCAAAAATTTCCGATCTTCGAAATGCTAGACCAGAAAAATGGTATCATGAAGAATGCAAGTCCCCATCTAGCGAACCTCTTCCATCATCACTTACCAGAGAAGACCTTTTGCCTACATCAGGTAGAGATGAAAGATTTGATATAGATAATGCGAAGATCAATCCAAATCTTATTTGATACACTGCGTTTTATAGAGATAGAGAACACCCTGCTTATTCTATGACTGCTCCAGGTAGCACTACTGTGTATGGAAAATTTATTAGTGAGGCGCTTTCAGGAGAACAATTGGATGATGGCAAGACGTGGTTTCTCAAAAATCTTGATGCACAAACATATGAAAAACAACTTCTCTTGGATTCTATCAAATCTCATATTGATAAACAGTTCAGAGATCAGATTACAACTGACAACTTGCTGTCATTTTTGAATGATGGGAAAATAGATGTTACTATTGACAGTTCGAAGGAAAAGTATAGAATAGAATTAGGTGCAAGTTACCACTTTTATCTCTTGGGAGAATGTGCAAATGAATCCCTTGGTATGCAAATAGATAAAGTAACTATCAAGCAATATAAAAAAACTATTACTCCTGATGAATGAATTTATGGATCTAGAGAAATAGTACAAGAATATAATCATGAAGTATGAGCTGCAGTGAATATGGGAGAAACAAGTAGTCTAGCAGATCGAGCTCAGAGAGATGCAAGAGGAATAGGTATCGGACTCAACTCTGTGAAGCCCAAAGAAGAGATCAAGACAATACCACCAGAAGCTCAAAGTGGATGAAGTTCTAATCCTGTAATAGGAGGCTGATGAAATTCTAATCCTCTCATTGGGAAGCATGGTATCGGTGGCACAACTAATGTCTCTGGTGGCGCCGGCATATGAGGATAAATTTGTTTCGCTATTTTACTACATTATATATTATCATGAAAAGAATTGCATTTCGTTCTCTGATCAGCCTATGATGATTACTTAGCATCATACCTTTTGTAGCATTCGGCTGATTGGTAACTGTTGGTGGATCTACTCCTCAGACTACTACCAATTCATTCTTATGATCATGTGATGTGACAAAAAATTATTCGCTCTATGAATGACAAAAATTTAGATTGTATGATACTTGGGTCCCTGATGAAACGAATTCTAGTCGAGAAATCTTGGATGCAACTAATGTCAAAGTATGGAATCCTACTGGCGTCCTTGGAGATTCACTCACAAGTAATTCGCTATGAGGACTACTTCCTACTTTCACGTATACTTCGAATGGGAAACCTGGATACACGCATTTTGGTATAACGATGGACAGTGTGTTCACTCACAAGCAAAATGCATATAATTATATCATCTCACCATCCCCTGCTACGACGAGAACTTCTCCTCTGGCACAGGTGGTCCACTATCTCTCTGTCAGACAAGTAAGTCTATGGTGAGGTGCTGCCTATACAATGACCTACATGGATTTGAATAATGTTGTAGGATCAGCCACTTCCACTCCAAGTGCACGATGGCCTACTATCAATGATGTCCAATGTCAAAATTTCTACATTGCTAAATGTGGTGATGGCGTCAGAGATAATCCTAGCAAACCATGAAATGCTACCACAAATGGTAAAAATGGAATCCTTATTAATGGACAGATTCTTCCTCGAGTATCCGTACTTGCTCCTGTCCCTGCTGAAGAATGTGATGGCACGGATGGCACTCCTGCAGGATACACATGTAATAGTTCTTGTAAGCTCGTACCGGTAATTGTCAATCCAACATGTTCATTGACTCCAGCTCAGCAATCTATTAGCTGTGGAGGAAATGCAATTTTACATTTCAACTCTACCTATACAAATAGTATTACTAATCTCGTAAATATTTCTGGTGGCATCATCCAATCAAATCATGCTGGACGATTTAGTGTAGCTCCTACACAGACTACTACTTATCAGTTTACCGTCAATGGAATGGCTGGTTCTACACCAGCTACCTGTACTGCTGTCGTCAATGTCAATCCTGTCGCACAACCAAACTGCACACTGACTCCAGCGAATCAAACCATCAATGTTGGTCAGAATGCGATTTTGAGTTTCAATTCTACATATACCAATAGTATTACTAACCTGGTAAATATTTCTGGTGGTATTATCCAACCAAATCATGCGGGACGATTTAGTGTGACTCCTACACAAACTACTACTTATCAGTTTACCGTCAACGGTGGTGCGTGTACAGTACCCAAAGTATGTACGGCTACAGTAACGGTGAACCCTGCTCCGCAACCAACATGTTCTCTCACTCCAGCTCAGCAGTCTCTCATGTGTGGAGGTAGTACGAGTTTACAATTCAATTCTTCCCATGCTACAAGCATTAGCAATCTCAATAATATTCCTACTGGAACTATTGCCGTAAATACTCCTTGATCTTTCCAAGTATCGCCCACACAAAATACGACGTATAGTTTCACTGTCCATGGAGGTGTCTGAACGACTCCCGTCACCTGTACTGGTGTCGTAGTAGTAGGACCTGCTCCTCAACCAACATGTTCTCTCACTCCAGCTCAGCAATCTATTACGATAGGACAAAGTGCAACGTTGCATTTTGGTTCTACCTATACGACTGTAATTTCTAATTTATTGAATATCGGAGCTGGTGTCATACAGCCGAACCAAGCGGGCACATTCTCTGTATCACCGACACAAAATACCATCTATAGTTTTACTGCCAAAGGCACTGGTGCATGTTTTACTACGCCTAGTACCTGTACTGGCACCGTCACCGTCCTACCTACCGTACCACCTGTATTACAAATTAGTAAAACACTCTTGATCAACAAAGCATATCATTCTGGTGATCTAGTCGGATTTAGAATTGATTTTAAAAATATTGGAAGTGGCGTGGCACATAATGTCATCTTGACCGACTATCTACCAGCTTCATTACAATATGTCAGTAGCCAATTGTATGGAGTCACTCCTCCATATGTGCTCTGGACTGGCATGTTTGCATGACTTCATGCTGAGATTATCTATTCATGATTTACCTTGAATCCTGGACAAGCATGATATATGATTATCACAGGCCAGCTTCTTTCTTATGAGCTTTGTAATCAAACAACGAACGCTGCATATATAGAGTCAGATGAGATTCAACCACCATTGCCTGCTGCGGCAGTCTTTATGTGTTATACTCCTACGACGAATCTTACGATCGACAAATCTATTGATAAACAATTATTTTACCCTGGAGAATTTATTCATTTCACGATAGCCGTCACCAACAATGGACCAGATGTCGCACAGAGCGTAAAGATCTGAGATATTCGACCAAATCCATCATGCATCCTTGCCGTCGGTTCACGATCAGCAAATATGCCTATGACCTTAACAAATCCAAATACTCCTTACTCACGAACACTCAATACGACGTTGCCTGTAGGCCAAACGATCTATCTCTATCTCACAGGGCAAGTAAACAATACGCGAAGTTGTGCAGGTAATTATTTGAACACGGGAACGTTAACCTATACCGTAAACAATCAGGTAAGGACATGATTGGATGTCGTCAGTTTTGCTGTCCCCTTAGTCAATGTCACGTTTAATAAATCCATTGTGTCAGCAGGTACGACACATGGCGATACGGTAGTCTTTGCACTCGACTATGCGAATAATGGTACTGATGCAGTATCATCATATGATGTCACTGATTACTGGCCAGGCACACTGACCTTCCTTTCTGCGACACCTATGCCTCAGACACAGATTGCTGTCCCTGGTGGCCAAATTTTGCAATGGCATTTCACTACGCCACTTGCACCTGGATGAACAGGAAGAATTATCCTCAACGGAAGAATAAATTAGCTGACGACTTTTATCGTTTTTGTTTACCTATCATGAAAAAATTACTTTTGATTGCACTTGCCAGCTTATCGCTCTCTATCGGAGCTAGCTTTGCTGCTGATATGAGTGCATCCATCAGCCCTAGTATCCAGCAGGGCGTCTCATGAAGTACGGTACAATTTACCCTCAATGTAGTCAATACTACTGGGCTCATGTGTGGTGTAGATCAGATCGTTTTGTACCACGATGGTATCAGCACGATTACGTCATGAATCCCTCAGATACTCAACCAGATTCCGTGAAGAACTATCTGGCGATCACTATGGCCTACGCCATATCTTTTCCAGGTCAATGCTGGACAAACCAGTAGCATTCCTATGTCATGAACTATTATTGTCCCTACTTGGGATACCTTATATATCACAGGATCTCTACAGTACGTCTGTAGTGGAAGCAATAATGGCATCACTATTCCCCTCACAGGAATGCAGATATTGCCTACTGCTGATCTGCAAGTCACCAAATCCATTCTAGGATCACTTCCTTATTTCTCAGGAGATCTCGTTACCTATGTCATTACGGTAAAAAATATTGGCTCCACAGGAGCAGAAAATGTGGTAGTCCAAGATAGTTGGCCTCTTGCAGCATTGAATTTTGTCAGTGCTACTCCTGGGTATAATAATACTCTTCCCTTATTTTCCTTTACTATCGGGACACTACTTCCAGGGCAACAACAGAATATTACTATGGTAGGATCACTCAAACCTGGTGTCTTGCCTGATACAGTATTTTCCAATAACGTCACCGTCACCACTACAAGTCTCCAATACAACACAGGTAATGATAGTGCAGTAGCTACAGGGAAAGTACTCACTGCTGATCTTAATCTCTTTAGTGGATATCTCGTAGGTGCACAGCCACAACAGTCTGGAGATACCGTACATTTTTCTCTTTGGTATTTCAATTCTGGTCCTGCCATGAGTGGACAACGAACTATCTCTGTAAGTGGAACGGCTACTTCTGGCCAAGTGACACCTAGTTATTTCTTAGGCAATAGTACAGGAAATATGGGAGTCTCTGTAGTCGTCAATGCGAGGTATGCACCAGGCACACCCATATGTCTACACGCCACCCTTTCTGGTACAATAGAAAACTGACCACTTACTAATAATACCTTTACTATCTGTACAAGTATGGCTCCTTTGGCTGATTTGTATATTACCAAAACAATGTTGCCTTTCACAGGATTCACTGCTGGCAGTGTTGTGACTTATATATTGAATTATGGAAATGCATGAGGTGCAACAATGTCTGGAGTAGTCATCAGCGATACACTTCCTGGAGTCATCTCAGCTACACCTACGATGCGAACTGTCGGAGCATTACAACCAGGACAGACAGGTAGCATCATTCTTACATGAACACTTACTACTACGCTCACTGGTGGCACTACGTTTGTCAACAGAGCGACTATCGGTGGTAACGGAATAGAATATATCACTGGGAATAATATTACTTCTATTACATGAACGATAGTATCGTTACCAAATGTCATGGTAGATATCAAAGCACATAATGTAACGAAGCCTCAATTGGATACTGCTCCTTATGGTAGTGGTATGGATAGTAGGATCCAAGCTGTCAGTGGAGATGTAGTAGTACTTACTATCCTCTATGGAAATAATGGCAATATGGCCGCCAATAATGGTATCCTTACTCTTGCTGGGCTTAATGGATTACTCAGCTACAACAGCTATACTGGTGCAATATGACATATCTGAATCGGACAAACGGGTGTCATCATCATCACGTGAATCGTAGGTCCACAAAATTATGTTTCCTTCACGCCGACAGCAACGTTGACGTACAATAGTACTCAGACAGTTTCTGATTCCGTCACCATTCAAGAACCATTAGTATGTGGAGATGGCTTGCTTACGAGAACAGAAGTATGTGATACCAACTGACAAATAGGACTACTTCGATCAGGTCAGGTCTGTGAAAATCAGGCATGAGTATGTACTGTCGTGACGAAAAATATTATCAATACTGCGTGTATTGATTATCGATTTACTTTGGGATCAGGACATATTTGTGATCAAGAACAACTCCCCATTGTAGAACCTGTCGGATCATGTAAATCATTGGACGTCCATGGTAGTACGGTTGTCCTTGCAGATGAGAATAATGGTAGATATCAAGGCGATGCAGACTTTACTTGTTCTGCACAGACTGGTATTGCTAAGCTTATTACCATCGATTGTGGTAACGGAACTACACATACAGGTACAAATACTGCTAGCCTCAATGCTACATGTCATTTTGACGAAGCAGGCATTCCGACAAATAGGACGGTACAATGTTATGTAGATGGGACGACTCAAAATGCTTGTCAGCAAAAAATGATTATCGATCAAGCTACGATGGCAATCTGTGGAGATGGACATTTAGATCCATTGGAAGATTGTGATCTATGAAGTACAAATAACCAAACCATCTGAGATTATTTAGATGCCGATGAGAATGTAGATGCTGATGAATATGCTAACGATGGCTACACATGTCACAACTGTGATATTAGAAAAAATGAAAAACCAGTAGGCAATATGGCAGCATGTTTTTCACTGGGCAATAATAATATTTCTGTCCAAGAAAATGAAATGCTTCCTTTCTGGCGAGCGATAGATGGACAGAAAAATCTGACTAATTCATGTAGTAGCGATAATGCAAAATGAAAAGTATTGAAAAGTACATTGATGTGTGAATTTAGATTATTTAATGGTGCACATCAAGAATCTGAAAGTGTAGATGAATCACACGCATTGACAGTAGATGGTGAAAAAACCATTACCATCCCTTGTGCACAAGATATGCGAGATGGTGCAAAACTCTTCGATTATTTCACCAATCAAGAAGATACTAATCGGACATTGAAAAATGCATTTGGTAAATATTATATCACCATGAAGGGAAATATTTTGAGCAATGGATGAGATGAAGATAAAGTGTATGGTGAATATAATATTGCCCTCTATAGAGTCTATTATGATTATTGTGATCAGAATGGCGATGAGCAAGAAGGCACACCTATTGATAGAGTCTGTGAGACTGACTTTACTGTAACGAAACCATATCTCGCTCAGAAGAGTTCATTTGGATTGATCCCCAAAGCAACTACTGTTAATTTGGATGGCTACAAAGATATCTTCTGAACGGACATTATCAAAACAACTGATCTGGACAAAATCATGGTACTCGATGCTAAGACGTATGACTGAGGAACGGATGTAAACACACTCATGAAGAATTTCGTAAATAAATATGAGAAGCTCGCTATCAAAGTCCAAACGATCAATGATGGTGCGGTGACCGTATCCAAAGTCCCAAGTCAAAACATCTTTGTCTTCAAGGGCAAGTGAACTATCACGTTAAATAATAGTAACCGAGATAATTTCACTGCTCCATTTACGATGATTATTGATGGTGTGAATTTGGTCATCAAATGATCTCTTACCAATACCAATGGAATGTTCTTGGTGAAGTGAGGAAAAATATTATTTGAAGATGGACAAGATACGGCAGGTGGAGACAGATGTCCAGCCACGCAAACAGTACAAGGCATCTTTGTCACTGATACCTGATTTGGATCTAATAAGGATGAGAATCTCAGCAATACTGACACTTCACAATTACGATGTTCGCATGGTGGATTGTATGTCAAAGGAGTATTGATCGGTGATGGTATAGATGAGCTCATCAATGATAGAAGATCTCAGCTCAATAATTGGTTCTACTCAGCGAGTGCTGATCTAGCATACCAACAGGCTAAGAGAAGAAATGACATCTTCAATGGTGCAGCAGTACTTATCGAGTACAGTCCAAGTCTACGAAGTAGTCTCCCTCCATGAGCTAGCGATTTCACTAAAGCACTTGATGTATATAAGAAATAAAATATCGGAAATCGTTTAATCGTTTATTCGGGAATAATTGTGCCGATTAAACGGATTCCTAATAAACGAATAAACCAAAGAAAAGTCTGAACGAACATCTCGTTTGGATTTTTTTTCAACGGTCCATTGTCATTCCGGCATTACGTTTTGCAGCCGGAATCTTAAGTTTCTCTCGATTCCCTTGACAATTCCTAGTAAAAACGTATAGTATAATCGTGCATATTCTGCATACCAAAAATAAAAACCTAATAATATTAACAAAATCAAAATTTAAAAGCATGAAAACAAAATTTATGATTCTGTTTGCAGTGCTCTTCGTGAGCATAGCAGACGTAGGTTATGCAGGTACCTACAACATCAACACCTGCGCTGGGAATGCCATACAAATTGGCAATGTATGGCCCGGAGGAATGATTTATTGGTGGAATACAAATCCTATTCAATATGGGAGTTCTATTCCAATAAATCCTCTGAACAATCAACAGTATATTGTGACTGTCCTTGATGCATTTTCTAGCGTTATAGGACGTGACACATTCAACGTGTTTGTTCACCAACCACCGACTGCGACTATCACTGGGCCCAGTGGCTTCTGCCCTGGATCCTATGCCGCAATAACGGCAAGTGGTGGGGCAACCTATCACTGGTCCAATGGAGCCACTACGGCTACCATTACCGTGAATCAGGCGATTAATTATGTTGTAACTGTAACCGATACCAACGGATGTGTTGCCACGGCTTCACACCCAATGGTACAATTTACAGTACCACAAATCTTCACAGTGAGTTCATCCAGTCCCTTTATCTGTCCGGGAATGGGTGGAATAATTCCTTTAAGTGGAACCCAATTAGGAACACAATATCAATTATTTCTTAATGGAATCGCAACTGGAATTATCCTCAACGGAACTGGAAACCCGATGAGTTTTACTGGCATCATGGTACCGGGATCATACTCGGTACAAGCAACCAATCAGTTCGGTTGTCAGATTATGATGGCTGGGGCTGTTTCCCTCATTACAGTTCCTCAGGTAGGACCTGCAGGACCAATTTCTGGTCCGACATCTGTCTGTCCTGGAGTAGGTTCTCAAATGTATTCTATCGCTCCAATACCTGGTGCGACAGGCTATGTATGGACTGCTTTTGGCGGAACTATCACATGGCAGGGAACCGATTCCGTATCAGTAAACTGGCTCGTAAACGGCAGTCTTGCCGTGCATGGGACAAATTACTGTGGGACTGGCTTGCCCAGTTTCACCAATGTGACGGTAAATCCAACACCTGCCGTATCTCTTTCCCCAATCAATCCACACATTTGTGCGGGACAATCCATTACCTTAACTGCAACTGGCGCCAATACTTATGTATGGAGTGGCCCGAACGGTTTTGGCTTTGGAACTACCTATACCGTCAACACAACAAGTCAGGTTTCAGTTACTGGTAGCAACCAATATGGTTGTATGTCGCTAACCCAAACCACCTCTGTTTACGTTGAGCCTATACCGTCCTTCACTATTCTGGGCCCAACAAGTCCGATGTGTGAGGGAAGTCCGTTGCAATTAACCGCAACGGCAACCCCACAGTCCACTTATAAATGGACAGGCCCGAATGGTTATACATCTACAGTACAAAATCCTTTGATACCAAACGCGACTCTTGCGAATGCAGGGACGTACTTGGTAAAAGCAACCTCGCAATGGGGTTGTGAAAACACGGGGCAAGTGATTGTGTCGATTCATCCCACTCCAATTGTGTCCGTTAATGGAACCTCTCCCATCTGCTCGGGCAGCCCTTTAAATTTAGTGGCTGCGATAAGCAACGGAAGTAGCGTTTCATGGAACGGGCCGAATGGCTTCGCTTCTACCCTGCTGAATCCTGTCATATACAATACCACATCAGCTAACGCCGGCTGGTATGTAGCAACTGCCAGCAATGGCTATTGCTCGATGAAGGATTCTACCTACGTTCAAGTGAACGCTGGCCCAACCATTTCCATCGCTCCCAGCCAGAATAATATTTGCTCAGGCGAAGCGGTTGACTTGTATGCTAGTGGTGCGATGAGCTATCACTGGAGTACGGGTCAAACGGGACCGAATATCACGGTTTCCCCTACTATCACTACGCCGTATACTGTCACAGGCATGAACATAGCAGGATGTACCTCTAGTTACACCATTACCATTACGATTAATGGTAACTCCCTAACATCTATATTTACCTCTGGGATTGATGCCTCCTGTAATGGAGAACACGATGGTGCTGCTAATGTACAAGTACTGAATGGCGTACCTCCTATGACCTATGACTGGACACCCGATCCTGTCAATGGAGATGGGAATAATGCAGCCATAGGGTTTGCAGCTGGATTGGTGTCTGTTTACTATACAGATTCCCGTGGTTGTCATGGGACAAATAGTATACTCATCAACGAACCAGCTCCGATTACCTTCGCTGTGCCTCCTATCATCAATGGACAGAATGTATCAGTCACCATAACCGGTGGCACTCCGCCTTACCAATATGGTTGGAGTACTGGACAGACTGGCAACCCAGTAACCTTTGACCCTGGCATATACGTGGTTAGTCTGACTGTCAATGACGGTCATTACTGCCAGGAATCATTCATTATCAACCTCGCTTCGTCGGGGATCGATGATGTAAATACTATTACCTTCTCCATTTACCCAAATCCTGTAAGCGATATACTTCATATCGAAACAGGTGATGTCAAAATAGCTGAAATCCAGCTTCTCGATATTACGGGCAAGATGATACTTACCGCCGGGAAAGAAAAAATTATTAATCTGACACTATTTCCCGCCGGATTTTACTTGATACAACTGACTACCAAAGACGGGGAGATTCTCCGTTCCAAAGTAGTCAAACAATAATATTTCTTTGAGGCCGAGAGGACACTCAAAGGGAAAAGCTCCGTTTTGTACGGGGCTTTTTTTGTTGATGAAAATTTATCTCCCCGGGGACAATAGAAACCAATTGCCACCTGTGGAAGATATGAAGAAATCTTCGATTTATTCGGAGCTTTTTTGGTGGATGAAAAAGTGGCAGATCGTCGGCCGACCAGTGGCTGGGTGCCAATGACATATGATGGCAGATGTATGGCTTTTTATTTTTCCCTAAGCACCCAGCTAAAAAAATATCAATTATGTCAACTTGCTACTATTTTCACTTGATTTCAACGAGTAATTTTGTATAGTGTACCCTGCACATATTTTTTTGTATATGCAAAACACAAGATGATGTCCGAGATATTCGTGATTTCAGACCAACCGTTGTTTTGTGTCAGTTTTTTTTCTTTATTATTTAGTATACGTCATTATGCCAACTATTAATCAACTGATCAAGAAAGGAAGAGATCAGAAGTCGTACAAATCCAAAGCTCCTGCTCTACAATTTGGGATCAACAAACTCAAAAGCAACAAGAGAAAAGATATTCCTTCTCCCTTCAAAAGATGAGTATGTCTCAAAGTGTCTGTCATGGGCCCAAAGAAGCCTAATTCAGCACAGAGGAAATTTGCCAAAGTAAGATTATCAAACGGAGCTGAAGTATTGGCATATATTCCTGGTGAATCTCATACATTACAAGAGCACAGTGTGGTACTTGTCAGAGGATGAAGATGCAAGGATCTTCCATGAGTAAGATACCATATCATGAGAGGAAAATATGATGCTAATCCAGTAGAAAAGAGAAGACAATCTAGATCTATATATGGTGTCAAGAAGCCAAAGAAATAATAAAAATACTAGTCACAAAGTTGTTACAAATTAACACAACGTTGTTACAAGTTGGAACTATTTGAAACTATTTGTAACCCATAACTAAATACTATTTACTTATTTCAAACAAACACATGTCATTAAAAGTCGCAATTGGTCTTTCCCAGACCAAAACTGATAAAATCATCAACTTTATCATGAAAGATGGAAAGAAATCTGTCGCTAAGAGAATCTACAGCGATATGCTCAAAGAAATCAAATTAAGTGGACATATGAATCCAGATATTGTCGTCGAGACAGCATTGGATAACGCAGCTCCAAATTTGATGATCAAGTCAAAGAGAATGGGAGGTTCTGTCTATCAAGTACCAGTAGAAGTCAAACAAGACAAGAAATTATTCTTCGCTTTCAAATGGATATTGGATGGTACCAAATCCAAAAAAGGGAAACCTATGTACAAAAGATTGGCTGAAGAAATTCTCGCAGCATACGGTAATCAAGGATATGCAGTAAAGAAAAAAGAAGAAACTCACAAAATGGCTGAAGCAAACAAAGCGTTTGCTTATATGGCTAAATATATGAACTAAATGTAAAAGATTAGTGGATTAATTGATTACAGATTACGGATTAATCTGTAGCCCTAAAATCTTCAATCTGCAATCTTCAATCCAATAATCAATCAATTTTATTTTAGTAAATGAGAAAACAATGGGAAATACAAGTGGTGCAAAGGTAAAGCACATGTTCTACAACCCTAGTTGGCACGGAGCTAAATCTGGACACAAACCAAAGAAGGCAGTCCAACGATATGTCGATCTTATGATGAAACAAGCTAAGCAGGGTGAGACAAAATGGATCACAAAAACCATGGAGAAATGCCAGGCAAGGATTAAAAAATATGGTATTCCTCAGAAGTTACTTGATGAAAAACTTACTACCAAGACAGCGAATAAAAAATAGATGTGAGTAGTGAGACATGAGACATCAGATAAATATCTCATATCTCAAATCTCAAATCTCATATCTCCCTTTATCAATTTATCACTCTACACCAATGGTTAGACTCAAGACAAATGCTAAGAAAAAGCTAAATAAGGCACTTACGAGAGTAGAGAAGGTCGTCATTATGGACGTCAGAAGAAATCTCGAACAGCAAAAAAAATGGAAAGCGAAAGTAATGAATAAGAAAGCAAAATAAACTTTTTGTTTCCGAGTTAAAATGTTAAAGAGTTAACGAGTTTGATTAAGATAACCCGCTAACTCATTAACCCGACAACACGTTAACGTCATTTATATTTATAATCAGTAGACAATGGATTTCCCAAGAGTAAAAGCACTTCATGATAAGCATGAATATCCTATCCTTCCCGTCAAATCAGGAATGTACTTGGAGATACATGAAAAGATCTGAGATGAAAACAACAGAGTTTGGAGATTTAAAGGGCTCGTAATCAAGGTCAAGAAGCCTATGCATCCAGATGGTAGTTTTACTATCAGAGGGATGGTTGCTGGTGTCGAAGTAGAAAAGATCTATCCTCTTTCATTCGACAAATTTGAGAAAGTTACTTTACTCGATGAATATAAGACAAGAAGAGCTAAATTATACTACATTAGAGATAAGGTAGGTAAGGACGCTAAATTTAGAAGCAAGATTACTGCTGAAAAAAGAGATAGTAGTTTAATAGCAAAGAAAAAGTAGACGTGAGTATCTAGTAGTGAGGAACAAGACATATGTACTCAATACTCAGGACTCAATACTCAATACTATTTTATCAATTTATCGTTCCATACAATGAAACTCCACATCGATCTTCGCAAATGAGAAAAACCAAGTGATATCAGAAAGGCAGGTAATGTACCAGCCGTCATTTATGGAAAACATCTCAAAGAATCTATTAGCATTGTATGCAAGAAGAATGATTTCATCAAAAGATTTAAAGAGGCTGGGTACTCTACTCCACTTACACTAGAATGAGACGGAGTAAATCAGTTTGTCTTGGTCCAAGATATCCAAGTAGATCCTGTTAGCGATGTATTAGTCCATGTAGATTTCCTCGCTGTAAATAAAGATGAAAAGGTAACCGCTGAAGTGCCAGTCAAATTATTCTGAGAAGCTCCAGTAGAAAAACTTGGTGAAGGTAAGATACAGCTTGTGAAGGACTTTATCGAAGTAGAAGCATTCCCACAAGATTTGCCACATGACTTCCAAGTGGATATTTCTGTGATCGAAAGAATGGATGATACCATCTTCGTCAAAGATATTAAAGTTTCTGATAAGGTCAAAATCCTAGATGATGAAGATCAGCCTATCGTGACTATCTTGAAGCTTACTGAAGAAGTAGAAGAAGCTCCAGTCGTTGCCACACCAGAAGCCGGTGCTACTCCAGCTGAATGAGCTAAAGAATGAGCAAAAGAAGAACCTAAAAAAGAAGAGAAAAAATAATATAGATGGGAGTTGGGAGTTTGTAGATGGGAGAAAAAATAGTCTGCCGTCTAAGCTCTAAGTTCTCCAGTCTTAATAAGCTTCTAAATTACTTATTTTAAATTATTTAACTTAAAAAAATGCCAAGAGTTTGTGATTTTACAGGGAAAGGAACTGCAGCTGGGAACAATAGATCTCATTCTATGAGAGCGACCAAAAGAACTTTCAAACCAAATCTGATATACAAGATGGTAACTATGGAAGATGGAAGCAAGATAAGATTGAAGATCAGTGCTAAGATTTACAAGAAATTGAAAGGATTCATTTAAAAATGCTCATTGCAAAAGAATAAAAAAACATTGTCATGGGGTGGTACCCCGCAGAAATTCGCGGGGCATGGCTCAGGTGAGATGCTTGATATATTGGTCCCGGGGGAGTTTACCCTGCTTAGGCAGGACAAGTCCCGCAAAGCGGGAAGTCCCGATTCAATTCAAATAATATCATTTAGTGATGGGGTGGTAGCTCAGGTGGTAGAGCAGTAGCCTTTTAAGCTAATGGTCCCGGGTTCGAGTCCCGGCCATCCTAGATGAAATTAATAGTTCTCCATATACGAAAAGACTGCTAAGCGATTAGTTGTTTTTTTAATAAATCTTTGTCGGTCCCCCGGCTAGCCGGGGCTATCCTAGATGAAATTAATCACGTGAAACACATAGAAAATATCTAGCAATAGATGTTTTTTTATTTTACTCTATACTATTAATGGCTAGATTCCCATTGCTCTAGTTCCTCATCGGACATAGTTTTAGCCTCCTCTGCCGTCAATCCGAAGTCTGTACGAGTCCTGAAATCTGGACTATAGGAGTTCTTACAACTTGCGACGTAGATATGATTGGTATAATAATTGTAATCACAGAATGATTTCATATTGAAATAATAATCTCGAGGCTCCTTGCTCGTATCTACTGTCCATGTAGTAGGGCCCACAATACCCGTATCCGTAACTGGTGTATCCTCATCGTGATTCTGGGCAGTCACACCTTCTATTTCTTCTCTATATAGATGAGCTTTGTATAATAAGATAGCAGCCTCACCTCTGGTGATAGCATTTTTTACATTCACCTCTCCGATTAGACCAAACTCTTTGGCTTTGAGTATATAGTTGGTATAATATTTATTGGTTGGCTCTGTCAGCATACCGACCATAATTCTTATGAGTACGGTAATGGCTTGTGCATTGTCAAGTTTGGCTCTAGGATCAAAGTTTCCTTTATATCATTTGAATATGCCCAGCTTACAGGCACTCGTGATGCTCGTGGTTAGCGTAGTATCTGACAATCTCATATCAGAGAACGCACAGGTATCGCTTGCCTTCTCCGTCTTATTAAACTCAGATTTAGCAAACACACTAAAAAATTTGGATGCTTCTTGTCTCGTCATAGTTTTGTTTGGTAAAAAATCAGCCAAAGTAGCTTTGGATGTCAGCCCAGCAGTATACATCCAATCAACAGCAGTCTTCAATTCCTCTGTAGTTGCAGTATCAACTTCGTTTGCTGAATCTCCAGTGACGACCTTGGTTCACACGGCGTCACCTTCGATGACGACGAAAGCATCCATAATATTTCTTCATGGCCCTGCTACATATTTTCCATCATTAATCATCGCCTTGCTTCATCCATTGTCTAACTGGATAGCATTGTAACAATTAAAGGTCTCGATAATATAGTCGGCTATACTTGAGAATGTCACCCCATCTACATATCACATATATATGACACTATTGTCTTTGGTGCTACAGATGAATGTCTTATTCCCAATTTTGCTTTGCTTCGCATCATTATTCATTTCATTATTCAATACGGCGACGTTGATACCATCCTTCACTAAAGTGGGCATGGCTATACCATTTTCCACTATATCTACATTAGGATCTTCTTTGTATGTCCCATCATTTGCCACTGTGATGGGTGTCCCATCAGCAGCGAATCCAAAGAGTGATTTATACATACCGATATCTTTACTCCGTTTGGAATACAATTGTCCATTAGCTTTTCTCAATGTATCTGTAGTATTACCTACACACCACGAATAGGCTGCCTCATCTGGACAAAAATATGCACCATTGATTGCCTGTGTGCCTCCCGCATTCTCCATGAGTGTCTGCAGAGATTGTGCAGGCATCGAGCTCGCTACAGCAGATACCACAATTTTTGATTTCCCATCCAGTGCTACCTTCATGACCTTATATACGTGACCATTTTCTGTCTTAGCAAGATAGGTAGTAGTGGCTGATGCAAATGATATGCAGGAGATTGCACATATCATTGAGATGAAAATTTTTTTCATACTTTGCTAGAAGCAAATAAATGATAGTATCTACAAGATAATAGCCTAAGTACCTGCAATATCAAGCAATTTTACCTGCTACGATGATTGGTCAATAAGAGAGCGTCCAATTTTTCTCTTGCAATGGCTAGTAAAATCGATATTTATATGATGTTTTACTTGAGTGATACAATCACTATGGCTACTCACTTCCAATCCTCTCTCGAGCTTATTGCTAAAAATCTCATTCATATCGAAAGTAAAAAAAACTTGGAAGATTTCTTGAGTGATTTATTGACTCCACAAGAAGTCGTCGAATTAGCTGACAGGATCAATATTTTTAAGTCATTGAAAAAAGGCAAGACACAGAGAGAGATAGCTCAAGACCTAGGAATATCTGTCACTACAGTAAACAGATGATCTAGATTCCTCAAGCATGGCACAGGAGCCATTGATAAGTTTATCCGTTAAATCTATTAATTTTTTTATCTATATGTTTTACTTTAGTGATACAATGATACTAGAGATTAAAAAATATTTTATAGTAAGAGATGTGTTGTGGCGACGACGGAAAGAGTATTGTTTGAAATTTTTTATTATTTTAAAAAGTATTCGCCATGAATCACTATGATATAATACCAGATACTAATTGATATTTCTGAGCATATGGGTGACAGATATTACCTCCATCGATTATCCCTATCTTTAATGACATCGCAAAATTTTATCTGAGTATCAAAGATACCACTGAGTTTAAAAATGAGCTCATGTATTATTACAAACATTATATCGGTAGACCATCACCGATATTTTATGCCAAGAATCTCAGTGAAAAGATTGGCTGAGGAAAAATGTATCTCAAAAGAGAAGACCTCAATCATACCTGAGCCCATAAGATCAATCACTGTATCGGTGAGGTCTTGATCGCCAAAAAGATGGGCAAGACGAAGGTCATCGCCGAGACCGGAGCTGGGCAACATGGAGTAGCGTTAGCCACTGCTTGTGCACTCTTTGACATGCCCTGCGAGATTTTTATGGGAGCGATAGATATAGACAAAGAACGTCCCAACGTCGAGAAGATCAGACTCCTTTGAGCGAAAGTAACTGCTGTAAGGAGCGGAACTCAGACACTGAAAGATGCTGTCGATGCCGCATTAGGAGCATTTCTCAACGATCCAGAGAACATTTTCTTTGGCATCTGATCAGTCGTTGGACCACATCCTTTCCCGATGATCGTCCGTGACCTCCAGAGGATCGTAGGCGAAGAAGCAAGAGACCAATTTGTAGACCAGACGTGAAAACAGCCAGACAATTTGGTGGCCTGTGTGTGAGGATGAAGTAATGCGATCGGACTTTTTTCCGCATTTCTAGAAGATGAAAATATCACTATGTACGGCATAGAACCAAGTGGTAAGAGTCTGAACTTGGGAGAACATGCAGCTACGTTAACCTTGGGAACACCGGGAAATTTGCATGGGATGCATACGTATGTGTTGCAGGATGCTGAAGGAAATCCACAGCCGGTCTACTCCGTGGCGTCGGGACTCGATTATCCCTGAGTGTGACCACAACACAGTTTCTTGAAAGATAGTGGTAGAGTGCACTATGAAATCATCAATGATAAAGAATGTATCGAAGCGTTTTATGAGCTCTCGAGGATGGAGTGAATTATCCCAGCATTGGAGAGCGCTCATGCGGTGGCATTTGCGATGAAGCTTGCGAAAAAGCTCAGCTCCGAAAAAACAATTCTCGTCAATCTTTCGGGAAGGGGGGATAAGGATGTAGATTTTGTGCTACGTACCACGACTATGCCAATATAATTATATTGCCCTTTCTTCTCATCCTTCTGTGGCTGTGGTGATATCTTTATCTTCGATAGGATATACCCTACCTTCCAATCCATCCGCTACTACTCTGACTTTTTTGTGTCCATAGAAAGCATCGTATACATACGTCATGGCGTTGGGCATGGCAGAGCCATATGTCAAAAACTGAAGCACATGTAATCCATCCCTCACCGATTTATTTAATGGTGCAGTAAAGAGACAGACAATATTTTTTTCTGCACAGAGCGTTTCTATATGTCCTTTTGTCCCGGATTCACTAGTCATAAGTACTACGCCATGTGCTGGTAATGAATTAATGACCTCTTGTCTTGCGCCACTTACATTGTTGTTGGTTGCAAATATTACTATTCCTGTTTTGTCCCTATTATCTGCTCAAATTGGTAGAATCTCTAGTTCCTCGTCGCATATTCACAAGGCTCTTCACTCCCACAGAGGTTCTTTTTCTTCAGGGAATTCTATTGCACAAGGCTCCATAAGCTTCATAGGCAGTGGTCTTGCTTGGACAATATAGTATATTGGGCTATTATGCTCCAATACATCTGCAAGTACTAATTCTGCTTGCATAGGTTGTCCAAAATATCTCTCAAATGCATACGTTATGGTTCCGATGTCATTAATCTCATACCCTACGTCAATATGTTCTCCTAAGTCGCCATTATAGACTCGACAGGATGTTGGATCATCCATAAAATCTTCATATAGGTGTGGTATAAACTTTCTTTTTTCTATGATAGCTCTTCTATTGTGGTATTTTATCTCCAACAATTCTGGTCTGTGGGGAAGGATGCTATTACTTTCTGCAGGGTTGTATTCGATGAAGGTTTGTATTACTAGGCCCATTTTCTCTTCTGGGATATCGTGCTCTGCCCTATATGCCAAAGCTGACTCGCTGTTGCATGATTCATACACCTTGATGATAGCCTCGCAAAACTCTTGATATGAAAAATCTTTGTATGGAAATTCTTCCCCAAGGCATATGGATTCATATACGCCTGCTCATGTTGTTTCTTGATTATCTTCGGAATAGACCGCACTACTTCTGATGATAATAGGACACTTTTTTTTCTGCCACTTCTGATATAGTTTAGTGAAATACTCGTGATCCAGCTCTTTCGTTTCGTATCGCTTATCGTAATAACGGGTACTTATTTTATCAAATGATGGCACGATCACACGCTTCCTCATATGCTTACTTATCTTGGGCAACATATCTCTAACTGCGTCTAAATAGGCTCACTTCGCTCCATATTTCATTTTCTTGGCTAAGACAGTATCTGTATCTACGTTTCACAGTAGGTGTGATCGCTTTTTCATAATACGGTAATTGCAGTAATCTCCTAATGTTTCATAGAATTTCCTGGATGACCAATTCTCCCCTCAGACGTTGTAGAACAATTCTTTTTCTAGCGACATTTCATTTCTCATATAATCAAAAGCACCTCTTTCTATTTCTTCTCGTAATAGAGGTCGATCTTTTTCAGAACTACCATTGAAGGAGACATAGCTTTGTCTGATGAATATCTTATGTGATTCTATATGTTGCTGGAGTTCGGCTTCCCACTCTGCATCTTCTCATGCATCGTCATAATTATTCGCCATAATCTCTTGCATCTTGGAAGCCACTGTTTTTCCATATGCTAAAATTTTTTGCAATTTGGGTATTACATTAACACATTTGTTTATATGATTAATAAAGGATTCCTTCCCATTTTCCTTCCCCCTGGTGCGATGAAATGTGTAGAGCTGGTAGGTACTATCTCATAGATTGGTTTGTATCTTTGTAATATCTCATAAGACTGTATCCCATGACCACTTATCTAAAGAAGGGCTACCATATTCTGATTTGCTATCTATAGTTGCTATGAAATTAAAAAGTTCATCAATCGGAGTCTGGAATTGCTTTGCGAGAGGCGAATCTTCTAGTTCTGGGTACACAACGCTTACCACGCCAATAAGGGTGGATGCTATGAGAGCAAGTACTTTTTTGGCTTCTGTATATTTAGATCTACATACTTCATAGATCTGCGATCTTATGGTGCTAGCTTCGTGCTGAGAGGTACACACAGACTGATCTCCAAGGACGGAAAATAGACTTTGCTTGGCTTGCTCTGGCGTATCTCGACTGAGTGCACTAATCTTGTCTACTATCTTCTGGAGGATAACTGGATCTGACAAATATTGCTTATTTTTTTCATCTACTAGCAAAAAATTATCCACAATCTCTTGGATTACTTCTTCTGAGGGTTCGTTGCTAAGTGCTCAGATTTTTTTATTGAATGCATCGGCTTTAGCGTGAATATCCATCCCATATGTCAATCATAAACGATTGTTTTATAGAGAAAAGCAGGCATTTTTCAAGCATCTTTTGCTTGGTTTCTCTGAGTACTTCAAATAGCAAAAATCTCTTGAAAATTTTTAAAAAATGTATAATATAGCACCCGTCACTTACACGTGCCGTTTTATCTCTTAACCACTATCAGCATGTTTAAAGGAAAAGTGTACATGTATAGCAACATCAATGGAAGAGAGGAAAAACTAGAGAGAGAGTTTGATAATCCTCAGGAATTCCAATCATTCGCTGGGCAGATGCCAGCAGTTCAATTACTCAATCGCTTCCCGAGTTTTGGGCGAGATGGATTTACTTCTATCCACAACTATTTTGAAAATCTGCTAGATAGGAGACTCTGACTCGGCTATCAAGAACCCGAGAACCAGCAGTCGCTCGTAGATCTTAATAAGTACGAAGACGCCATTCAGCAGATAGAATATCAGAAGGCTCATAAGGACGAGCATACTAAGCAGCTCAAAGCTACGCTCCAGAAGCTCAAAGACTACAAGAAAACATTCAAAGAAGAACATAGAGAAGACATGATGGGACAGCTTGATGAGGATATCAAAAAAATAGAAGAAGAATTGAAAAAATCTGAGTAATCTCTCTCCATTCGTTGCCATACAGAAAATCTGGGCCACTGGCTCAGATTTTTTTATGATATAAATTTATCCAATCAGCCCATGGATCAACTTTCCTACGAAGTAGGTCACAATAATCACAAATATCGCCATCAAAATATGATCTCTGATTACTGGCCATGCTCCTCTCTTCTGAGATTTGGCGATAGTATAACTCAGGTAACCTAGTGAAATAAGTCATCGAATAGCATTGACAACAACTGCTGCAAATAAATTATTGATAAGCAAAACTGGTATCATAAAGGTCAGTGCAAAAAGAAATTTAGCGAGAAAGGTAGCGATAGTAGATTCTCGGATTTGTCTTGGACTCGATACGCCACTTCCTTCCTGTGAGACACGAATACCGAGGGCGTCCGACAATGCGTCTGCGATCGCGATAGTGAGGATACCGCCGATGACAGCCAGTTTGGAATGTGTACCCGCAAGCAGTCAGACCATCAGACCGAGGGTGGTGATGATGCCAGAGGTGATTCAAAAATTAATTCAGACTTTGATAGATTTATCCAACTTCATGGAGGAGAGAAAGAGAGTAAATACACGAAGGTAATATGGGAGTGGAGAGTGTTTGCAAGGTTATTTGGGTTGACTTTTGTCCGCTTTTGGGTATATTCTCCCTTCACAAGAATTCCCATATATCGTTTGGTAGCTGGGAAGATAGCTTATTCATTGAAACATTTTATTCGTTTCCCCGTACATATGTTGCATCCTTCAGAACAAGACAAAACGGACATTGCTATCCAAACCATCAGGGCTCACAATATCGCAGCGAGTTATTTTCTCCATAATGAGAATGCTAATCGTGTATCGCTCAATACCCTACATCAACTCGAAACATGCATCAAAGAAGGTTTGGGTAATGAGATTCAAATAGATACTAGCGAAGAGGCACGAGAACACATGCGTACGTATCATAGTGATATATTTGCTCAGGAGGCAACTACTGAGGATATTATTCTCGTAAGTAGGTATGCACTTAATGATAATCTTTGTTTTACCAAAGAATTTAGACTATTGGGATCTATCAAAAAGACCTATAATGCAATCATAGATAATTTTCTGGAAGAACAGACAATGACTGAGGGAAAGTAATAGGCTGCTTCGCTCCCGGGAGCAAAGAGTAAACAATGAGCCACTCGCCTGCGGTTAGCTTCGTTTGCTCCCGGGAGCAGATGAGCTCCTGGGCTCCTGGGCTCCTAAATTTTTTCTCTCTTGAAAACATTGACGGCTTGATGAGGATATCAAGAAGATAAAAGAATTGAAAAAATCTGAGCTACGTGGCCCAGATTTTTTTATATGGAATAAATAATTTATTTACTTGCTCTCATGAGCATAATGAAGACATTTCCTCTCAATTCATCCATCGTTGGCGTAGAAATATTTTTCATAATGCCCGCATTTTTCAATGCCTCTAGATGTTTGGTATACCGCTTGGTCCCATCGCTGGTGTTATTTTCTCCTTCGTAAAGCAATCTAGAAAGTGTTGTCCCAAACTGAGCTCTCGTTACTTCTTCGTTTGGATCAAATTTAGTTGCAGGAGTACCGTCTGCATTGAGTCCCATCAATCCTAGTTGACATGCCACGACTGCATAGTATTGCATTTCTTTGGATTGATTTTTCATATCAGTAAATGAACAATTTGTTGTGGTATCAGGTGTATCTTCAAGGACTGTGGTTGCATAGACAGACAACATTTTTGCTAAGTGAGACCTTAAGAGTTTGCCTTCAATATTTGCCTGCTGGATCGTCGGCATCGTCGTCGCTCCTATCTTATATGCCCGAATATATGCGACGTTGATTTCGTCTGAGTACGGTGAATTAGCAGTACTTCATACTGATGTAGCCGATCCGTGAACATTTGAAATCAGATTTTGGAGTACTGTTTTGTTGGGTGTAATAGGACAGGGTCCGCAGATATTATCATAATACGATGAAGAACAATCCCTTGTCGCTGGACAAACATCTTTCACAACAGAAGGGCCTCCTCCTCATCCTCCTTGATTGGAAGGGATTGGATCTGGAGTTGGATCTGGTGTAGGAGCTGGAGTTCACCCTCCTATACTATAAGGAATAGTTGATTCAGTGCTTGCAAATACTGACTGTCGTCTATTGGCACTACGTACTTCTCTATGAGTATCATTGACACTGAAGGTCTCTGCTAAGAACGTAAACCCTGTGCCTACTACTCATGTATCTACGGTAAAAGGAATTTCTATCAATCATGTACCTCCTACGGTAATATCTCCTATATCAGCTATGTATGCTGGGACTCATCCACTTCCACATGCATCTAGTGTGGTAATATCTAGGCCATATGATCATATGAGGTCAGTAAGATTCGTTCCCATAAGATTGATAAGAGAGAGGAATTTAGCTCACCAATTATTTTCGTCCGCTACTATTCCCCCAATACCTCTTATGAGTTCCACCATAGTCATTCATCACATCTGAGCTGCTCGTGATTCCAATAGCTGAGCATAGACTCAGGTAGATGCATTGAGCAGATCTTCATAACAGATATCACCTGTTTCTCCAAAAATTCCTCAGAAGCGAGCGTTATATGTCCATCAAGAGCCACCTATTTGTACACCATCAGCTGGTGCTTGTACTGCTATCTTGGTATCAAAAGCTTTCTGTGGTCCGAGATCGGTATATCCTACTCTGTAAGGTAATGACATTCCTGACATCATCACAGCATATCCTCCACTCAATGTGGTATCTACTGTCCTATACTGGTCTACCCACGTTTCTTGATTATTTTCATCTATACATTTAGCATCCAAGTAATCGAGAAGGTCTTGATCGGTAATACTATCTACTGAGAAGTAATTATGACTGATTGCACATCCTCATCCGTCCCTAATATTTGGAAAATCTTTGAGGAAAGATACATCTCCACTAAAATTATTGTGGGCTATTGCTAGGCTGAGTAGTCCTGTATGTCCTGTAAGATCGATAGTGGAAAACTGATTATTACTGAGGTCTAAGTATTCTAGACTGAGTAGTCCACTGAGATCAATCCCCGTTAATTGGTTATAATACAGAGAGAGCCAGTTGAGATTAGGAGCCCCACTGAGATCAATACTGGTAAGATTATTGTATTCTAAGCTTAGTGTCTCTACACTATCCAATCATGCCGAAGAAAATCCAGTAAAATAATTTTGGTCAAGTTCCACATCATATAGGTTAGTACAACCGGAAAGATTAATGTGAGTCAGATTATTCCTGCCCGCATCAAGACGTCCTATACTAGGAACTCAGGAAATATCTAAATCGGTTAATTGATTTCCATTGATATAGAGGGTTTCGAAAACAGGAAGATTGGATAATGAAATGCCTGTCAGGAGATTTAAACCCAGATCCACATATTCTAAGCTTTCTAGCCCTGAGAATTCCATGCTAGAGAGGTTATTTCCCCACATATATAGGCGTCTTAGACTTGGCAATGCAGACAAGGAAAGAGAACTAATCTTGTTTTCTTCGGCATCAAGATATGCTAAATGCGACAGTCCAGAAAGAGAGAGTCCCGTTAGCTGGTTATTGTACACATATAAATTTGCCAGATTATCTAACCCCGTTACATTGATGCCGGTAAGATTATTATCATTTAATTTTAGATAATTAAGCGATGGGCAATTATAGATCTGCTCAGTAGTCAAAAGATTATCATATGCATGGAGTATTTCTAAGTTTTGTAATCCAGAAAGAAGAAGCCCGGTAATCGCATTATAACTAAATACGAACATATTTATATCTGGTAATCCACTCAGATCAATAAACCCCGAAAGCCCGTTATTGGACAAAAGAATATCATGTACATGGGTAGCATATCAGAAACTACAGGATACACCATACCAACCAGTATCACCACATACGGTCGTACTTTGCAACCATCCGTCACTATATGTCCATCCTGAACCATTTGTAGAATTATATAATTTTACAAGTGCCTCACACTCAGATTTGGGGATGTCGGTAACTGTGTCACAAAATCCTGTGGCCTCTGGCGCTATCTGCCCAGTACACATTGTATTACAGAATCACGTAGTTCCATTATTTTCTCCATCATCACATATTTCTCATATATTTATAGATCCATTACCACAGTAATTACAACTCCCATCATCCTCTATGGCCGATGGATCATAATTGATTGCAGTCTCATCTGTACAACCCATAGGATACTCACAGCTACCATCATCATCAGTAGCATATTCGTCGTAATTGAGCGCTGCTGGATCAGTACATCACCAATAGAGGTCATCATACTCACAGCTATCATCCTCTATCGTAGCATATTGATCATAATTGATGGCGCCTGGATCAGTACATCCATAAACATCATCCGCGCTGGCGTGATTAGCAACAAATGATGTTGCCGCAATACATCATGCAAGTAAGACAACGGTCTTGACCACAGCAAATGATCAAAAGATTCATAACCCGTATCGGTGTCTCTGCTTGTTCAAATGTTTTACTACATGAGAACAGTGTTTTTTACAGGATTTAACGATGTTTTTCATGAGAGATACTAAAAATATAAATTAATATTAAATAATTATATTCACAAATGTCAATTTTGTCAAATTTTTTGTAACATTTTTCTCCCTTGAAAACATTGCCAGCTTGACTACAATGACCGACGAAATCACTTTTTTTCTTGTAGAAAAAAAGGTTAACGAGTTAAAGAGTTTCCGTGTTAACGTGTTTGCTAGATAACAACCCGTGAACCCTTTAACCCGCGAACCCGTTAACAATAATTTTATGTCCTCAATAAGCATAATGTGAAACAATTTAGTGATAGTAGAGTCTCCTGCTAAGTCCGCGACGATCAAAAAGTTCTTAGGTGAATGATTTGAAGTGAAGGCGAGCTTTGGACATGTGGTGGATCTGCCTCAGAAATCTATGGGAATAGATATCAAAAACGGCTTCGTGCCAGAATATGTCGTCTCACCGGACAAGACCAAGGTAGTGAACGAATTGAAATCTTTAGCGAAAAAGGCTGATAAGGTCTGGATTGCAACGGATGAGGACCGCGAAGGAGAAGCCATTGGACGACATGTTGCGAACCAACTGGGCTTGGATGTGAAAAAGACCGCGAGAATTGTCTTTCATGAAATTACCAAAGAAGCCATCGACCACGCAGTGAAAAATGCAAGGACCATAGATATGAATTTAGTGGACGCTCAGCAAGCCAGAAGAGTCTTGGATAGATTAGTAGGATTTGAGCTTTCACCTGTGCTGCGACAAAAGGTCCAGAGAGGTTTGAGTGCTGGAAGAGTGCAATCTGTCGCTGTGAAATTAATCGTAGAAAGAGAAAGAGAGATCCAGAAGTTTGAATGATCATCAAATTTTAAAGTCATCGGAAACTTTATTGGCGATGCGAAAAAGGACTTCAAGGCCGAACTCTCAAAGGAACTACCGAACGCACAAGATGCTCAGAAATTTTTGGAAAGTTGTAAAGACGCAACATACACGATCTCAAACATAGAAGTAAAACCAGGTAAGAAGTCGCCTTCGGCGCCGTTTACGACCTCTACGCTCCAGCAAGAAGCAAGCAGGAAATTAGGGTCATCGGTCGTGAGGACGATGCAGGTCGCGCAAAAATTATATGAAGCGGGGCTGATTACCTACATGAGAACTGACTCTGTCAATCTCTCAGATTTTGCGCTCAAGGCAATGGAAGCTGAAATTACCAAGCTCTATGGAGCGAAATATGCGAAGCCGACGAACTATGTCACGAAGTCCAAAGGCTCACAAGAAGCTCATGAATGTATCAGGCCAACGCATATGGAAAACTCCTCTGCTGGTGGCGATGCGAGTGAAAAGAGATTGTATGAATTGATCCGAAAGAGAACCATTGCATCGCAAATGGCTTCTGCTGAGATAGAGAAAACCAAGGCCGTCATTGATATTTCTACGAATGATAAGTATCAGTTTATCGCGAGTGGCGAAGTGATTAAGTTTGATGGATTCTTGAAAGTCTATATGGAATGACGCGACGATGACAACGCTGATGATGGCGATCAAGAAGGTATGTTGCCGGTATTGAAAGTCGGAGAAAAGCCTGATGCGAAATCACTCGTGGCCACTGAGAAATTTAAGAATCATCCGCCAAGATATACAGAAGCATCGTTAGTAAAGAAGATGGAGGAATTATGAATCGGTAGGCCATCAACCTATGCGCCGACTATTTCTACGGTATTGAAAAGATGATATATTGTCAAAGAAGATAGAGAATGAACCGTCAGAAAATATATTGAGCTGATCTTGAAAGACGGCGTCGTGACTAATGAAACGAAGCAACAAAATACGGGCGCTGAGAAGCAGAAATTATTTCCTACCGATACCGGTATGGTCGTCACTGATTTCTTGGTAGCAAATTTTGAGAATATTATGGACTACAATTTCACGGCGAATGTAGAAGAAGAATTTGATGAGATCGCTGAAGGCAAGATGAACTGGTCCAAGATGATCGGTGCGTTTTACGGGCCATTTCATGAGACCGTTGCGAAGACAATTAAGGACGCAGATAGGCAAAGTGGCGAAAGAGAACTTGGAATAGATCCCAATAGTGGCAAGAGAGTCATTGCGAGAATTGGTAGATTTGGTGCGATGGTCCAGATTGGTCAGACGACCGAGACGGAGAAGCCCAAGTTTGCATCGCTTCCCATGGGCAAGAATATTGAAACCATCACGCTAGAAGAAGCCCTCGCGGCATTCGCTGGTCCAGCATCGCTTGGCGAGTATCAGGGCGAGAAAGTAACGACGGGATCTGGTAGATTTGGTCCTTATATCAAGTGGAAGACCATGTTCGTCTCCATCCCCAAGCCAGCCAAAGATAGCGACGGCACCAACGATTTGAGTCTGAGTACCATAACTCTGGAGCAGGCTATTCCTCTTATAGAAAAGAAAATTGAAACGGAAAAAAATAAAAACATACAGGCCTTCGACTACGAGAAGGATAAAATCTACGTCTTGAATGGAATGTACGGACCGTATATAAAGTACGGAAAAACAAACTTTAGAATTCCTAAGGGAGGCAAAGATGCTACGGATTTGACGCTAGAAGATTGTGTAGCGATTATTAGTGCGGGAAAATTTGGAAATAAGTGAGGAAAAGTTGAAGAGAAGAAGGAAGAGAAGAAACCAGATAAGAAGGTTAAAAAAGCAGCTGTTAAAAAACCGGCAGCAAAAAAAGTAGCAACTAAAAAAGCTAAGAAATAATTTTGAAGTCCGGCCAAGCGTCGGATTTTTTATTTTTTACTTCACGCATAATAAATTTCATAATGTACTTTATTATTTAGATTTATTATATGAAAAACGATTCTTCAATCTGACATCGAATGGCCTTTATAGCCATAATTATTTCCATCATTTCTTTAATTATATCTTGAAGTGCAAATCATAAATCGAACCAAATAGCGAGTCAAAGTCTTTCTTTTCAAAAAGAGACCGAAGGCAATAATAATGTATCTTCTGTTTATGACAAAATCATGTATTGAAGTTTACGCGGTGCTTGGAATAAAATAAATAACAACACGCTGTTTATTGGGAAAGACTCAACTCTACAATTATTCATTGATGAATTAGAGTGACTATCATTGCTATATTGTGATGGAAAAATTCAAAACAAATATTTAGTAGCTAATTTCAAATCCATTTTAACAAAAACTTGCCAGAACAACCAAGTAATTTCTTTGTATTGATGATCTAAAAACGGATTATCAATGTTGTGCTCAATCTATGTTTGAACTGGTGGGATGTGACAATTTTACAACAATCATCCATGTAAAACTTTTGATAATAAATAAATTTAATTTTTATTTTTTCATTTCACGCATGAAAAAATCCTTACTTCTTATTTTCTTTGCTGCGATAGTGCTGGCTGGATGTGCGAGTAAATCGTCATATTATGTTTCGCCGAAATCAAGTGAACATGTTGTAGAGTATGTACGTGCATTAAATAATGTATTTTCTAAGCTATATCGTAGCACTATGGAATACAGTGAAATTCAGCAACAATATCCTGATTTCTCTGAAAACACACTAACTATGACCACCAGTATTCAAGTCTCAAAAGATCTTACAGATGCAACATCATTTCTAGAGCCATTTATAAAAGACAAAGATCAAAGCATTCAGGTATCATCTAATATGATTTATCTAGATATTTTTAGTATGTTGAAGGCAAATAATATTGTTGCCGATCTTTATCGTAATGTTTCGCCGGATAATATTGATAACCTACAATACTCTATTGCAAATTTAGTAGGCGCACAAAAAACACTGAAAAATGATCTTCTTGATAACATCCTAATGGTCATTACTAAGTGAATAATTCAAATTCCAGTTGAAGATTCAGAGAGAACATGACCAGTCAAATATGCTATTTCAAAAGAACAAAGACAATCATTATTAGAAGATATTGATCATATCTTTGGAGATAATATGAAAAATGCAGAAGATAACATTTATCTCATGTCAGAGAAAATTATACAGTTAAGTTTAGTTCCAGATACTTATGAAGAGCAACAATCATTAACTCTTTCGAGCAATCCCGAACCTGCCTTACCAGCAGCAGAATAAATTTTTATTTTTTCATTTCACGCATGAGAAAATCTTTGCTTCTTATTCTCTTGGCTACGATAGTGCTGGCTGGGTGTACTTCTAGCATTAGCGAAACTAGACAATGAACCTTATTTAATAAGGATTCTAATATTATAAATTGCAAGCTTTCTCTGGCCAATGTCATAACTTCAGAAGCAAATAGTAATTGAGATTACAACAAGATAGAAACCGAAACATCAAGACAAAAAGCTCCTTTAGAGCTAACAATTGTTTGATTAGATACTAAAAATCCTGTGATGAAAGGGAACCTGGATACAGTCCCTTTAGTAAAAATAGACAACGGAGAAACCATTTATCTTGTTGAGACATCGGACGCTGGGAATATAGATCTGTACACATATTTTCCTAAAGAAAAAATAATAATAAGGAGTACTCAGTATAACCTTATTTGAACGCTTTTTTGAGAGCAAATGATGTGATTCTGCCAGTAATTAATTTTCTACTTTCTTTTTTATTTTTTTCATTTCACGCATGAAAAAATCCTTACTTCTTATTTTCTTAATTTCTATTTTTCTTGTTTGATGTACCAGCAAGAAACAACTTGAATTATTAGAACAACAAAACCTATTGTTACAACAACAAATGGATGAAGCTAAAGCAGCAAAAGATGCCGCTACCGAGGCACAGAATGAGAAAACCGCTTTTGATAACAATTTAAAATGTCAGGAAAGATGAGATGTCTTGAAATTACAATATGGTAATTTTGCTTCCGCTTATTATAATGAATCTGCTAAAACTTGTTATGTTAGATATTATGACAAAAAGAATAACAATCAAATTCTAGAAGCTCCAATGGATCAGATGATATCTATTGTAAAAGAAACTCCTTTAAATAATTGAACATATACCACGACTGTAGGTGTAAATTTTAGAACGAGCCCATCTACTAAAGGAACTATAATTCAAAAAATAGATCCAACCAATGTTGTGACGATAGTATGATCTGTTTATGATGCTAATGATGACCTACGATATTATATTGATTTTGAATGAAATTACTGATATATAGCAGCTGTCGCATTTAAATAATTTTTTATTTTTTACTTTACATATGAAAAAATCCCTGTTATTAATTTCTCTCTTTTCCTCGTTAATTCTTCTTGCATGATGCGCAAGTGATCAACAAGTAGAGTTATTACAACAGCAAAATAACATATTAAGACAACAAATTAATCAGGAACAAGTACAGACCACAACGCCAACAACTAATGACACTTATGTGCCAACGACGACAAGTAATGATAATTATATACCAACAACGACTACTAACGATTCTTATACACCGACCACAACATCTAATCCAACCCCAGATTATAATACAACTAGCGATAGTTGTTGTAAACATTGTTCAGTTTGAAAAGCCTGTGGTGATTCTTGTATCAGCAGAAGTTACACATGTCACAAGTGACCATGATGTGCATGCGACGGATAATATATTTGTGATTTAATTTTTCTTTTTAAAAATGCTCATCCTCACCGCCTTCCGTAGTTCTACGGGGCAGGAACGGAAAACGATGTCTGAGTTTTCTATAATTTTCATTTGAAATGATGTTTAGCAAACAATATAATTGGGATGTTTTAGTCCCTTTGACAGGAAGATGGCGTATATTTTTATGGATGAGAGTGGAGACCTGGGATTTGACTTTAGTAAAGCAAGGACCACGAAGTACTTTATCATAACATTTCTTTTTGTAAAAGAGAAAAAGCCTGTGGAAAGGATCGTAAGAAGCATCATGAGATCGCTTCCCAAGACTATGAAGAAAAAACATTGTGGGGTGCTTCATTGCCACGATGAAGTATCTTCTGTAAGGAAAAAATTATTGGAAAAAGTAGCTCAGCTGGATGATGCCAAGATTATGATTGTCTATCTCAATAAGAAGAAAGTCTATACTAAACTGCAAGATGCAAAAGATATTCTGTATAATTATGTTACCAATATTTTACTTGATAGAGTTTTTGGCAAGAAGATTATTCCTACCCATGAGAAGATACACTTTATTGCATCTAAGAGAGAGACTAATAGATTTCTGAATGCTAACTTCAAATCATACCTTCACAATACCTCTTTGAGCAATCATAATATTCCTCTTCATGTAGAGATTAGGACACCAGCTGAAGAGAAGTGATTGCAAATAGTAGATTTTCTTAGTCGAGCTATATTTAGAAAATATGAATATGCTGATGAGAGCTATGCGAATATGATTAAGAACAAAATAATTGAAGAAAATCATTTATTTTAAATAAAAGAAAAGCCCTGTAAGCTATTTACGAGGAACTTGAGCACCCCACTTACAAGGACTTATATTCAGTGCAGTAATTATAACGGAAACTGTCCAAAAAGCAAGAGAAAATCAATTGGAAATATGTATATAATATGTAGTATGATTTCATTTATTCTGTCTTTGTTCCTATGTTAATTCTTACAGCCAATTGAAAGTTCTTGTATAATTATAGTATAGACGCTTACCTCGCTAAGCCACTCAAAGAAAGCACACCGCATGTTTTAGAAATCTTAAACTTTTGTACTTCGTTTAAAGTTTAAGCATCTAAAATCTGCGGTATTACTTCGACGTTAGAAAATCTTCATAAAAAAATTCAGACTTTCTTGGCGTCTCAGTTAAGATCGCGTATATCATTACTGCTGCTCTGAAGATGGATGAGACAGGCGAAATAGAGAAGGCAAGATTGCGAGATCATATCAGGAGATATAAAGAGAAGATGGATGAACTGCAGTATGACTATACGGAGCTAGATATCAGTGGCCTCTCGCCAGAGGAATTGAAGGCTACTCTAAGCAAGTACGATATCGTCTTGGTAGAATGAGGCAATCCATTTTACTTGCTCAAAATAGTCCGCGAAACCGCCTTCCAATCCACGATGGAAGAACTGATGAAGCAGTGAGTGACCTATATCGACAAATCCGCTGGCTCTTACATCGCTTGCCCGTCATTGATCGTTTCTACGTGGTCTAAATTAACCTTTGATAAATTCGGTCTGACTGACTTAACTGCGATGAGCCGAGTGCCATTTTTTGTGAAAGCCCATTATACGCCCGAGATGCACGATAAGCTCATGACGCAAGCGCAAGCCTTGCCCGCTCCCCTCTATGCCTTGGACAATGATCAAGCATTGGTGGTGGATGGAGAGAAAGTGGAATTGATTGGCGGAGGCAGTGAGAATATTTTTGGGAAATAAATGTCTAATCGACCACCAAAGTCGATTGCATAGTCTGATTCGAAATCCATACACCAAAAACAAGACAGACAGAAGCTATGCATGGGCCCCGGGTAATTCACCTGGGTTGCATAGCGATTCGTAGACAACCCTTAGATAGATACTCCCAATAGAAAGAGTGCAATCGACGAGGGGTTTTTGGTTACTTTTTGACCCGGGAGCAAAAAGTGACACCCCGTAGGGCCCCCGCCGGGAGGCACCAGAGAAGGAGTAGTGGAAAAAGAAAAAAAATGTGAAAGTTTTGAAAGCTCCGATTCTAAAAATCCTCCATCCGCAACGCGGATACCTCCTCCTTTAAAGAAAAGGAGGACAAACAATATTTTTTTCTATTGGAAAGTTTTTGTATTGGAAATAAAATAGGAATCCATATATAGAGATTAATTTTACTCAATCAGAAAAATTATGAGCCAGCAAGAAGATTTTATGCGTGAGGCAATTGCCTTGTCTGCTAAAAATATCACAGAAAAAAACTGAGGACCTTTTGGCGCGGTGGTCGTGAAGGACGGGAAAATCGTTGGTCGTGGCTACAATCATGTTGTCGCGAATAATGATCCAAGTGCGCATGGCGAAGTAATGGCCATCAGAGATGCTTGTACTAATTTAAAAACCTTTGATCTTGATGGTTGTGAAATCTATACCAGCTGCGAGCCATGCCCAATGTGCTTGTGAGCGATTTATCGAGCGAGAATAAGTAAAATATATTATGGCAATACTGAGCAAGATGCTCATGATATAGGATTTGATGATGAAATATTTTACGATGAATTTAGTAAACCGATCAGTGAAAGAAAGCTTGTGATGGAGCAAGTAGGGCATGAAGAAGCCAAGCAAATGATGGATGCATGGAGAGAAAAGAATGGTGATATACAATATTAATAATAACAATAATGACGTTCCCTCTTTTTTTTAAAGAGGGGGGACCACGAAGTGGTGGGAGATTTATATTGTCACATGCTACAATGTTTCTTCGTTACAAAAGCCATCTCAAAAATTATGCTCAGCAGAATAGAAAAATCCCTACAGAATCTGAATGACTGGTCTGGAATTGCTTCCTGAAATGAGATAAACAATGATATAGATTTCTGAGACAGAAACCTGTGGGTTGATATATATTGGACTTTTATTGCCCAAAGTTAAAGTTATGTATAGAGATAGATGGTGAGAGTCACGAATGATCATGAACATATGATGAAAAAAGAGATACATATTTATCTTCACTATGAATCAAAACAGTAAGATACAAAGATATCCGAGTACATAAGAAATTAGAGAGCATATGACTTGATATAGAATGAGTAATATATGAAAGAGCAAAAGAACTAAAAAGAAATCCCCCGTCCGCCTAGGCGGACACCTCCCCCTTTCCTTAAAGGGGGTACATCATTAGAATCATTTTAATTCATTACTTCTTAGTTTTGTTTTATATTCGATACGAGTATCTCAGTGAATCCTATCCACGTTTCCGCGTGTATAAATCTCGTGAACATGAAAGTGTCTCTCCATATATTTTGCATGAATCATTTTCTGATGTCGTGAAACAATCTGAGATTTATCCGAAATATCAGCATTTCTTCATGCTAGATGAGACGAGATTTTCATTTTTTAGATTTGATATTTATCAGAAATTTGATGAGAAATTTACGCTAGGTGACCTCAAGAAGATCATAGATGAGAAGACGCAAACCACGAAGAAACAACATAACGTCGACGGAGAGAGAATCATGGCCTATGTCGATACGATATTCGTCAACGGTGAAGAGAAGAAATACGTCATCGGAGAGACAGGCGAGATTTTTTTCAGACTCTATATCATGTATCTCAATAAAAAAAGTATCAATACCATCAATAGCGCATACGGTAATTTCTTTGATGTAAAAAATATTACTTTCATCCCGCAGTCCTTTCATACGATCTTATTTCTGAGAAATAATTTGAAAAAAGATAATTTTGTCCTGCTCTATATTAATGAAACGTCTTGCAAGGCGATCAATGTGAGGAATGGATTTTACGAATCGGTCGAGACGCTAAACCTAGGTCTGAGCTCGCTCAAACAGATGTACAAAGATAACTGAATTGTCCAATATCGATATAAAGATTATTCATTTATCGAATCCAATCCGCTGGCGAAGTGATTGGTCACGGATACGCTGAAATTTTATTCTGAGTTGTTCTGTAAACGGCTCAAAGAAAAAAACTTTATCTGAACGGATATCATCGTGATCTCTCCTATCACGAAAAACGTCCACTTCATCGACACCTTTAATACGGAGTACAAGAAACTGACGAATAATTATATCTTACCATTTCATCATTCCGAGTCATTGGAAATGTTTGATAAAGAGCGAGATCCTGACGATATGGATGCGCTGATCTTGATGAATAAAGAAGAATTTATCAAGAGAGAATTATGATTGCAATCCATCGATACTTCTACATAACCGAGATATATATTCTGCGAATGAAATAAAAAATATATTTATTTTTTTTCTTGATTGATAGAATGAAAAACATGTTTTCACGTATGAGTACCATGAAGATTGGTTTGATTATTCTGGGCATCTGTGGCCTCGTATACTTTAGTAATATTTCAGCAGAGGTAGGAGTACTCGATAGCACCAATATCGTGACTGATTATAATTGTCCTATTGATGCTACGACTTGTGATCTGTCTAGTCAAGATATTACGAGCATCACTGCTGACGCATTTATCAATCACACAAGTCTCGTTACTCTAAATCTTTCATCCAATCAGATATCCTCTATCGACAGTACGACATTCAATGGACTTTCTAGTCTCTCTGGATTGGATCTTTCTTCTAATGCGATTTCTTCTCTAGAAATGGATGACTTTGCTGGGCTCCCTCAGCTCGAGGAACTTTATCTCCAGTATAATTCTATCAGTACTATCGAGACGGATGCCTTTAATGGATTAAGTAATCTCAGAATTCTGTACCTGTATGGGAATGGAATTACTTCCTTAGAAGTTGGCGACTTTAATGGACTCCCTAAGTTGCAACAATTATCTCTGGACAGTAATGGAATTGGGTATATCGATCCTATGGCTTTCGAATGACTTTCCAGTCTAATAAATCTTGGTCTCACTAGTAATCAGCTTACCTCTCTTGAGAGTTATACCTTTAGTTGATTATCCCATCTGAATGATTTATGACTCTCACTCAATGGGATAGTTACTCTTGATAAAGATGATCTCTATGGGCTTTCTAGCCTCTACCAACTAAATCTCGGCTCCAATGCTATAGCCGCTTTGACGAGTGGCAATTTTGTGTATACGCCCAATCTATGAGTATTGTCTCTGGACACTAATAGTATCAGCAAAGTTGCAATTAATAGTTTCGCCTGACTTTCTGTCTTACATCAGCTTACTCTAAATGATAATACAATCTCTCTACTTAGTGGTGGAGCATTTAATGGATTGTCATGACTTGTCAAATTAGTCCTGGATAATAATCAGATCTCCACTATCAGGACAGGAGCATTTTATGGGCTTCCAGTCTTACAGCAATTGTATCTCAATAACAATAGCATCTCGACACTCAATAGTGGATTATTTATGTGATTGACATGACTATCCCAGTTATTCCTTAATAATAATCGGATTGCTTCTATCAGGACAGGAGCTTTTGATGGACTATATAATATCACTGGATTAGAGATATCCTCCAATTCCATCTTGGATCTTCCCTCAGATATTGGTAATCTTACTACCCTTACCTATCTGATGGCTACAGGAAATACATTTACCACCCTACCATCTACCCTTACGTCACTAGTGAATCTCCATGATGGCGATGGACTAGCTCTTGCGACTAACTGTATCGATTTAGGGCTCCTTAGCACAGCACTTGCCAATTTTGTCACGAGCAAATCACTGTCCTATATCTGATGGGATACTGATCAAAACAATTGTCCTTACATCGTACTCAATAGTGGGAATGTTACTTCTTATTGTGCCACTTTAGCTACCACCTGTACTATTATTGCCAATGTTGGTAAAATTTTGCCAGATACATTCATCAACCATACTAATCTCACTTACCTCAATCTTGGAGATAATAGTATCATGACACTAAGCAGTGGAGCATTTAATGGACTCACCCATCTCACCGATCTCCTCATTCATAGAAATGATATCGTCTCCATAAAAAATGGTGCTTTCAACTGATTACCTGCTCTCGTATCACTCAACCTCAATAGCAATCCCATCACTTCTGTGGAAAGTGGGGCTTTCAGTGACCTCTCTAGTGTCAAATTATTATCTATAGGTGGCACAAATCTGACTGCTATAGCTAGTGGTACATTCCGCTGATTAAGTAGTCTTACATGATTATATCTCCAGAGTAATTACATCACTTCTATAGAGAGCTGATCATTTGAGTGAACGCCTACATTATCTACATTAGACCTTGCTAGCAATCATATCTCATCACTCTCTGGATTTAATTTTAGCTGACTGCCTAGTGGGGTAACATTGGTACTCGATTCCAATCAGATTACTTCTTTGGGAGGTGGATTATTCAATGGGCTCTCTATACTAGCAGGACTGAGTCTCAAATCCAACTGACTTAGCATCATCGAGAGTGGAGCTTTCCAATGATTGCCTAACCTTACGTCATTAGTGTTGGATTCTAATGCTATTTCCTCTATCGAGGAGGGTGATTTTGGTGGGCTCCCAAATCTGACGACCTTGAGTCTGTATACCAATTCTATCTCTGCTCTTGATAGCACTATGTTTAATGGACTCACTCTTCTGAGTTCTTTAGATCTATCCTACAATCAGATTTCTGGTATAGCTAGTAATACGTTTACTTCACTCCCTGCACTGACCAGTCTAAAATTACATCACAACACTATCTCATCTATCGCTGATGGCGCATTTAACTGACTCACCAACCTGACTTATTTGCGTATGGATTCTAATACCATCGTCAGTGGTGATTTTCGTGGACTACCTAGTCTGGATGAGTTGATTCTAACAAGTAACCAAATTTCCTCTCTGAGTGAGAGTAATTTTAGTGAGCTCCTTAGTTTAAAATCGCTAAATCTTGGCTACAACAAACTTACCTCCTTGGGAGCTGGTATCTTGGGAGCAACCTTTCATCATCTTACCTATTTAAATATCCAGAGTAACCATATATCGTCAATACATGCAAGCGATTTTAGTGGACTTACTGATCTGACATATCTTAATATCGGTGGCAATTGGCTTGTTTCTCTGGATGTAGGAGCATTTGCTTCACTATCCAATCTTACTGGGCTGACTCTTAGTTCTAACAAAATAGTTTCTATCGAAAGTGGAGACTTCGCTGGGCTTACTAGTCTTACCAGACTTGAGTTGTTTGGCAATCAGATATCTTCTGTGGAAGCTGGTGATTTTAGTGGATTACCTAATCTCACCTATCTCGACTTTAGGCTCAATCAGTTATCCTCTATCCAATATGCTGACTTTAGTGGATTACCTAATCTCGCTCAATTATACTTTTCATCCAATCAGATTATGTTTGTCGATAGTGGCACCTTTCTAGCTGATAATGGATTTAGTCAACTAAGCTACTTGGATCTTGCTACTAATTGTTTCACTCTCTGAACAACAGTGCCCTATAATGTCACGGGAAGTGCTACCTTGGGTAGTGGGAACTGTGCTATTATCACAAGTACCACTCCAGCTGGATTTATTACCAATCTCACTACGAAATCATATAGATTGGTCAATGGCCAATATACGGGTAAGATTGTTTTGAGTTTCAATAAAGCTGGCATCTCAAATAGCATGCTAGCCAATATTGCCATGTATGATACGGCTGGCACATCATGGGTACAATATACCTCATGAACGGTCATTACCACTAACGGATTGCCATTTACAGGGATCCTTTATAGTCCACTCCTCTTTGCTACTACTAGCGTCCCATGAATTACTAATGCAATCAAACTTCTTAGATTTGGAGCACTGACCCATCAGATAGATTTTAGTCAACCCGTCACTATCAGAATATATACTCCGACAACATCCAGCTGAGATACGGTCAGTATTTATAGATCTGAAGAAGAAACCATCTACTGAGGTAATTGACCAAATCGAGTATTTGAAACAACAGGCACTGTACTAGGAACTACTCCTTATGTGGAATTTACTGGCCTGCATGCAAGCCGATATGTCCTCGCTACACCAGTTGCACCAGACACTACTCCACCGGTGGGGACTATTACATATCTTCCGGCATCATGAAGTATGACAAGCGGAAATGTAGTGGCAACGATTACTTTGAATGAGACAGGAACAATCACAAACAACTCTGGATTGACGTGATATACTTTTACAGGGGATGGAATATTTATCTTTGAATTCGCTGATCTCGCAGGCAATACTTGAAACAAGACAGCGACTGTAAATCGAATAGATACAACTGCTCCCACAGCTTCTACAATAAGTTACAATATCACGTGAACCACCAATCAAAATGTGATAGCAACGATTACTTGATTTAGTGAAGACATCACGTGACTAAATTTCAGTACCCATACCTTTACCAGCAACGGAACATTTGTCTTTACCTTCCAAGATCTTGCAGGCAATACAGGTAGTAAAACAGCTACCGTTACCCGGATAGATACTTCTACCCCTGGCATATGAGGAGGATGACCTTACCGGTCACAACCTGCCATCAGCTCAGGGACTACGATTATTGTCAAACCAAGTGTCTGTACAGCATATGTCGGAGAATTATTTGATGCATATAATTTTGCGTATACTAATGGTATTACTACTATCAGAAATTGTGCTGATGCACAACTCGAATGACGATTGCAAAGATCTCATCTTGCAAAAATGATTTCACAATTTGCGGTCAGAGTAATGGATATGCAACCAGACACGACAAAGGCATGTAGCTTTGATGATATTGCAAATGAAACTACAGAGATGAAACTCTATATCAAGATGGCTTGTCAGCTTGGATTGATGGGACGAGATAGCAATGGTAGTGGTACGATACAAAAATCCACCTTTGATCCTCTTGGCGTAGTCGAGAGAGCTCAGTTTGGGACTATTCTTTCCAGGACACTTCGAGGCAATACCTATGATGGATGAACTCCTTATTATAGTAAGCATTTGGAAGCATTACACCAAGCAGGCATCATGAAAAATATTTCAGATCCTCTGGCATTAGAAATGAGATGACGAGTGATGCTGATGTTGCAAAGAGTCGCAGAGACGAAATAAGATAGTTTATTTCTCCTTATATTGTATGAATAAAGCATGTATCTTCGATCGATCATGAACCTTGAGCAATAATTTTCATTGTTTTTCTCAGGTCGTAGAAAAACTATTTACACGTTTTGGTGTACCACTCATTTCTGATGAGGAGATTAGATCCTCATATATTTCTCCGTACATGAAATTTTGGAACCAATATATTCCTGACCTCTCCAAGACAGAACAAGATATTCTTTTCTTGGGATGTATGCAAGAATTGGAGAGACCAAAGATCTATCCTGGAGTCATGGAAACACTTACGTTTCTCCACGACCATGGACGGAAACTTTTTGTCTTGAGTTCCGATCATGCTGATACCTTAGTCCCTGAGATAGAGCACTCTGGATTACTTCCACTCCTTACAGAAAGCATATCCAGTGATTATGAAAAAGGAGAACAAATTCTTACCCTCATCCAAAGATATGCGCTTGATCAAGATGCTACATTTTTGGTTGGCGATACGAATGGAGATATCGAAGCAGGAATATTTGCTCATGTAAAAACCGTAGGTATTACCTGGTGATTTCAGGACAAAGCAGGATTGGAGAAAGCAGGTCCTGATTATCTCATTGACGATATCTGTGAGCTCATAGACATAGCGAATCAACAGAAATAATTTTTTACAAACAAAAAACCGAGCCAATCCGTAGACCGAGCTCAGTTTCTTTATAGAAAAGTTGAGAAGTTGAGAGTGGAGAGGTTGAGAAGTTTTAGCATTTAACTCTCAACACCCGCCACGGCGGGTTCAATCCTCAACAGGACAAAGTCCTTCAACCCGAGCAAAGCGAGTTAATCGTCATATCCTTGTTCTTCCAATGTCATACCGACGATTGCTTCTTCCGGAGCTAGGTCATTGCTACCATTGTTTTGTGCATCTCTATTGATGTAGACAAACATAGGCATCAGCATTGGTACTCTACCGATAATCTTGGCGATAAATTCTCCAAGAATTTCTTTGAGCTGTTTGAGATTATCTCTGACATCCATTTTTTTCTTGAGGTTGTCATTATATTTGGCTCTGGCAAATTCTACGATCTGCGTGTGAATGGATTTGACCTCAGATGAGTAGACAAACCCGCGTGATTCGATCTGTATGTTACCTACGAGTTCGTTAGACTTTGTGTCCACTTTGAAGACGAGAGCAACGATACCATTTTGTGCCATGATATGACGAGCTTTGATGACGTACTCTCCTGACATATGTCCTTGTCCCTTTCCATCTATCATGACGGTATCGAGTTTAAGTTTGGTATCACCTACGATGACGACATCATCATAAATCTCTACAATGTTCCCATTGTCCAATGGCATGATGATATTTTGGTCTGCCATTCCAAGATCTAATGCAAGCTTTTTGTGTGCATATCTATGTGACATGTCATCAAATGCTGGCATGAAATAATTTGGTTTCAATAAACTCAAGAACATCTTGTGATCTTCAGCGTATCCATGTCCACTTGTGTGCACATCCATTTCATTATTCGTGACTAGTTCTACTCCCTTAGCGAGTAAATTATTTTGCATCTTGATAATTGCCAATTCGTTACCTGGGATGGTAGATGATGACATGAGGATAGTATCTCATTTTTTCAAGGTCACTTGTGGATGTTCACCTCTCGACATTCTGGTAAGCGCAGCGAATTCTTCGCCTTGTGCTCATGTGCAGAGAATCAATACTCTTTCATCTGGCATATTATTTACTTCGTCATCGAGCTTGCGGATCATGCCCTTGGGTACATTGATGTAGCCAAGTTCCTGACAAATTTCAATATTGTTGATCATGGATCTTCCTGAGAGGAAGACCACTTTGTTGTATTTGATAGCGTTATTGATAATTTGAATAACTCTACCAATATTTGTAGCAAACGTAGCGATCAAGATTCTTCCTTTCACATCTCTCATTTGCTGATCGAGTGTCTCTCCAATAATTTTTTCTGATTTTGCTCGGCCTGGATTTTGTGCTCCCAGACTATCTCCGATGTAGAGTTTGACTCCTTCGGTACCGATCCTTGCAATCTTTGCAAGATCTGTCGGTCTATCTATAGATGGCGTATGATCGATCTTAAAATCTCATGAATCGAAAATGATACCCTTTGGTGTCTGGATAGACAGGGCTAAGGATTCTGGGATGTTGTGATTTACTCTGACGAATTCTACAGAAAAAGCTCACAGCTTGACCAAATCTACGTCTGGATCGATAATCTTGTATTTCAATAAGTTTGCTTTCTTGTAATCGTCGAATGTTTTTTTGATGATACCCAATGCCAATGGTGTCGTATAGATAATAGGATATCACAGTTCTTCTATAATGTCTCTAATAGCTCCGACGTGATCCAAATGGCCGTGCGTGATCAATATTCCTCTGATCTTAGACTTATTTTTCTTGAGATAAGAAATATCTGGAATGATGTAATCAGCTCCGAGTTCTTCATTCGCTGCGAATTCCATACCCGCATCGACGATGATGATATCATTTTTGTATTCGATAAACATACATTGTCCGACTTGTTCGAGTCCGATAAGATTACCTACCTTGACTGGAATTTCATCTTTTTTGATGAGCTTCTTGAGATCTTTGAGCGGTGTCACTTCCGTAGATGGTACCTGACGAATAAAAGCATGAGAACTCATTTTTTCTCATCCTGTGCTTGCACCTCTTCTCGGAGGATAGGCTCTTTTCTGATTGTTTTTTTGCTTGAAATTGATAGAAAGATTTCACTGCATAGGTGCAGCTCATGCTGGCTGTGCAACTACTGTCTTACTTGCTTGTACAGGCGCAACTTTTACTGTTTGTATAGGTGTAGGTCTGACTGCTTGTGGCACTGATTGCCTAGGCGCAGTGGCCTGTGTGTTTGGTTGTACCGGTTTTGTAGTAGGTACTGGTGTTGTGTTCATGTGTAATAATTGTGTTAAAAATAAATGTGGTGAATGAAATTCAGAGTACTATATATATAGATAATGATTCATTCGTCTTTGATCCGCTTTAGCTATCATCAGAAGTCATGTTGGACCAATTAAGAAGCAAATGTGAGCAAAGAAATATTCCCATAATTTCGGTAGCGACCGAGGTTTTTTTGATGAAATTGCTAAAGAAATATCAACCCAAGGTCTGTGTAGAAATTGGGGGTGCTGTGGGATACAGCGGCATATTTATGGCTGAGATTATCAAACAACGAGGAGGAAATTTATATTCATTTGAAATTTCCTATCCTGGGTATCGAGAATGACATTATAATGCTGGTGTCAGTCAAACCCATAATCTTGTTTCTTATCCGTTTAATGTATTGCATGTGGCATTGGAAAACTTGTTACCCAAAAAATCCGCGGACTTCATTTTTGTAGACGCACAAAAATCGGAATATTGAGCATATCTAGCCAAAATAGAAAACATTATAGATAAGAAGACGGTGATCATCATTGATGATGTCATCAAATATCACCATAAATTAACTCTATTATACGAATATCTAGAGAAAAAGCAAATCAAATATAAGATAATTAAATTGGACGAAGATGATGGCGTAATGATTATAGGTGGAGAATAATAGATATCGGTTAACAGATAACAGATAACCGTTATCCCATTTTATCCTTTCTGTAGATTTTCTCACCTTTGTCCGTTTTTTTCCTTTTTTTGATAAGTAGACTACTTGTAGTTTATTTTTTTAGTTGACGGGACGTGCTCAAACCCACCCCCAACCCCTCCCTTGTCAGGGCGGGGAGCTTAATTTATCTTTTTTGTTAATAGTATGAGAGAATTTGTATTGTGATATAAACCCTATAATACTGGCAATGTGCTGGATGCTAGGAGGATGAGAAATAAGCCAACGCCAGCTGAGGATAAAATGTGGCAAGAATTTCTTAGACATAGACCTTGAGGCTATAAGTTTACTAGACAGAAACCCATTGGCTCCTTTATTTTGGATTTTTATTGTTCAAAACTCTTCTTGGCGGTGGAAGTTGATGGAGAGATTCATAAAAGTAGAAAAGAATACGATCAAGAAAGAACAACTTATCTTGCAAATCATGGAATATCTGTCGCTAGGTATCGAAATAATGAGATTTTTAGTGACCCAGATAGTGTATATTATGACCTCCTTCAATTCATCCATGAACTTGAATTTGATATAAAAATACGAAAAGTTAAAAGTCCTCCTGACAAGGGGGATTTAGGGGGTTTGAAAACTAAAAAAAATTAAATATAAAAAAATCTGAGAAATAATATCTACTCAGATTAATGACGTCGTAGCGACAGAGGGTTCTGTGGTGGATACCAATGAAGGAATATTTGTGTATAGATTGTATAGTGTTTCTCTTTAATTGCAGGTCTTTCTATGGTTATCTCAAAAAAATACCCTTCATCGATTTTGCTTCCCATCTATATAACAATTCATCCATAAGCGAATAGCAAAAACAGCTCTTTTTCTTTCTTTTCACCTACGTTTTAGTATTATGAACGCGAATATTTTTTCGAATATTTTATCGAATTGAAAAAACTTTTGTATCTATGGAGTGAATAAGCAAGAAACTCAGCATTCGAACCTTCATTACGCTCTATGCGCTGTCCTATATTTTTCATAGCGTCTTTTTCGTGGACCGACAGAAAGTCATGGCAGCATGACCAAGTAATGTCACTCATTTGATTGCGGTCATCGTGGACAAAAATGTATATAGTACTAATAAAAAAGATATTGATGACTATGCGACCACGTATGTCCAGAAGAAAGAGGCAAATAGTAAAGCCATCATTTTGCCTATCAATACCTCGACTATCAAAGCACCTGATATTGCAAAAATATTGGAAAATATGTATTTTGATGGACTCAAAGATGTCCCATCCAAATTGGTCGGAGTAATCTTGATCTGAAATATTCCCTTGCCCGTCATCCAAGAAAATGGATTTATGTATCCGAGTATCTATCCATACGTAGACTTCGAAGAGCAACAATTTGTCTATGATCAGAATAAAAAGTTTTTTGTGCCAAATAATAATCCCAATGGACAAGCCGAAATTCGACATGGAATGATTACCTTTGATACTACAAGTCAGTACCATGATTATTTTCAGAAACTAAAAAATTATGATGCCAACCCTGCAAAATTTGTTGCACCAAAAATATGGTACGATGATTTTGTATGATTGAAAAAATATTATGTACCTGAAAATACTAATTATTATGCAAATACTCAGATCTTTGCAGAGGATATAGGATACCATAGATTTAATAATTTATTACTCAATACACTCAAAGGACAACATAATGATAATGTACTAGCAATAGGTTCTGGCTTGGTAACTGATGTAGCAGACTCTGATAGTCAAGAGCTCAAGACCTATGCTGATATGATACAGCAACAGCAAGATGCGGCAAGCAGTAGCATGGACTCATTATCCAGCACCAAGACTCCCACTTTAGTACTTGGCAAAACTATTCAAGAGCTGAGCAAAACGTACGAATGATTGTTGAGTACAAAATTTCTGACCAAGATACAGAGTAATGTTTCCTCTGCTGGTAGACGATATCAGTGGGATGCTGGTAGTGGTATATGGCTCAATGATATCAATAGCCACTATGAAAAAATCGTACAAAAAGATAATTGGATTGTCGGCGACTTAGCTAGTAATCTAGCTCCGCTCCTCATAGGATTTAATACCGCTATGGAGAGTTGACTCAATCAAGAGATAGCAAATAAAAAGTATGCTATGCAATATCCTATGCCGATACAATTTATTAATACTGATTATTATTTGCTCATTTATGAGAAGAAAACTATTTTTTCTAATTTCTATTTTGGTACGACGTGAATCACTATTACTGATATCAAAGATACTAGTATCTATAGATGAACGTATCAAAATCTTTCTGGTATAAAAAATGTAGCACTCGCCGATCCTACAAAATCTGTAGGTGGATCCTATCATATTCTCTCTCAGCAAGTAGAAGCGAATAGAGGATATAATTTGTTGAACACTCAGGATGAGCTTACCAACTGGAAAAATAATAAGCAATATCTCTTGCACAAAAAAACCTGTGATGGATTCCCATGAATTTTTATTCCTTTTACCGATATTTGTCTAGGGACACAAACCTGGGACGACAGCTGGTGAGATTCACATGATTTCACTGATTATAAATGAGATACCGTATATGGATCTACGGGTGATAGTGCCAAAGAACAACCAATAGATTTTGCTATCAGACTACGATGATGAGCATCACCTATCAATATAGATACGGGATCATTCCAAAGTGATTTGTATAAGCTCACCTTTTTCAATCCTAAGCAAGCCATTAGTCCTGTACGAGATATTGCATGATCACAGCAAGTATCTGCTAGTCAGCCTGAGGCAAACTCATTTCTTGGGTTGATGAAATATGCTTCTATGATCAAGAGTGCAGATCAAGCTGGTCCATATCTCTATCCTAGAGCTATCAAATCAGCTGGTAATGAGCATGATAATGCCATCAATATTTTTGGCATACCTTTTGTAGCCAAGGAAACTACCTGATATGCCGATGTAGATTTTTTCTCTACATTTGATACACAGCGAACGAATACTGCTGGACCGATTATTACTTTGTATCACAAAGGAACTACCAACGGATCTGGGAAAACCGATAGTCAGATCTACCAATACAAACTTATCAACACTACCCAACAAAATATTTCTCCGACTCCTGCAGAGATCAATGGCATGAATGTCACCACTGCTGATAGACCGATTGATAGTATTAGAAATGTTACCTTCCAAGGTATCGGTGGTGATGTGGTACAACTGAATTATCCTAACCTGTACGAAGTCCCTGTCTATATGATGAGTGGAGACAAACGTATATTAAAAAGTCCCACACAAATACTGACTGCTATCACAGATTACCTAACGAACAAAGTGGTAGCATACAACGACGCATTGCTTACACAACAACATAAAGAAGCTCAATATTATGCTACGCATACAGATGCATTTAATTTTTTGTGACAAGCGAATCCTTTGGCTACGCCACACAATCGTACCTATACACCACTAGATCCCAACTTCTTTATTACGAAACTGGAGCAATCTCTAGACGCACTTGTCACCCAATATGGTAATGACTATGTCTATGGAGACACCATACCAAGTAATAAACTGATGCTTATTGCCAAACTGCTGTATTATCAAAACCTAGCACGGACAGAAAGAGGTAAAGCCACGACAGTGGATGGAGACATAGTCGAAGCACAAGATAGTTTCAATGTGAATCAGAAAATTAGTGATACCGTAAATACCTATTTGCACGCTGACAACAATCAGGGACAATTTTTGACCCCAACATATAATGATAGTGGATATGAAGTTGCATATATTAATTCTGACTGATTTGATCTCATCCAGAGCAAAGAGACTCCAGCATTTATTACCAATCTGCAGACCATCAAGAGTCAGAAAGCTGAGCAAGTAAGTAATCAGATGAAGATCACTGATGACATTGCACAGAGTGAAGCAGAGAATGAAGTCCAGGCAGATTGTGGTGTGGATCCTGCTGGTAGTGCATTGATCTTTGATATCAAGACGATGAAATCACCATGGCTAGATGCGATGAAATGCTGGTATAAGAAGATACTTAAAGAGCCATTCAAAATCAATGTCTCATTCAAGAATGCTCAATGACCAGTAGTCGCTGGCTCATTGAAATCACTCGTCAGCACCTTTACTGGATTCGCTCAAGAATGGAATGATTACGGAGCTGGGCAAGCAAGTACAGATGAAGCACAGAATCAAAAAACTCTTGCGACTGTTGCTCCTTGAGTGGCTGATACGGTAAAGACGTTTGATGACATGTGAGAGATTAAGACTTCTGCCAGTAGCCGATTTGCTCATAGCGCAGAAGAAAAAACACTAACGATAGATCTCCCTAGAGCACTCCCTGGCGCTAATCATGTTACCCTGTCTGCGACAGGAGACGCTTGTATCTGACTACAGGGATATACCAAGACACTTTGCAAACAAGATATTAGTTTCAATCTCAATGGAGATCCCAAAACGTTTACTTTTTTGTCGACAGATGTAGCAGGGACAATGACCATCACCGCACGTTTCTGTATCGGCTCAGCACCTTCTGCAGGAAGAGGATATTCTCCATCAGATATATGTATCCAGAAAAGTAAATCAGTGACTGTCCTCCCTGGACCGGTAGCTCGTATAGCAATCAAGACTGCGTCTTCTCCACAATTGGTGATGATCTGAGCATCTGTACCTGTCACGGTATGGGCTCGAGATGCCTTTGACAATCAGATTGGATCAGTAGTCGAACCCTATACGCTTTCCGTACAGACAGGTACAATCAATGGAGCATCGAAGGTAGACTTCAGTGCTTTCTGAGAAAAAGCGAGCTTTATCTATCAAGCATCGTCAGATGCTATTAGTCAAAATACGCCTATCACTATCAAGGTCACTGGGACGAATCAAGAGAAGAAACCTGTCACTGCTGAATGAAAAATTATCGTAGCCAAATGAATACTCAATATTTATAACCAGTCCCAATTACTCTTCTCTAGTAATGCTACTCAATCGAAAGCATTTGATTACACCTTGCCCAACACTCCTGATGCTATTGTGAAGGTTGATGCCAATACGCTTGCTCAATTGCAGGAAACTAGTATCCCAAAGATTTCTCTGCAGCTAGTATCGCCCAATGGTAAAGATGGCAATGCATTACAATCCGTCCTCAATATTACGAGTAAAAATAATCTCCTGACTCCTTGAGTCGTCCAGAATAGAACCCTTGAGCTAGAGCAGTGAAATAAGGTACAAAGGATATTCCAAGAGCAACATGATTTCTTGATACAAGATGGTAAATTAGATATATCATTTTATCCAAGCTACAAAGCCGGACAAGAAGAACTTGTGATTAGTGTACCAGGGTTGGATCCTATACATCTCTTTGTCAACGTACTCCCTGCTACCGCCCAGAAGGTTGCACTTACTTTACAAGACAGCTTGCTCACGTTTACTAAAAATTTATGAACGACGAATGGGACTCTTAAAGTCTTAGATTATTGGAACAATCTCGTAACTACACCGACTCTACTTAAGCTGTGAACTATTGGTCCCGGACTGATGAATGGCGTCGATACTGCTGTGATGAAGTGGACAGGGTCTACTATTCCTTTCACCCTCAAAGCTAAACAGGGATGATGATGAGCATGATATCTTTTTGCGTATATTTCTGGACTTGCTTTGACTGATCAGGATCCAGGGCAATTGAATTTCTTTGTACAAACTAATGTACTTCCAGAGACAGGGCTGAATGTGATGTATCTTAATTTATTTGGAACGGACTGGTGAAATCAACGATGATATTTCTCTGACAATAATAAAAAGGTGAATGCGTTGACAGAAAACTCAGACAAATTACTGACTACCACGACGCAGTTAATCGACCCCACAAAAATCAAACAGGTCCAGGTCAGTGTCAACCCCAACGGACAAATCTATAACTACACAGACAACAATCAGACAATAAGACTTTCGAGTGGACACCTGCGAAGCGAAATCCAAGACATGGCGAATATCCAGCTCTGAGCACTCACGCAATACAATATTGTCGAGCTTGCTTCTGGATCATTGGATACTTGGGTCCAAGATAGGAATGCGATACTCTATATCCCTGAAACTCCTGACAGCATCATTTCTGGCAATACCATAGCTAATAAAAAATTGCTTATCAACCATGAAGAAATGATTGATTTCCAAAATGGATCTATGTCAGACGCTCTTAGCATCCAAGCAAATGGTGAAGAAGTACATGGTATGGTCATGTATGATGTACTATGGGCAGGAACGAAAGTAGGAACGCTAGCACTATATAAGAAAGTAAATCTCATCAGTGATGCGGATATTGCTGTCGCTGATGTGGTAAAATATGCCAAGACTACCGTATTCTTAGAATGATCTACTAATGGACCCCAAGGTATCGGTATCTATGATACTACGTCTGTCTTTAGTAAGAATGGATATCAATCTATCGAAGATAGTACTGATCCATTACTCGGCATCTGATTTACGAGTAAGTTCAAAAACATAACGTATTTCGCGGCGGGACAAAACGTAGGTCAGTCCACCCTCCCATTTGGTTCAGCATTTTTGATTAACTTTGGAGATCCTTTGGTGAGCAGAGTGTCAGATAATATCAACGTGAGTAAGACACCATACGATAGTAACCCAGGAGAAAATATTTTCTCCAACCCGAATAAAACGATATCGCAAACGATTCCTGCAGACTTCAATGATGATGGGATGCTCGATATGCTGATAGTATACACTGATGGCACTATCCAGTTATTGAAAAATTATGGTGGTAAAAATCCATATAGAAATGAAGGCAATCTGATGCTCATCGCCGATGCGATCAAAGAAATCCATGTCGGTGATGTCAACGGAGATCACTATCCTGATATTATTATCTGGACCACGAAGGATAAACTATTGGTGTATAAAAATATGCAATGAATATTTGATGTAGATGGTACGCCAGTCTGTCTCAATACTAATATCGATCCATGAAGAGTAAGCACGACACCAAATAGTCTGAGTGGAGTGAATCAACTTTTCTTTGAGGATATGGATAAAGATGGCAATACTGATATCATCACCAATGATGACTTGGGTGATGTAAAAATATTTTATGGAGGCGATACGAGCAAAAATACACACGATGCTGGTAGTAATTATCTCTCTGCTGTTACCGGAGCTTGTGATGATCAACGATACACCAGGCAAAAAGCCAATTATAAGACAGTAAAAAGTCTGGCAATGAGAAGCAAGAGTGATCGATATATTACTGATGAGTCACTTGTCCATCGACAACATATGATGACGCCCGATGATGGTGTAGATACCAGTGCTACTGATACAGATGAGGCGAATATGGATACGGATGGCCCCGCTCAGAAATCATGAGGTGGTGACTATACCAAAGATGATGCTATCGCCATGGCGAAAGATGTGGTGATTAATAATAATGATAATATCGTAACTACTGCGAAAAAAGATTTGGCTTACGTCAGTAACCCGCTCGATAGAGTACCTGCGTATGAGCATCTGGCTGCTAGTGATATCTATTATCTTCCTATCTCTAGTCTTTCTGGAGAAGATATTAGTGTGTATAAAAAATATACTGATCTCAACGGAGGTAGTCTGGTAAACAACGATAAAGTACTTATCACGACCACCCTGCTTTCTTTGGTAAATAACAAAAAAATTACCTACTTAGATCAGCTCAAATGACCATGGAAGCTACTGAAAAATACTGATGGAGAAATGACTACACTTGGCGTTTCTGGACAAGTAGCCAATATCTCTATCTCTCAGGGTGTAGGTCCTGACTATCAAATCATGGTCGATAATATTACTCTCCAAGCGAAACAATCAATCAAAATATCATATATTGTCACCTACCAGCAACCACCATTGACGACTATCCAGGTCCAAGATGAAGATCTGAGTGACCAAGGTAGACCACAAGATGGCTATCCCGATATTGCTATCCAGACAGCTGATGCTTGTATCAAATCTAGATGGATCGCACGAAATACAAAGAACTCGAGCGAACAGTATAAAGAATATAAAGATGTCTTAGAAGATATAGACAAGACGACTGCAGACTATTCTTCCTGAGCTAATGATACACAAACGTCTACGATCACCGATACATTAGATACTTTATGATCATCTACCAATAGTGCTCCTACACAGCAAAGCATTAGTTCGTTGTTGTGACTGGCTGATGTCTTGGAAAATTGGAATGTGAAGGACCTCTTTAGCAACTGATGAATGAATATCAATCTCAACCTCAACTTCATTGATACTGCTACTGCCGGTGTGAGTAAAAAATTGGATGAATGATTGAAGTGACTCTGCCAATGATTTAAGGTGAATAAAAAAGGATGCCAAGGTATCCCTGTTCCATTTAATCAAGCGTTCTTAGCACCATGATTGTATCATCTCTTCTGATGTGTCCCTAAACTACCCAATCCTTTGGCCTCTGTCTTTACCTTGATCAATAAGACATTAGGAAAGGGATTACCTATCATATCATTTCCCACATCAGCAGTTCCATATGTTGCATTCCTTTGAGTTCCTTTCCCATGATGAGCAGGATGAATTTTTTGATGAGTAACGTCTCAATTTAGGCTCTATATCGCACCTACGCTTACTCTAGGAGTGTGAATTGCTATCTGTGGATGACCATATTCTCTGAGTGCTAAATTACCTAAACCATTTAGAGATCTCTGATGAAACTGTATCGTCTTTGCTATCCCTGGTCTGATGACTGCATGTAATAGTGATAGTAGTCAGAATGATACCGATACGAGCAAGTGATGAGATGAACTAGATGATGATATCGTAAAGGGTGCTGATAATGGCACCTGTGAAACTCCTCCGGCAGTAAGTAATAGGATAGTCTTTGCCGAAGATGATGGTAGTGTGAATGCTAGTAATCTAGGCACTTCATCTCCGCTTCAAATTGTAGAAAAACCACTGACTACCCTTTCTGATGATCTCAATATCACCGTCGGAAATAATGAACCAGTGACACCACTTATCCCTCAAGGAAATTTCTGATGAATCATCCAAATGGATCAGGATCCTATTATCGAAACTACTGACGAGGCAGCAAATGCCGAGGAAGGTATTGCGTTGGAACCTGGGGAAAAAATTAATCTCAAAATAGTCTGAGGCAAAACTAAGTGACTGATCAAATGTGTCGTCAAAGATCGAGTCACGAGACAATTGAAATATATCGTCAATAATATTACCAAGATGACTATCCAAGTAGACTTGCCAAATATTTCACAGATAGCTCAAGGGTTTGATAAGATGGAAGGATTCTCTGATATCTACAAGAAGATTAATGCTGAAGATACCTCTGCATGACTTATTACTGATCTCCCTGCACAATCCACTACTACTGCTACACTTACTGGTACGCTCAGCACCTTCAAGCAAGCATTTTCTCGCCAGCAATGGTCTAGCATATCCAATAAGATTGGGCAAAATCCATTTGAAGCATTGATGATGATGTTCAAAGATGTGCCACTTATCAATCTGTCGAGTAAAGATATTAATGTCAAAATACCAGCGCTTACAAGCGATGAAGTAGACAAATATTATAGCTATCTGAAATCTTGGATAGCACAAAATGCACAGATCCTAGAAGACTGGACTGATGTGATCAATAAGATGCTGGCATTATGTGGGACAACAGATAAGACAGAGGCTAAAACGACCAAGGCAACTCTTGAGAAGGAAAAAATAGCTATTGCAGGGAACACCAATCTTACTCAAGCTGATAAAAATAAATTGAATACACGAATTACGAGTGAGATCAAGGATATGAATGCCATCATCGCATTACCTCAAAATACCACACGACAGCAGTTATGATCAGATGCTAAAAATATCTGAATCAATCTAAAGAATACTACTACTAAGATCACTAAGCTACCATATCGGAAATTATTGCAACAATGACTACTCGCTCAGCAGAAGAAAGAGGGAGATAATTTCTCTGCAACAGGTGCAGCAAGACTTGCTACTATCACTACCGTCGTGGCTAGCCTCGAAAAATGTAGTGGCATTACTGAGGGTATTGGTTCTTTCATTACTTTCAGAGAAAACTCAGCAGGGCTGATTGGCTCTGTACAAGAAAATATGAAGGTGCTCGATCAGTACAAACAATTCCCCACCCAACTCTATAGTCGGATCCATATTACTGATAGATATCTCTGAGAGATTTCATCTATTACCTCTGAATTTGTAGGTAATCTCACATATCGGCTTAGTACGAATGCAAATAGATTTTCTCAGTATGTGGATGCGATTACCTTGATCATCTGAGCAATTAAAACATGGCAAGCCATTATCAATTTCTCGGTAGATCGATCTGAAAAATGTAGTAAATGTTCCAATGATAATTATGGATGATTCTCTTGTAGTCTTTCCTTCTTGTGTCCACAGTTGCCTATCTTCCATATTCCTGCATTCAAGATACCAGATATTCATCTCGACCTCTCACACTTGGAACTAGGTATGGATATCGTATTGCCCAAATTTAATTTTGTTCCCATCAAGGTGCCTTTGCCTACATTGCCTCAATTACCAGAGCCACCCACGGTGGAGGTCAATCGAGATGTCTTACTCAATCTCAATCTCAAAATTTTCAAAGATATGTCATTGCCTACCATTCCTGTGATTCCATCGCCACCACAGTTACCAGAGTTGCCATCATTCATCCCTGATGTGAACCTGCAATTACCTATCTTGCCACCGGCACCCAAGATACCCAAAATTCTCCCTGAGATTAATGGCGTATTGAAGGTTGCAAAATTTATTGGACAAGTATTCTGTATCGTGAAGTGATGAATTGGACTCGTAGGAGAATTGGGAGTAAAGTGAAAAATCGAACAGCTCACTCAGAGAAAATGGAATGTCCCGGTATTTGATTTCTTCAATCTCACGACCAAGACAAAAGAAGCTCCGCTGGAATGATTTGATTATCAGATCGATGCGTATGCTAGACTTAAATATAATTTTGAGTGAGTCTACTCTCTCTTGGATACCGTCGCTCAGTCAGTGAACCAAGTAGTTGCACAGACAGTAGAAGCACCGATGCAAAAAGGTATGGATATAGTAAATTCAGGAATCAATAATAGCAATATGGTCCAACAGTTAGAAAATATTCCTGATATTAATATTAACGGCTACCTTCCCGCTGATGCTTCTGGTGGTATGGATTATCAGACAGCGTATAGCCAACTGCGAAACGGATTGCTTGCTTTCAGACAGCAAACAAGTGATGATAAGGATATGCAAAATAAAATTAATGACATTACCCAGACGATTACTGCTCCCTGAGAAGTGAAACCAGCAAGCAAGGAGCTAAGCCAAGCTGAAACGCAAGCCAATACTATAGTCCAGAATAAACAAGCGGAGATTACTCAGCTCGCGAATAAAGTAAAAAACTACGATAGTTTCATCAAAGACGTGATGAAAAATCAGATACAATTAGTCAGCAAACAAGATGAGACTACAACTATTTCTACTCCTATTCTTACCCTCAATGAAACGACTAAATCGATTATTAGCAAACAAGAATCTCCTACTAAGACCTATCTGAAAATTAATGAATGATTGGTCGATGGATATCTTGATGCAGTGACCAGAGGTAGTGCAGAAAAGCTAAATATGACACCTGATACCTATAATAAATCCAAGACCTATTTGACTCAGCTCAAGCAGAAAATAGTGTATGCGGAAACTACTGATACCGAGAAGCCATTGATCGCAGCAAGCTGTCAGTGAGGTAATTGTCAGACGAGTACCTTGGATGAAAATGGGTATAAACAAGATCTCTCTTCTTATGTCCAAGGTGTCCTTACGAGTACGGGAAGTGGTAGCGGTAAGACGATTGTAAATGTGGTAAATAATGAAGATATTACAGCTCAGATAGGTCATAATTATGTGCCAGGAGATCTGAATAATGATGGTAAAAAAGATATTCTCCTCCGAGATATGAATACCGTTTATATCAAATATGCTGATCAAGAAAATGAGCATTTCAGCAAATGATGATGAACACTGACTCAGCAATCTAGCAAGCTGTACCTCTATCAGGGTAGTCTAGGTAAACGACGAATAGATAGCACAGATGAATTATCCAAGAAATATTTCACGATCAAAGATATTACTATCAAGCTTCGAGATGTGAATCAAGAGGTCAAGAATTACAAGACAGAAGGACAGACCTTTGACACGATTACCCTGAGTTGGAAAAATAATATCATCCTCTGAGATAACGTCGATGGCTATGTGATCAAGTTTACTCATAAGATTGACCACTTCTTTGATAAGTTTCCTAGCTTTAATTTCTTTACTAAAAATACGAGTGATGCAAAATATATCCTCGTGTTACCCAAAGGGACTGAATCAGCCAAATGATTTTTGACGGTAGACGACCTAACGAAAAAAGCAATCAAATTCCTGATGACAGGTACCGTGATAGCAGTCAGATATTTTGATCCTAACCAAGAGAAAGTATCTATAGTCATCAATGAAATGCCGAGAAAACGATCCTATACACAGATAGCTACTCTTGGCCAAGCACCAGATCAGCTCAGTAAGGCTCAGCAGAAATCATTTTTCCTCTTGGCTCAGAGATCACCTTGGTCCAATCAAATTGTCGCAGGCAATCAACTGCTTGGAGATACGGAGCCACCACTCGCCACGGTTACCTTACACAGAGTGCTGATGAATGAAGACGTAAGTACTGGCAATACTCATGAATGATTTATCAATACCTATTACACGCTCAATGCATTGTGGACGGATAAAGTGGCAGTAAGTAATATGAAAATACTCTATGATGGAGAAACTATCTACCAAAAATCTGGATTTTTATCTACAGGTAGTATTGCTATCCCCAACCTGTTTTTTACATGAACGGCCCAGAAAGAATTCACGTTTACCGCTGTAGATCCTAATGGTAATGTCGGCAAGGAAGTCGTCACACTTACCATCAATATTCCTCAGATTACTATTACCGACGTCCAGCAAATAGACAAAGATACTACACAGGTCATTGCAGAATTGGAGCAAGATCTAGATGAAGGACTGGTAAGTTTCCAGAGAGAAAGAAACGGTGTGCTTACAGCAATTACGGGAAGTAAGGCAAATCCTCTCGGTGGATATTTCTTATCTCCAGGACAGAAAGTAGTAACTGGTGGTATCTACACCCTTTGAGATACTCTTGGACTCTTTGCTCCTAGTGGAGAAGCAATCGGTACTATCGATCCTGACAATGGAGAAATCATTATCAATGCAAATCGGGAAAAGAGAATCTCATTGCAACTCGATTTCTTATTGAGCATTCCTACGATCAAAGTCATCGATACGAAAACAAATCAAAGCCTCTTTCACATATCTCTGCCTGCTGATGCCCTCTGAAGTATCCAGCTTTTGCAAGGCAAGCCAAACTATACACTTGCGACATTATCGGAAAGTCAATTTGATGAATTCCAATGAGGCTCTTGTATACAGAATGCAAGCAAGGAATGTATGCTTTATGTAAATGCAGCAGGAAAAATATATGTGCCGGGTGTCTATGGTTCTACTCTATGAGGTACCTATGGCTTTGATACCAAGACGAAAACTATTGTCTATTCCATCACCGATGGTGGCAAGTCGCCTATAGCTAAAATTCTCATCAAGACGAAGCCACTTATTAGCAACTAAAAGAGAAGTTAAAAGGTTGGAAGGTTAAAAGGTTAAAAGGTTAAAAAGTTACATATTATCTATTATCCCATTTCACCCATTCTACTCGTTTCACCCATTCTACTCGTTTCACCCATTCTACTCATTTTACCCATCCCACGTCATATGAAGTCTGTACAAAAAATTACACTCCTTACGTCCGTAGTCGTCCTGTGTTTTGGTGGATATTCGTTTGCACACGATTGTAAACTGGCAAGCGAGATTACCGATACGAGTGAAACCACAACATACAATTTTATTAATAAGCTGGCTGGTGTAAACTTTGAGGGTATCATGCCTCAGGTGGCCGTAGCAAAGGCAGTAGAAAATTTGAAAAAATATTGCTGTGTGAGCAAAATTATTGATGAATCTTTTTGTAAAAATTTCAAGGATGATACTGAGCAACTCTATCCTCAGAGTGCATATCTGTATGATCATTTGCTGGATGTTGCATTTAGGAGATTGGATGGAAGAGCTGACTTGGCATATGGATTATCGCCAGACAAAGATGGCGAAGCACGAAGAAATTTATTTAATGGATTTGCTACCGCTCAAGTCACGACATCCAAAATTATTTCTGATGCTTATGCTAAATATCGGACGAGAAAAATTATTGTCATCAAGGACAAAGATCTGACAAAATTTATGCTCGAATATAATAATTCTACGCTTGCAGATAAATATGCTAATATGTGTCCTATTATTAATCTCTTATATAACCAGCTCAGGACAGACAAGCAGGTCGTGATAGATCCTTGATACGCCAACTGATTTCATGCACAATGTCTCAAGCTAGCAAACCTTAGAATCTCTAAAGAATATACAGCGACACAAGCATTGATGATCAAGGCAGCGAATGAGTCTATCCACACTACTACTCAAGCATATACGATGAACTATTTTATGCAAGAAAAAATAGCTGGCCTTCTCAGTACAATGAATAAGCTCAGAGGTCTATTCTCTACATTGGCTCAGCAAGCTCCTGCATCGAAATCTGCTCGTAAATAATTGCCCATCATACCATTTATTTTGTTATCCGTTCATTCATGAGAAAAATTGCCCTTTGATTTCTAGCACTTACGTTGGTAGCGATCAACGTCTGATCCCCCCTGTACGCTATCGATGCAAATAATGATTTTGTGATCATCCCTGAAGCTGGAGATACTGCGAAAGTCGAACAAGCGGTGACTGATGTCGGTGCTAAATGAGGTAGTGTCTGGGATGCTTATACTACAAAGGCTACGGACATGAAGTGAGAAGTAGGGAATCAATTGGCTTCTGGTATTATGACACGAGAAACGCTACTTGATTATGTCGTCTATATCGTCAGATTTTTATCTCAGATAGGACTCGTCATTGGAGCACTTATGATCATCTATGCAGGCTATTTGTATGCCACGAGTGTCTTTAGTGGTGGTAATGTAGCCAAAGGAAATACAGCAATAAAAAATGCCATCATCGGTGTCATCGTCGTGGCATTTTCTTATGCAATTATGAAATTATTAACGAGTGCTTTCTTATCATAAGCAGAAATATTACTTGCTGTTTTGTATATTACTCTTGAGAGTACTCGCATCTTCCAACATTCCTAATAAGTTGGTAACAAAGGTATTTCGAAAGACTTGATGAGAATCCAAGAAACTAATAACGTCCTCTCCCAAGAGGGCGATTTTTTGATCCTGATAGAGAGAAATAGGATCTTTGAGTGATTTGTTTGCCGCATCCATGGCTGCTGTATATTTTTCTAATGACGCTTGCTGTGCTGCCTTGACACCCACATCTTCTAGATTTGCTTTATTAGCTGCAACGTCTGAGATGATGACATATTTATTATAATTGTCTGACTTGGCATCGGGAGAGAGGTTGAGTAGCGCATCTGTATTGTTGGCTGCCTCTATTACTTTCTTTCTCTGGTTTGCAACATCCGCTTTCTGAGTGAAGATAGGTTTGAATGCAAAGAAAATTTTGAAGTCTAAAATATCGGATAGCGTGAGCTTGATATCAAAATCTAGAAACTCTTTGGTGGTAGTATATTTGACCATATTACCACTCCTCTTGAGCCCTTGTAATGCATCGACGACAGCATCTATGATTTGTTGGATACTTGATATATTTTGACGAGTCGGTGTAGTGGTTTTGGATTCTACAGGCACTTTACAGAATTTGAGATTGACCATATCTTCTACCATATTTCGTCCTTCTCCCTGCGGTCAAGATACCATGAAACACGAACAGTCTACTACACAGAGTGTCCCATCTTCATCTACCTGTCTATCACAAGCTACTTTCTTTGCTTTCGCAGAGATGAGGCAAGTTGTCTTTGCTATACCAGATAACTGATTGCACGTAGCGACTTTATTCTCGCTTTCTGTCTGACAAGAAACTTTATTAATTTTTTCTGTATCAGCACAGGTCTGAATACATGATCTTGCACAACCAAGTTGGCATTGCATTTGTTCAGCCAAAGGTAAGTTGATACAGGCATCTCAGCAGGTACTATCTCATGGAGATCACGCACCAAAAGCCATTTCTGAATAGGTATTCGCTATTGCGTTGATAGCATCTGTAGGAGAATTGGGATTTGATTTGATAGCTTTGTCATATGCACTCTTAGCACCTGATAGTAAATGATCGTTGATGAGATCATTGATATTTGCTGTCTTGATAAAATCAATTAATCATGCAACATATTCCTCTGTGGGGATAGGCTCTTCTTGTATTGCTGCCTCTGATGTGACTGGTATGGCACCTGTTGCACACTGACTACCTACGACAAACTCATATTCTGACTGTGCGAAGCTGGATGGATTGGTGGTCGCGAGAAATTGTTGTACGTCTGGATCTGTAGTGATTGTCTGGTTTCTTTCTGTGTCAGTTGTACCAAGAGAGGCTGGTGTCCTGACGTTTTGGATGACGGTTCCCCCGATAGACAAGCTAGGCAGTGTCCAGTCAGCCACCGTTTTTTTTGTTCAGTTTTCATTTCCTGTTCCGTTTTCTGTCTTTGGGTCAGGTGTGGTTCCCGTGGTGACTCCTGTAGATGTGTTGGACGCATTATCACTTCATCACTGTCCACTCGCAGTAGGTAATGCGTAGAATAGCATCTCTGGCGTGCTCTTGAATGAAGAGAAAAAGATATTGCCAATATCATTGATGTCCAAGAGGAGATCAAAATCGCTGTCAGATTTATTTCCATTTCGATAAAGATCTTCTCCATAGTTACTCTGACTCATGGTGTCGAGCATAAAATTTCCATTGATGCTCTGATAATACACATCGGCTACTTGACTGGCGAGATCGCTATAATTATCTACCGTAGGATGTTGAATTTTGAAGCATGAGAAAAAATGAGCATAACTTTTGGTGATGTCTGCGGGCAGAGGAAGTGTCCATCATCCATCTTGCATGTCAGAGATTACCACATGAGTAAAGAAAGTCTGGAATGCTATATTGCTATTATAGAGGACATAGAGCACATCTTTGGATGTCACTGCACATGACTGCTTGGAGAAATATGCCACTACCCCATCGATAGCCTTTTGTGTAGCTCACAGTTCATTGGTCTTGGCAAGCTTGAGTGCCTTCTCGTAGATATTACTTACCTGAGACTTGCCAGCGAAGAGTGTGGTGATATCTTGATTACTTTGTGATGATTGTTGTAGTACTTTGGAAAAATCTATAGCAAAAGTATAGGGAGATATTCCCAGCAAACCAATGAGGAGACACAGAAAGATTTTTTTACTTCTGTACTTGGACATTCTGCAGTGTATAATAAAGCTGGCTAATTGGCGTATATATTTTGGCGAGTGGTTTGAGGAATCATTGAAGATCTTCCTGATACATGAGGAATCCTATGTGAAGTGGAAACGCAGAATAGATATCTCTCATCATTCTCAATGTCATGCTAAGTGCTTGTTGCGATCGAGTAAATTCATTACTGAATGTGCTCGTTCTCTGGTACACTTCTGTATTGGCAATGGCTACTGGAGCCTTAAGTAGCACCGTTGGATTTGCCTTAATCATGAGTGTATAGTAGCTCATGAAGAGGCGATAATAGAAAAGTTCGTTGTAGGTCAAGTTGAGAAATCTCTGTAGTGAATTAGTCGTATCTCCATACAATCAGCAGAGAAATAAACTATAATTTTTTTCCTCACATGCTTTGGGATCTTTCTGAATATTTTTTGGCAGAAATACTTTGACATCAGAGAGTATCTTCTGCGTATTTTTGATATAGTTTTTGAGCGTCCTACACGTGTTTGGATACTTAGGATTATCTTGGTCACAAATATTTATAGTGAAATAATTCTGTGAAAATGCATTTGCTCCTGCATCAAAGTCTTGTGTCGCATCAAATCCAAATAGTGTGGGTTCTTTGAGATTGGCGTAATCATTGATGATTATATTAAATAATTTGGGGATATATTTGGAAAGATTACATTGAGACATATCTGTATTTGGTGAACAGAAGTTTGTCTTACTAGTCGTGTTTACCACTACTGGACGCACATCCTCGATACCCAGCTGGGCAAAGGTAGTCAGTTTGAATATTCATCCCTTCTTCTCAAATCCTGGAGCTGTGCTACGTCGATCCCCATTGATATTGGAACAGAGCAAATAGACAAATGCCGATTGCTTGGCATCATAAGTAAACTTATTGGATGACATTGATCATGCTGATGTGACTGCATTACAAAAATTTTGGATCATGCCTTTGACATCACCTTCTCTAGAAAGCACTGCACCATTGCCTTGAAGCATGGTTGCACTTATTCCATCTAGGTATGCAGAAAAATCATCAGCTCTCACATAGGTCATCAGACCTAAAGAACTAACCAGTATTCACAAGAAGAATATTCTCTTCATACCTCTCATACTGCGGAATATAATTTTAAAATTTTTAATTTCTAATTTCTAAGCTACCCATTTTACCAACAACTCATTTTACCCAGTCCTACTGACATACTTGTCCAAGATTTCATCATTGTAATTTACAAGCATCGACTAGCTCTTTGATGAGCGTGGCATCGCTACTATCCTTACTTCCTAGCAATTCTTTGGCGGCTGTGATTTGTTGCCCTATAGTAGTAAATCTTGGTGTGATATCTTTGACGTCACTAAAGCTTATCATCTCCATATCTCTTTGCTGACTTTCTAGGAATGGATTCATACCATCACGTATCCATGTAGCAAAATCTGTCGATGATATTGCTGTGTCAGATGATGATGCAGTGGTTTTGATCTGGTCTATGGCATTGGTGTCTTTGCTCTTGGCTTCTATCGTTGCTGTCCTTCGATTGGTAAATGCTCCAGACCGTTGCTGACGAATCTGTTGCAGACTCTTGAGTGCACCGCCATCATCAATTGTTTTGTTGACTAATCCTGTTGTCCTTTGTTGTGTACCATAATAGGTATCGAGTAATTCTCTTTCTCTTGATTGGAATGCAGGATCAGGATTTTTTTTGAAGAGCTGTGTCAATCTCTTGGCTGCATCTACAAATCACGAAATAGCCTTCTGTGAAGTAGCTATAGTGCCCGAGCTTAATCTTGCCATATTTTTTTTGAATTGTTTGAATGCATTATCACAGATATTATTCGTAGCTCTGGCACAGGTATATTGCTTGTCCATACTCTGTATAGCCACTGGCTCAAATCATAACATCATCTTACCTTCCGTATTTCATTTTTCTCGTGGAGTAAATTGATCGATATTATTAGTAGCAAGATAAGATTTCATAGCAGCTAATATCCTGCCTACCATGGAAGCCACGTTGACGTAGCTTGCTCCATTGGAAATGGAAGATGTCTTGGTGAGTAATCCTTTTTTCTGGTATGCGTCTAAAATTTTCTGAATGTGGTTTACGTTCGCATCGTTGATGGTCACTGCAATCCATCCTCATCACAGTCAGAGTTCATATCTTTTTTGTGTGAGTGAAGCGTCTATTTTTTCTACCACCTGGAGATCACGTCCAAATATTTTATTTTTGAATAAGGTAAGAATTCCTGCAAACATATCTTTGAGTCATCACCACTGCTGAGGTGACGTGAAAATAGCTGTCGTCGCAGCGAGAAAATTAAGTTTTTGTCAGACATTCTTGGTTATTTTACTGACAACGCCTAGCTTGGGTGGGATAAATGTATCTCCTTCAAATCGATTTGGGTTGACGTATTTGCCTATATATTCTCATTTAGTACCAATGGTGTGCATAGCGTTGATTAGTTCTTGTGCAAGATCCATCATCCGAGTAAATTCTTGTGGTGCAGATCCACAGATATTTATGCTTTCACAATATTGTTTACTTACATCATTTGTCGTTTGCGCAAAAACTCCTGCTCAAGAGAGCAAAAGCAATGTCATCATAACAGCGATCGGAAATTTGCGAACAACCATGTACAAATCAAATTTCTGAATTTAAAATTTCTTTCAATTTTAGAATCAATCTCGCATTAATGAAATTCGAAACAACATACAGGTAACTTTCAACCTTCCACTCCTGCCTACTGGCAGGCAGGTTCAACTTTCAACCCCAAAGTGAAATTAGCTCTTGTATCCAAGCACTTACTTAGCCGCTATCACTTTGGATAGTTTGTCCTGCAAGATAATGGATTCATTTTTATCATCGCAGATACTGAGTGCTTGAGAATAGGCGTCTTTTGCTTGAGCATATTCGTTATTTGAGAAATAGTAATCACCGAGTACGTGATAGAGATACGACTGATGATACGTAGTAGATAAATATACAAGTTTGTCTGCTATTCAAGCCCAAGTTGAGTTTGCCAGAGCTAGTCAGACTTCGCCATAGGTACACACATCTGCTCCACTACCCAGAGTGCTTGCGCATGCATTGAGATATAGTGCTACCAAAGCCTTATTTTCACGATACAAAGTAAATGGTTGACCCACACGGTAGGGAGCATAAAACATAGTTTTGAAAAAATTCGCAAAGTCAGTATCCAGTATATCTGGTTGTCCGAGAAGATTTTGTCGTACACGTAGAGCATTATCTGTGTCCTCTCCTGCTACATAATTGAGTAATCTATATCTGTAGACGTCGGTCAATAATGTGTGGTCTAGTACTTGATTGAGAAATAATACTGATTGCTCATTGTCACCAAGCCAGTAATAACAAGCTCCGACAAGAAACATATATTGATCTTTGTTTGCACTATCAAAATCTGCTAACTTGAGAAAATATTCTGCTGCGACATCTCGATTGTTGCTGAGAAAATTTGCATAGGCTAAAATCTGATAAGGTAACATATAATCACTATTTTGCATCACTACTGCAAGAGCAATCTTTTTTGCTACAGAGAAATATCAGTGCTTGAGCATACTTAGAGCGACTAAAGCATCTCTGTAATATGCTGGAGCATTGGTCGATCCAGAAGCTTCTTGTATCGCTTGAGCGTATGCTTGGATGATTGGCGTATAGGTAGATGTGCTGACTTTTGCTCGTAATGCTGTAGCATCGCTATATTTTTGGAATCGGACTTGGATCATTCCCTGATAAAAATTTTCATCGTCTTGTGTCAGCAAGCCTTCACTTCTATACTGCTGTATCAAAGGGAGTAATGTATTGATACTGCTTGGATCTTCTAAGGAAACGGTTTCGCTATGAAACAAAACATACAGGATGACCTTCACGTCTACTAATTTTTCATAGTCTGGTTTGCTCATCAGCATTTTGAGATACGTATTCGCGTCTTTAAACTGGTAGCTAGAAGCCAAGCGCTGGATAAGTGTCGTGAGAATCTTCGTATCTGAAGTCTTATCGTATAACGATTCTAGGATATGAATATCTTCTATACTTGCCTGTTGCTGAGAAACGTTGAGTGCTCCGTCTTGTCCAGATCATGGAGAGAATGTTTCATCTCCTGCAGACTGATGAGCTACAGGAATAGTTGTATCGTTTATCTCTAATTGACTAGCGATGAGGTCTGGGTTTTCTGTCGATGGTTGAGGTAATTCTTTTTGTATTTGGATGACTCCATCATCAGATATCTTCTGATTGGCATCTTCAGACATTCTTGGTCCAGATGCACTATCAAAGAAAAGAAAGCTTAACCATAAGCTCAGTGCCATTATTCAGATAATTCATACTGTCTTTTTATTCATAAACATTCAGGCTTCGTTATTACGTAAAATCATAGAATAAGTATATTCCAAAAGCCTAGAAAGAGCAAAAATAAGCTGATAGAATAAAAAATAGTGGTTGACATTTGTTTATTTATACGCTAGGGATGATTCTATGTGGATACGTAATGCACATCAACAAAAAAAACCGAGTCAACCCGTAGGTCACATCAGTTTTTTGTATTTTGAAATTATCTTTAAACTCTTAGTCGAGATTTGAGGTTTTACTGTTGTCTGTTATCTCATTTTACTCAATCTATTTCCTTCCAGAATTCAAATCGATCTTATCATATCTCTGCATCAACATATCTGTCTTTACTTTACCGACGATATCTTGGACTACTCCAACGATGATGATGACTCCAGAACCAGTAACTACCACTGGTAATGAACCGAGAGATTGGACGATATCTTGGATAAATGGAATATAATTGAGGATATAACTATAGACTCAGATAATCGCTAGACCTACTCCACCTCGAAGACATAAATGCATCAATATACCATTGATATATTTTGCTGTCTCTTTTCCTGGTCTGATACCTGGTACAAATCATCCTCTCTTCTGTACATTATCAGCGATTCTCTCTGGAGAGAATACAATCATTGTATAGAAGAACGTGAATGCAACGATCAGAATGAAATAGAAGATGACAGCTAATATTCCTGGTTGCTGAGAATAGATATTGAGGTTTGATTCTATCCAGTTTGCCATAGCAACTAACTTGGTATTCATTGGCTGAAACTGTGTGATTAATTTAGATAATAAGTATGGAAATGATACGAATGCGATAGAGAAGATAATAGGCACCATACCTACTGGATTCATAGGGATAGGAAGTGATGATGATTCTTGCACTTTTCATCTTCTTGCATAAATGATAGGTATCTCTTTGATAGATTTGAGGATCAATATTGATAAGAAAATAAGTACCAATACTATGACCAGCATAAATACGATGACTCACAAAACATTGGTCGAACTAGATACACTCGAATATATTTTTTGTACCATACCAGATACGATAGATGCGAAAATAAGTAAGGATACTCAGTTGGAGATTCCTTTTTCTGTAATCAATTCACCCAACCACATAAGGAATACTGATCCTACAGTCATGACGACTGCAGACAATAATACGTTGGGTAAGGTCGTAGAAATAACGTTTCCTCCCAGCATATAATTGATGAAAAATACCATACCTATGGATTGCAAAAATGCCAAGGGGACTGATAAATATCTAGTATACTGTGCTATCTTTTGCTGACCAACTTCTCATTGTTCAGTGAGTTCTTCTAGCTTAGGTACGACTGAGCCAAGCAATTGCATGATGATAGACGCATTGATGAAAGCTGCCAATCCTACTGCGATGATAGAGAAATTATCCAAAGATCCTCACAATAGCATTAGGAAGTAACTTAGTCCTCCACCACTTGTGGCATCTAATGTCCTTGTCATTAGTTCATTAATATGGACGAATGGAATAGGTATGAATACCATTAATCTATATACGGCAAGCATTATAAGGGTAAAGATAATCTTTCTCCTTATCGTAGGATTTTCTCGTATTTCCTTGATTCTATTGAAGAACTTTTCCATAGAGAAATCTTAATAAGACATAAAATTTATTTTGCTTTTTTGGTAGCTGGTTTTGCTACCGGTTTTTTAGTTTCCACTTTCTTAGCAGGAGCCTTGGCTACTACTGGTTTCTTCACTTCAACTTTCTTAGCAGGAGCCTTGGCTACTACTGGTTTCTTCACTTCAACTTTCTTCTCTACTACTTTTTTCACTTCGACTTTTTTCTCTACTGCCTTTTCTACTGGCTTTACTTCTACCTTCTTTTCTACTACTTTCTTCACTTCGACTTTTTTCTCGACTGGTTTTTTTACCGTCTTGACCTTTTCTATCTTTTGTGGAGTTGCTTTTTTAGCTACTACTTTCTTACCTGGGTTGTCAATCATGTCTTGTGCTGTCTTAGAAAATCCATCGATATCTACGAATTTGATATGCTTAGCATATGCTCCATCACCAAGAATCTTCACGAGTCACTTTTCATGTTTTATATATCCCAATTCTTTCAATACTGCTTTACTAATTTCCATAGTATCAGAAATTCTTGCATCTTGATCCAATCTATCAAGATTGATAATTTGATATTCTTTGACAAGCTTGAAATATCTTTTGAATCATCTCGCTTTAGGTAACCTCTGAACGATGGACGTTTGTCCTCATTCGAAAAAAGCCTTCTGTGAATGTCCACTTCTGGATTTTTGTCCCTTGAGTCCCCTTCCGGAATAGTTACCTGTTCCTGTAGCGTTACCTCTTCCTCTTCTCTTCTGCTTAGGGTTAAATCCTTTGCTTTTGCTTAGTGTGTGCAGTTTCATTGAGTGTATATAATGAGTATAAAAGAATAATTTTAAATGTTAGATTTCTATTCTTTAGCTTCTGATTCAGCCTTCTTCGATTCCTTTTTTTCGACTATTTTTCCTTTTTCTACTTTTACTTCACCGACTTTCAAATCTGTTTCATCCTCTTCTTCTTCATCTGCTTCTACAGGTTCGGCGATTGCCTTATTGAAGAAATCAGCATGTTTGTAACTAGACAATGCCTTGAGTGTAGTCAGTGCATTATTTAATTTATTATTTGAACCAATTATTTTGGAAAGAATATTTTCATATCCAGCTAACTCCATTACCGCTCTAACAGAAGACCCTGCCTTCAAACCAGTACCAGGCATAGCAGGTAATAGTTTGACGAAACAAGCTTTGTATTTTGTACTTAGTTGATAAGGAACTGATTTATTTTCAGTGATAGGTACGATAAACATATTTTTGAATGCCTCACGAGAAGCTTTGCTTACTGCAGAAGACACATCCAATCCTTTGGACACACCAATACCGATTTTGCCTTTTTTGTTGCCGACCACGACAGTAGCTCTGAATGAAAGTTTCCTTCCTCCAGTAGTTACTCTTGTTACCCTTCTGACCTCCAACAAAAGCTCTTCAAATTCTTTTTTGGTCTTGTCTTTGTTCCCAGATCTCATAGATGAAATATAACACGAATAAAAATAAATTTTTACATTAGATAATTATACGACGATACCGCCTTTTCTTAACCCATCAGCCAATGCCTGGACTCTACCATGATATAAATTACCATTTCTATCAAATGCTGCCTTGCTAATTCCTTTCTTTTGCATCAATTCAGCAAGTTGTTGTCCAGCCATTTCAGCTCTTTGGACTTTGGTAGTAGCTTTGACCCCTTTATCAGAAATGCAAGCCATCACATTACCAGTAGCATCAACTACTTGAGCTCCGGTATACATATTTGATTTGCTGACGATTACTCTAAAGTCTGGATGTGTAGCTTTGATTTTGCTATTGGTTTTCTTCTTCCTCTGAGAGAAAGTGATCGCCTTTGGTCCTTTGACCTTTTTCAAATTTTGCATGAGCACTAGCTATAAAGATTAAAATTATTTCTTAGTTGCTTTACCTGGTTTTAGTTTGATGTATTCGTCAAAATATCTGATTCCCTTGCCTTTGTATGGCTCTGGAACTTTGAGTGCCTTGAGTTTTGCAGCAACCTCACCGAGATATTGTTTGTCTATTCCATTCATAGTGATGATAGTATTTCCTTTGACGTCTTGTTCTACTTTAGTTTCTATAGATTGAGGAATTTCGAAATTAACCTTGTGAGAATATCCGATAGCAAGGATTAATTTCTTGCCTTCCAATTTAGCTCCATATCCAACTCCAGTGATCATAAGCTTCTTTTCGTATCCTTCAGTCACTCCGTGTACCATATTAGCGACTAGAGTTCTTGTCAATCCTCGTAGATTTTTCTTCTCTTCATCTGCGACAGATATCGTAATTTCATTATCTTTGGTCGTCAATACTACACCATCCAAAAGTGTATAAGAGAGTTGTCCTTTTGGCCCTTTGACCATCACTGTCTTATCTTGGAGAGATATTTCTACTCCTGTAGGTATTGCGATAACTTTTTTTCCAACTTTAGACATACTAGTTTTAGTGATTAGAATTAAAATAATGTTTTGATATAGATGTGAGACATAAGACTTGAGACATAAGATATTATATTTTTTGTCTTACGTCTTGATACTTAAGTCTAACTACTAATATATTTCTGCTATAAGTTCCCCTCCTATTTTCTTTTCGTGTGCGACGTGAGTAGCCATCAATCCTTGATTTGTAGAGATAATACCGATACCTTTACCACCCGCGACGAGCTTCAGATCTTTGTATCCTACATACCATGGTCTAGATGGTTTGGAGAAAAATTTCACGTGAGGAATATCATCTACTGGATTGATTACCTTTTTGAGTGTGATATTGATCGTCTTCTGGACCTTATCTTTCTCTTCTACGATTTCATATGCTTTTACGAATCCGTATTGTTTGAGTAGATTCAAGATGTCAGTTCTAAATACAGAAAATCATACTCATTGGACAGTAGTTTTCCTGGCCATATATGCATTTTTGATTCTGATAAGAAGATCATGAATTGGTGCATTAACATAGGTCATCTGGGTGCAATAATTAATGATAAATAATTTCTTTTAATGTATAGTTTATAATTTATAATTCAGAATCGTGATATTTTTTTATACATTCTGCATTATACATTCTGCATTAGGTATCCTACCAGCTTGCTTTCTTGAGTCCCATAATCATTCCTTCTCTTCCAAATTTTCTCAAACAAACTCTGCAGACACCAAAATCTCTGACGTAGGATTTTACTCTTCAGCACAATCTGCATCTATTGTAATATTTAGTAGGCTGTTTGAGTGCTTTGCCTTCCGTAAATCTTTTTTCATACATTTTGGATTGCTTAGCTTTGAGTGATGTTCTTGCCATCTTGGCTTATGTATAAAGTGATAAAATACCGTGGTGAATAATGAGCAGTGGGTATTAAGATTTATCTTATGTCTTGCGTCTTGTATCTTGCGACTATTTAAAGATGAATCCTAATGCTTGCATAAGTGCTTTGGTCTTTGTAGGATCTTTGGAATTACTTACTAATGTAATCTGAATCCCCATTGTGGTAGTTACATCATCTAGAGACAACTCTGGGAATATATTATAATTAGGTATTCAGATACTATAGTTGGCTTGATTGTCGAATGATTTGTCTGATAGCCCAGAGAAATCTCTCATTCTAGGCAATACTAGCTTCACAAATCTATCTACGAAATCATATGCTCTTTGTTTCCTAAGTGTCACTTGCAACATCACAGGGAGTCCTTCTCTCAATTTGAAGTTGGAAATAGATTTTTTAGACTTGATCATGCGAGCTTTTTGCCCAGTGATCTTGAGAATTACTTTCTCAAATTCATCAAAATCTTTGACGGATTTTCTCGTTGCCAAAGATCCAATACCGATAGCGACGATAACCTTTTCTAACTTAGGCACAGCATTGATGTTTTTGATCCCCAAATTTTTCTGGAGCGTTGGCTGTGTTTTTTTTCTAAATATTTCCTGATTGTTCATTCTGATATAGATAAACACAAATTAAAAGAATATATTACTTAATAGCTGACTTTGTCTTCTGGGCTTGCCTTACATTCTTGCCCTTCTTGTCTTTCACGACCTGTATTCTGGTTGCCTTTTTTTCACTCTCTAAATAATACATAATATTAGAAATATGTATGGGGAGGGTTTTTTTGAGAAATCCCTTACCTTTGGTAGCTCTTTTAACTTCGTTTACTCCTTTTACCGTTACCTTATCTCCTGCTACTGCTTGGATAGTGGAAGTTTTTCCTTTAAACTTACCTGCAATAACGATAACTGGATCTCCTGTTCTCAATTTTTTCATAATGATAATATTATATAAAGTAAATTTTTGTGCTAAGGCTAAGTTCTAAGCCTGCCCTGTAGAACTACGTGGGTTCTCCCATCTAAGTTCTAAACAGTTTCTTCAGCCATATTAGTAATATTCTTATATCCTAACTGTCTCAATTCTCTTGCTACTGGACCGAATACTCTCTTTCCGATAGGTTTGATTTCTCCCTTAGCGTCTTTGGACATTAAGATAACTGCGTTATCGCCAAATCTTACATATGTACCATCTTTTCTTGCGATCTCTTTTCTAATTCTGACTATGATAGCTTGAGCCACATCTCATTTTTTGATGGCACTTGTAGGAGTACTTTCTCTGACCGCAAGCATCACTCTATCGCCGATTGTTGCCGTCTTGGCGTTGGATCATTTGAGGATTCTTATGATCTTTCATTTCTTGACTCCGCTATTGTCTGCAACAATAACCACAGATTCTACTTTCAACATTGGGGAAAAATAAGGGGTAAAATTATTTGCTAGTTACTTCAATTAATAACCATTTTTTGGTTTTACTCATAGGCTTTGTCTCTCTGATTTTGACAACATCACCAAGCTTGGAAACATTCTCTTCATCATGAGCATAATATTTTTTTCTTACGACGAATCTCTTTTTGTAGAGTGGGTGTGTCTTTACCGTCTTGACCAAAACGATACGAGTTTTATCAGCTTTGTCCCCGATAATTTCTCAGATCATTTCTTTGATACTCTTGGTACCTACTATTGTCATTTTTTCACCTTAGAAGTTAAAACAGTTTGAATCCTTGCTATTTCTACTCTCACATTTCCAATTTTGTGAGTCTCTTTAAGTCCTTTGATGGAATTTTTCATCTTCATATCATAGAGATCTTTCTTTGCCTTTCTTCTCATCTGGACAAGTTCTTTGATTGTCTTCTCAGTGAGCTCTTTCATAAATTGTGCTTTTCCTTTCATTGATGTATAGATTTAAATTATAAATGTTTGTGTACAACAGGTCTACTGTCTAAGTTCTCCCATCTAAGATCTATTTAATTTCTCCCTTTACTACGAATCTCGCTTTGACTGGCAATTTCTTAGATGCCTTGATCATGGTTTCTTGAGCTATATCTCTTGGTAATCCGCTGAGTTCAAATAGGATTCTTCCTTTTTTGACTTGTGCTGTATAGATATCTACATCTCCCTTTCCAGTACCCATAGGCATTTCCAATCACTTTTTGGTGAATGGCTGATCAGGGAATATTCTAATCCATAGCTTACCAACTTTCTTGATAGATCTAACGATTACCTTTCTCGCTGCTTCTATTTGCTTATTGCTAATATATGCACTCGTGGTAGCTTTGAGTCAGTATTCGCCGAAAGCAACTGTGGAACCTCTGAATGCTTTACCAGTAATAGACCTGATAATTGGCTTTCTATATTTCCATCTTTTGGGAGTAAGTAACATGATAATGTGACAAATAAGAATAAAATATTATATATTGATAGCTTTTTTAGCTGCTGCTCATTGTTTGTGTGCATACATTTGTCATTTTTCTATCCACACTTTGACTCCTAGCATACCATATTTGGTCCTGGCTTGCATATAGTGATAATCGATATCTGATCTAAATGTCTGTAATGACACTCTACCTTCGATAAATTTTTCTGTCCTAGAAATATCTACTCATCCAAGTCTTCCTCAGACCTGAACCTTGATACCAGAAGCTCACTTTTCCATAACTTTTTGCAAAACATTTTTGACTACCTTTCTATAAGGCATTCTTGCTTCCAACTGAGTGGAAATAAATTCAGCCATCACTTTGGCAGAAAGTTCTGGAACTTTGACTTCTTTGACTACTACTTTTATATCTTTTTTAAACTTCTCTTTGATGAGGTCTTCAAATTCTTTGACCTTAGCTCCTTGCTTACCCATGAGGATACCAACTTTGGATGTGAAGATAATGAGTTCTCCTTCTTTGGGAGTTTTTCTAATAACGACCTTGGAGATACCAGATCTAGGAAATGTTGTATCAACAAGATTTCTAATTTTCATATCTTCGACGAAAAAATCACTTCACTGTCTTTTGCTTTTAGCGAACCATTCACATGGTCGTGATTTCATCATACCGACTCTAATTCCTATTGGGTTTGCCTTGGATGCCATACGGAGAATTATTTAACATGTAAAAACACTTTCACAAAACATCTATATTTGACGTAATGACTGATTCTAGATCTAGAAACGAATCTCACTCTCTTAATCTTTGGAGCTCTTGTAACGAATATTTTCTCGATATATAGTTTGCTAGCATCAGCAGTGCCATTGGTGGTAGCATTTGCTGCAGCAGACTTGACTACCTTAGCAAGTGCCTTAGCTGCCTTCTTTGGTAAATATTGCAACTGAGCTAATGCATCTTCTACCTTTTTTCCGACTACTAATTTGGCAACAACAGCCATTTTTTTGTCAGACATAAGTGCATATTTTAATGTTGCTGTCAGATTTTTTTCCATTGCGAACTAAATATATGATAAATAAATTTCCCATTTAACCGTTATCTGTTTTTACTCATTTTACCGTTATCTGTTAAAACGGATGTCCTCTAAATGTCCTTGTAGGGACGAATTCTCCAATCTTATGTCCGATCATATCTTCCGTCACATATACACTCACAAATTGTTTACCATTGTGTACAGCAAAGGTAAATCAGATCATATCAGGTACGATATGACATGCCCTATCTCGGATTTTGATAACTTTTTTATCTCCGGTCTCTGACATTTTCTTAACCTTGAGAAGCAATTTCTCGTTGACATAGAAACCTTTTTTGAGTGATCTTGCCATAATAACTTGAGTGATTAGAATTAAAATAATATTATAGATATAAGACTTGAGACGTAAGACTTAAGACTGCCTTATGTCTTGATACTCATATTTATTTCTTCTTCCTTCTAGACACAATAAACTGTGTTGACCATTTACTCTTTTTTCTTGTCCTGATCCCTGCAGTGACTAACTTACCTGCATAAGATTTTTGCCCTCTCTTTGATCAGATAGGTGAATGACCTTCTCCTCATCCATGTGGATGATCTACAGCATTCATATTTTTTCCTAAGACGTGTGGTTTTTTACCCAATCGTCTTTGTCTACCTGCTTTTCCAATAACGATATTTTGGTGTTGGTCATTACCTATTTCTCAGATGGTTGCTCGACAATTTTCATCAAACTTTCTTACTTCTCCTGATGGTAATTTGATAAACACTTTTTTTGTTACTTCATCTCTACCAGCGATTCCAGCGGAAGCACCAGCTGATTTGATAAGTTTCCCTTCACTAAATGGAGTCACTTCTAGATTGAATACATTTACTCATTCGGGGATATGTTTGAGTTGTTTTCTATTGCCTGGTACGATAGGTGCTTTTTCTCCATTACTTACTTGGTCTCCTACTGCGACACCTTTCCATCCCAACACATATCTTTTTTCTCCATCAGCATAATGCAATAATGCAATCCTTGCTGTCCTGTATGGATCATATTCTATACTAGCTACTTTAGCTGGGATATCACATTTATTATATCCTTTGAAATCCATGATTCTATAGAGTCTCTTGTGCCCTCATCCCATAGATCTACAGGTAGTTCTTCCTGCATTGTTCCTTCCTCCAGTTGCCTTGAGTTTCATAGTAAGTGATTTTTCTGGTTTCTTTGCAGTAATATCAGTAAAATCGTATCAGATCATGAAACGCCTAGATGGAGTGTATGGATTATATTTCTTGAGTGCCATGACTAACTTAATTTATAATTTAAAATGTGTAATTTCTAAGGTCTAAATTCTCCCATCTACCATCTTAGGTTAGATGCCTGCGTCTATTTTGTCTTTTTTATTGAGGGTGATTACAGCTTTCTTGTATGCGTTTCTGACCAACTTTCTCTGGCTTCTCCCCTTGTATGTCATATTCACAATATGCACATCCAATGGAGATATTTTGTAAATAAATTCTACAGCTCTCTTCACATCGTTTTTGTTGGCATCAGCATGCACTTTGAAAGAATATTTATTCAAATCTGCTTGCTGTTTGTGAGATTTTTCTGTCACTAATGGTGCTAGAATAATTTCATATGGGCCAAATTTTTTGATAGTTGGGGCCTGAGTGTTTTTCTTGGCTCTGGCTTGAAGTATTTGTCTGTAGGTCATTGTCTATCAGTATGAAATGATAAAGAGTGTATTATGCTTTAGGCATATTGAGTTGCTCCAACGCTTCTTTGGTGAATACCACTTTGTCAGCGTGCATGAGATCAAAAGGATTGAGATATCCCATCAAGAGATATTTTACACCAGCAAGATTTCTGAGAGATTTTTTGACGTTGTCGTCATTACTATCCATGACAAACAATACTTTCTTGTCTTGGAGTCCCAACTTATGTAAGATTTCTGCTGCCTCCTGTGTCTTTGGAGTTTCAAAAGATATTTTCTGAATACCCATAAGTTCGTTTTGTTGTGCTTTGAGCGTAAGTAATCCTTGTAATGCTAATTTCCTTGCTTTCTTTGGCATATCTTTGATAAAGTTTCTCTCACCTCTAGGTCCAAAAGCGACTCCTCCACCTCTTCTAATAGGAGAGTTTTTGTCACCAACTCTAGCGTTACCAGTACCTTTTTGCTTGTATAACTTTCTACCAGAACCGTGGACCTCACCCCTACCCTTTACTTTGGCAGGATTGTGACGATCATTGCTCGCTTGCAAAATATAATACTGATGAATGAGATCTTGATTGACAATATCGTCAGAGAAAAGTTTCTCGTCCAAAGCAAATTTGGAAACTACTTTCCCACTAATATCATAGATATCTATACTGTAAGCCATTTTCACGTCTTAATTATGATAAAAAAAGATTATTTCAGTATTAATTGAAGTACGCCATTGTATGCACCAGGAATAGATCCTCTCAAGACTACAAGTTGTTCGTTGTCTCTAGAAAGTGTATCTACTACTTGGATGTCTTTGAGCGTAACACGCTGTCCTCACATATGTCCAGCATGAGGATGTCCCTTGAGTGTCCTTCTAGGCTTTCTATTTCCCATAGAACCAACATGTCTATGAAACTTGGAACCATGTGTCTTTGGTCCTCCATCAAGATGGAATCTTTTGATAGCTCCTTGATATCACTTACCGATAGCATGTCCTGTGACGTCCAACATCTTTACATCCTGTAGCAAGCCCAAATCCAAGATTTTGCCAGCCTCATTATTTTTGATGAAGTCTTCGTCTACTTCAAATTCTATAACCTTACTATATGTTATTTTTTGACCTTTTTCTTTCTTGAGGAGTTTTTTCTCTACTCCGATTACAGCACAGACATAGCCATCTTTCTCTGCTGTCTTGTATCTAATGACTTCTTGAGGCATGATCTTTACCAAAGTAACAGGCAAAAATTTATCATCAATCCACATTTTGGTCATTTCTTTCTTGGTTACAATAAGTCATCACTTTTTCATTGGATACTATATAATAAGGTAAATAGTTTTTTAGTTTATAGTTTATAGTGAATAGTTTTATAGTTCAGAGTAACTCTACACTCTACACTTTACACTCTACACTTTACACTCTACACTCTACACTTTACACTCTACACTATATTTAAAATACTTTGACGTCAACCATTACTCCTACTGGGATTGCAAGATTCTGAAGATATTCCATAGTCTTGGCACCCATTTCAGTGACATCTACCATTCTAGAGTAAGTAATTCTTTCAAATTGCTCTCTCGCATTTTTGAATTTGAAATTGGATTTGAGCACTGTATACATTTTTCTACTCTTAGGTAATGGAATAGGTCCTTTAATCTCTGCACCAGATTTGATGAGTAGTGCAACAACCTTTCCTACTGAGGATTCTAGCATTTTGCTGTCGTAGCTTTTGAGCTTGATCCTAAGTTTACTCTTGAGGTTTTTTTTATCAGCCATAAGAACTAAGTATTATCAAAATAAATTTTGCTTAAAATTTAGGTCTCCGCACAAACGAATTGTACGGAGCGCTAAACTCTAAAACGGACATTCTAAAGTTTGCTATATGTGTAATTATTCCAAAATCTTAGTAACAACTCCTGCACCTACTGTTCTACCACCTTCTCTGATGGCAAATCTTAATCCTTCTTCCATAGCAACTGGGTAGATCAATCCTACATCCATTTTTGCATTGTCTCCA
>CAZDFH010000006.1:0-69939 GCA_964504915.1 uncultured Candidatus Peribacteria bacterium
AAACCATGGGAGTTGGGGCTCTCTAAAGATTCGCCATGCGGGTTAAGGAGAGAACCGATGACTGGGGTTAAGTCGTAACAAGGCATCCTTACCGGAAGGTGAGGATAGACCACCACTCTAACCTACAATACCCAATCTTATTTCTTGCTCATGTCTTTATCTCTTTCTGATATTATTACGGTAAAAAACTGCCTGATTAGCTTGTCTAGTCAAAAAGGCAGTTTTTTCTGTTATCAAAAAAATGATTCTGAATTTTTTGTTCGAATCGACTCCTCTTTTCTGTATGGTCTGCAGATCTTTCTATTTTTTCTCTCAATTCTGAAAAACAATAACATCTCATATAGTTTCTATATTATTTCAATTTATGACTATTCAATCTCAATCTTTTACGGCATAAACAACTTTTCATTTTGAGTATTCGATTAATTTTTCGATTTCATCATCTACTCAAGAATAATGCGGATGAAACTCAAAATCATTAAGTCAGAGTGCCGATAGATTACTTAATCAGGTAATATTTTCATCATTATTAAAAATGCCACTAGCTGCCTCTATAGTTTTGGACATTATTATTCATCCTGCACTTGCTCAAATCAATGTTCCTCAATACTCTACGAATTTCCTTAATTTTTCGATGAATCACCTCTGTTTCAAACGGCTAAGAAAGTAAAATGTATTCCCTCAAGAAAGAAAAATTGCATCTTTAGCAAACAAATCTTTTTCTTTGGTAACGTCATATTCTTCATCTATATCAAAATAAGATATATGATTTGGCAATATTCAGAACTGAGCATACCAAGAAACTTTCTGATCGAAGTATTCCCTCGTTAAGTCAGACTGAGAAGGGATATACGCCATTGTTATTTTTTCAGGTTGTTTTCAGCATATTTCCAAAAATTTTTCATCTACTGCTGTTTTTCAGGGGATATGCTCACTATGGAGTATTAATTTTCTATTCATTTGTTTTTTTTGAAATAAATTAATTTATCAAATAATCTCAAAATTACTTCTCTATCTTTAATCCACAGGGAAGTTTTTTGATGATGAAGAGGTAGTAATTAATCCCAAAAAATACAAGTGCCATCATAGCAAAAATTATTAATTTATTCATTCTGTTTGTTCCTTGTAATAAGATGAGGATCATCATAAAGAGGGATCGAATTCGCACTGTTGCTCTGACTTCTCTCCTGGTCCGTCCTAGTCCCATAAGCCTATGATGAAGATGGGTATAATCTCATTTGAGGGGATTTTTTTTTGCGACGAAAATCCTCCGTATGCCCACCCATACTGCGTCGAAAATAACCAACGACAATGCCACAATCAGAGTTCCTATTTTTGCCCCACCTGCGATAGAAAGATATGCTAACGCAAACCCGTAAAACATAATCCCGATATCTCTGACTAATCCTAATGGTTTGTATTCTACCAGAGTAGTGAGAAAACTTATGCTAAACAACACAAAGGATAATGCTCTGACTGTAGTCAGGATATAGAGATTTTCTGGCGTGAAGACTGTATATTCACGGAAGACTACGAATTGGATGAGGAGAAAAATGGTCAAAAATCCTATACTTGACACACCGCTTGCTTGAGCATAGATACCATCAAATCGATTAATCGCATTGATGCAGATAATAGATCGCAAAACAAAAAATACTGCAAATAGTCATTGTGGAATGATTCGTTTGTGTGCTCAGAGAAGAATTTCTTGTCATCCAAATCCTCAGATATATACTGCCAAAAACCCTGCGAGTATATGTCCTATCAATCTGAAAAATGGAGGGATCTTGAATGTTATTTTTCATAAATAATGTAGCTCTTCAATAATCTCAAATAGTATAATTGGTACGCTTCATATAAATAATCATCGGAACATTCTACTCTGAAATGCATCGGGGAAACATATTCCTATAATGACAAAAAATGCTATATAGACTACAATGCCCAACATCGTTGGCACTGGTTTTCTTGTGTTTTTCAAGTCGGTACCTGGTTTATCGAGAATGTGAAGTTTGCGAAATATTCGCACTCATCACCCCAATAAGAGTATCCCGATTACCCGTGGTAAAAAATAATGCATTCAATACATGAAGGAATAAATACTTATTTCAATTCAGCGCTTCTCATCATCATAAGCATGACATAGCCTCTGACTTCCAAGCTTAATGGATTGCTGATATTCTTCATAATAGTTGCTTTCTTAAGTGCATTTAAATGGTTAGTGAAGTATACCTTTCATCCATTATACTTCGTTCCTCGAAGTGCTCTTGATAATACAGTCCCAAACTGAGCTCTTGTGACTTCTGTATTTGGATTGAAAGAGGCTACTGGTTTATTTTTTGTGTCTACTCCCATCAATCATAGTTGGCAAGCAAGTTTAGCATAGAAGATCATCTCTGTCCCTTGTGCTTCCATATCTTCAAAATGGCAAGATAGTGCTGTGTTGGGCTTTTTGTGTAATACATTGATGGCAAATTGGCTAATCATCTTGGCAAGATGTTGTCTAATAAGTGTTCATTCCATATTAGCCTTTTGAATTGTAGATGCAGTAGTGATCCCTATCTTATATGCATAAGCATATGCTTCATTAAGCTCCAATGAAAAGAGAGGAGATAATAGTTGATAGATTATATCACCAGATACACTACCTGTCCATCATACGTTTCATGTCGTGGTGCATGCCATTCCTAAGCTACCACCTTCACATGTTGCAGTACTTGTTTTGACATATATTCCTCCACTACAGATAAGACTTGTCCCAGTACATGCGATAGTTCATCATCACCCGCCTCATCATCACCCACCTCCATTTCATCCTTGGTTTCATCATCCATCTCAGGTACTAGTTTCTTTGATGGTGGTAAAATAGGAAAGATGATTTGTTCTAAAACTACATACTAGACTGCTGTTTAATGGACATGAAGGATCAGGATTGTTTGCTTCCCAATGGATCCCATCTGCAGATCTATATATTTTAAGTTCACTGCTATTGGTTCCTCATGGCACTACAAAACTTACTGTAAAAAATCATCCTGTGGCTACAAGCGAATCATTACTAGCTCCCACTTGTACGGTCATCAAAATAGTTCTTGTGGTCGTTCATTGCGTCTGTGCAGGTAATCCTGCATCACTAAATTCTGCTGATCCTGTAGATCAAGAAGCAACGAGATTGGGCGCTAATAAGATGCCATTTCGGACGGTAGAACTAATAACAAGTCCACTTGCTGGTATCTGGAGGTAGTCATTTGAAGTTTCTCATAAAATGTTCATCATCCCAGTCCCTGCAAACGTGGCTCCTGTCGTTGTGGCTCATCCTATATATGCTGATCATGTAATATTTGTCGTTCACTGGCTTGGTAATACAACTGTCGCTATCACAGATCCTGTGTTTCCGGCTAAATCTTTGAAAGTGAATATATATGTGCCATTGCTTGTGAATAGTCTAGAGAGTGCATTATATCATGTGAGTGGTTCACTTATTCCTGTCAGTGTGGCTATTACATATGATCAAGTATTACTGTACATGATGCTAGCTGTAGGTGGTATTTTGTCTATTCGATTGACAGTAGCAATTGCACTTCCTGTCTGTCATCCGATGTCGGAGAAAGTAAATGTGAACGATCAGTTCTCCGTGAATGTATATCAGAGAGTATTGATATCAAAAAGGTTTTTGTTCCATCCCGTTAGTGTGGCTATCACATCACCACTAGTTCGGTTACCGGATGCTGACGAGTAGGTAATGTTCGCCATTGGTAGAGTAGTATTCATTAAGAATGTTACTCAGGTCCAGTTACCTAAAGCATCTGTTACTGCAAACGTGGCCCATTCATCTCAAGTTATGAGTGTGTTATTTGTATATGGTAGGCCATTTACCGTCGCAGTAATTCCGGTTTCAACATCGAAAAAAGATATACGAATACCCGTAGTATATACTCCACTTTGTACTACGCCACTAAAGACTGGTGGATTATTATCTATCCAATCTACGGTAGCTATTACCGATCCTGTATTCCCTCCTATATCGGAGAAAGTAAACGTGAATGTTCAGTTGTCTGTGAATGTGTATCAGGTAGTATTTATATTGTATAAGTTTTCATTCCGTCCTGTAAGTGTGACGACTACATTACCACTAGTCCAATTCCCCGATATTGGTGCATAGATAATATTGGCTGTAGGTGTTGTCGTATCGGCTAAAAAACTTCATGTCAATATTCCTCATGTTAGATTTTTGTCACTAGATACTGGTGTGATGGTCACTTGATATTGTCCATCCCCACTAAGATTTAGTGTGATGCCAGTCTCGGTAGTTCCTGTCGTTTCCAAAACCATTCCGGAATAACTAAGCACGACATTGTAGGTACTCACATGTCAGGAGATATTCGACAATCACCATTCGATATAACTAGATGTTCCTGCTAGATAGGATCAACTATTTATGCTCTGTTGTTTCGTGCCATCTGTATAGATATTGAGTCCAGATATTTGCTGGACATAAAGAAATTGTAAAGCATTAAAGACATTCAATCTTCTTCCATTATAAAATTTGCCTATCAGCGCTGGTATACTTTCGGCATTATTGAGTAAGGCATTTTTTATCTGGAGATAGCTAAGCTCTGGTTTCATACTTCGCAGCAATGACAATGCTCCAGCTACATGAGGAGAAGAAAAGGATGTCCCACATGACCAATCAGTACCATTGCTTGTCATTAATGTCCAGACACAGGCTGGTGCTGAGATTGATATGATGGTACCATAATCTGATCCATACGTACTTCATTGGACCAAAGTATCCCATTGACTAGATCATCAGACAGAAATCACATTATCTAATCCGGATCGATATGGGGTATCGACAGCAAAATCGGCTGGGGTGACATAATAATCACCTACATGTTCCGTCTTTCGATTGCCAGCAGCTATAGCTACAAGTCATGGAAATTCTTTGATTGCGTTATATACAGTAGGGTCTGGATTGCTACGAGTATTGAATCTCTGGCTTCATCGACTAAGATTGAGTATTTTTGCTCAGTTGTATTTGGCAAAACTTATTGCATAAGCTGCTGCAAATGAATAAATATATCATCCATGCGAGGCGTTTAAATTCATAAGTCTAGCATTGGGATTTACTCCCGCTACGCCAAAATTATTATTTGTTACAGCTCAAATAATACCAGCTACATAGGTGCCGTGAAATCATGTGACTCCTGTCTTGGAAAGTGTATAAGCATCAAATCATCATCCGATACATCATCATCGAGCTGCTCATGAAACATTTAGACAATTCGTGCCATCTCGCATATGTGAAGCAAGGTCTGTATGAGTATATTCAAATCCGACATCAATGACGGCTACGGTAGTCCCGGTAGTGAGCGGGTTCCCATCTCATGATCGTATGTCCATTGCGCGCAATCGATCAATATCGGCACCAGCAGTACCACTTCACGGTACTCAAAAATAAGGATCAACATCAGCATATTGTCAGACATTATTTAGGGCCCATTGTTTACTAAATCTTGTATCATTGGGAGAACTTATCAAAATCTCGTAGGCATAATTTGGCTGAACATATTCTACATTGGGATCTTGAGATAGACGTTGTATCTCACTTGAGAGGTCGGCTCCCTCATCTACGGATATCAATACCAAATTTTCTTTTGGGATAATGTTTTCTGTCTCAAAGTCTTGTCTATTTTCCATCTGCGAGAGTGTTCTCATCCCTGCAGCTTTTTGTAAATTGATGTTGTCATCATTTAGTTTAATAATCAATTCTCCTGGTGCGTATTGCGGACCATTTTCATCTTGATTTATCTGATTCTCATCAGCCGCGATTACGAGGGAAACTATGCCACTGAGACATAGGCATACAAATATAGTATATCGAGTCAACTTTCTTTTCATAACGGTGAAACTTAAAATAAAAAAGATGAGTGCTTCTTACATTCTTTCTACAAAAATCATCCCTATGAGTTTCATGGCTTGTTGCAATGTCTCTAAGACTTTTTGTAGTAGGTCAATTCTTGTGATTTTTGTTGGTTCTTCATCTACTAATATTTTTGTATGAGCATAATAACTATTTACTAGTTGTGCTAGATCAAAACAATACTTCGCGATATAGTGTGGTGCTAAGTCATCTTTTGCTTTGAGAATGGTCTCGTCTAGTCCACTTATTTTTTTGATAAGTGCAAATTCATCGGCTTCTTGGAGTAAAGAATAATCGATTTTTGTCATATCCAACTTGCCTGCACTATCGATGATACTCTTCATTCTCGCTCAGGTATACAGGATATATGCTCAGGTCTCACCTTTCATATCCATTACCTCATCGAGATCAAAAACTATATCTTTAGTGATGTCTCCTCTGATCAAGAAAAATCTCAAAGCAGAAATTGCCATCGCTTCAGCGACCTTATCTAGTCGCACATCATCTTGTTCTGGATTTCTTTCTTTGGTCTCGACATAGGCTTTCTTGTGAAGCATATCGAGCATATCATCTATTGTTACCGTTCGTCATTTTCTACTGGCAAAGGGTAATCTTTTTTCCAATTTTTCTTCATCGCTCAGATCGATCTTCATATTTAGCAATGTCTTTGGCGTCAAAAAAACGATACCATAGCCAAGTGGCAAATATTTTTTTTCTCCATGGACATGGCCGAGTAACTTGAGTGCTGAAGCCACAATTGTCTGAGGAGGAATCTGTCTATAATCTATGACAGTGATGGCTTCATCATATTTTCCAAAGCCATGTTTGTTTCATTTGCTTGTATCCGTACTTGTCGTATACATTCTGACGCCTCTGGGATCTTCTCGTGATTGTTCGTATCAGAAGTCCTTGTCCATGTAACCAAGCTTCCACATCGCGAGAGCGATATCTTTGGCGACATAGGTGGCGAGACCATCTGACTTGATCATGATTTGATATTGTTTTTCTTCCTTTGCGTATTCTGGTAAACTAGAAAGATCAAGGATTCGACATCATTTCGCGTCGCCCTCATCGGCGTATTCCACGAATCATTTTTCCTTCAAGATATCCATCGCTGTGGCGAAAAATTTCAGATGTAAGATATGTGTTTCCCAGGCAACGAGGTCGAAGTAGGCGCCCATCCTCCGGCAACTTTCCATTTGTCCATGTGTACAATCCTGGGTGTATTTCTGATGAAGTGTATTTATTTCTGGATCAGTATTTTCTTCTATCTTCAATAATGTTTCTGTCAATCTCTTTTGGAAAACAGCATCTTCTTCCAATTTTCTCATCTGCTCATAAATCTCTCCGCAGTAATGATCAAACTTTTTTTTTGTCGTCACGGGGATATCATAGTACATATGTCCGACAATATTGTAGCCGATATTCACTCCGCTATCATCTCCGTAATCACAGGTCGTAGGCTTATATCCAAGATGTTCATATATTCTCCTCATACTATCGCCGACACAGACATTTCTCGCTTGTCAGATATGAAGTGGCTTATTTGGATTAGCAGACATGTACTCTATGAGCAATTTGGTGCTTGTTGAGGGTTGAGAAGTTGAGAGTTGAGAGGTGAAAAAATCATTAATGAAATCAGTCTTTTTAATATGAGCGTTGAGAAATCAGCCGATGGCTTCAAATTTTTCAAAATGCTCTGACTTGAGCTTCTGAGCCATTTCTTGGGCTACTGCATTTGGTGATTTTTTCATCCATTTGGATAATGAAAAACAAGGAAATGCAAAATCTCCAGGAATATTTTCTGGTGGGGTCTCTATCATAAAGAAAAAAATATCGTCTATCGGCAACTTGGTCTCTTGGTTGAGAATCTCTGCGAAATACTGTTTGTATGTATCAAGTAGCATATCATCGTTTGCTAATATAAATCTTGTGGCTGAATATTTTTTTGTCTGGTTTGTTTTTTCTGTCATATGATTTTTTTTTCGATGATTCTCTTTTCTTTCTCGTGAACTGGTATCTTGGTGGCTACTCTTTTTATTGGATCAGGGAGTATCTGTTGTAGTAATTGTATGAAATGATGGATGACTTTCTCTTTATTGGCTTCTTGTAGTCTTTCTTCTTGATCGGTCATAATGAGAATTTTTTCGTCATGATGTACTCTATGTCATCCAGCCTTGATCAATCTTTGCTTCTGTTTCTTATTCAAATACACGGAGTTTGGTATGTTGAAATATAGTTCAGCTTTGGTCTCTCTCTTGTTTACATTTTGTCCTCATTTGCCGCCACTTTTTGCGAAATGAAAATAGACTTCTTTGTCTAGGATCTCATGTATAATGGCATCGTAATCCATCGGCCTCTAGTGAAACGAGTAAACTTGGTGAAAAGGGTGAAACGAGATAACAGATAACAGTAATTGATTATTTGCTTTTATTGATTCTAGCGTTTTCATATTTATCGAGTTCTAGGGTAATCTGGTTTGCTCTTACCTTTTTGGTCACTTTCTCCACTGGTTTCTTGCCAAATCCCATTGTATGCAGTAGATCTTCCAATCAAATCCAAATAGTGCTCCCTATTGTTTCAAATAGTGATTCTTTGCGTTTTTCTTCAAATTTTTTGAGATCTGGAGTCATGGAAGGGAGTTAAAAGGTTCAAAAGGTAAAAGGTTAAAAAGTTTGGAAAACTATTATTTTCAGCATATGAAAGCAGAAAAGAAAATCAATATGAGATATGCAATTTGTGAGGTTGGTTTTGCCCTATTCCTGCATTCTATATATAGAATATGTGAAAAGTAAATACACTTTGTGGCCAAGCAGTTCGCTGTCGAAGGAAATCCGTTGTGTTTAGTCAGATTTTTTGTTTTTTTCCTTTCTGAGGGTATACTTATATTGTGAACTTTACTCTATAAATACTTCAAATGACTAGCAAAAAATTGGTTATATTCGCTGCTTTTGCTCTTGGATGTGTGGGACTTCCTCTCTATGCAGGACTAGTGTCTTTGCAACCTGCATATACTGATGCTAGATTTCAGCCAGTGGATGCATTCCATGCGGAATGTACACAAGATGCTCAAATCTCGGTGGCAATTCCAGATAAGAATGTCAGCCAGATGCATTTGGTACTGCAATATGTCCCAGAGGACCTACAAATTTTGCGTGTAGTCTGAGCAGGGCAAACTAATGCGAATTATCAGATGGAATATAATAGTGTCATCTTTGATATCGATAATCCTGTCCTCACCGATCAGTCAGCATTACTTACGTTATCTATACAAAGTAATTCAGGAGTCACCTCTACAAATATCGTGGTAGATTCTTGATCGTACTATGTCGTCAAAGGCAAAAAAATATTTTTTACTGAGACGCTTCCTCTTTCTTTTGCATCAGTGCCTGAATGCGATCCAGATATCATTCCTCCAAGTGTAAATCTGATCTTTCCACAAGATCCTGAAGCTAGACTTAGCTTGGACCAATATTTTGTATTTGAAATCAAAGATGCTGGTAAATGAATCGATAAAAATAGTATCAAGATATTTCTTAATGATCAAGTATATACTGTGGATTCTGACAATGTAAAATGGAAATGAAATTTTATGACTTTCTATCCTCAAGATCGGTTGCCTGTAAATAAAAAAATAGATCTCAAGGTGACTATTGATGATCTTCAATCTTATGGAGGTCCTAATGAGACAGATAAATCATTCGGCTTCAAGACTGCTACAGGTATGGCTCTTCTTGATAATATAACTCCTATGATGTTTAGACAGCTCTCTAGAGAATGAGCAAAATTTGCTGGCACTACTGACGAATGTGCATTGCTTCAAAATTTCTATGCAAGATCAGACGTATCATTCCAAGCAGGATTGATGCCTATCCTAGAAAAATTATCATGTGACTTGTCTGCTTTGACTACTGATGATACATTGGCTGCAACTCATGATGCTGCACCGGTAAAAAATAAAAATCTGAACTTCGTTTCTGTCTTCGCTGTCCTTGGACGAATTCTCTTCGTCATCGCGTTGGTCTTGAAATTCCACTATATGGCATCGTACAAGAAGCATAAGAGATTAGCTATAATGTACAAAAATAGTGTATAGTTTATAGTTTCGGAATGTTTATATAAAAATATACACGACTGTTTTCGAAATCTGTAATCACTTCATTTCATTTGTGCTGACAGTTTCTTTTATCCTAAGGGACGAAGTCCAAATCGTCGGTATAGTTCAATCATCCAAAATATCTTCGTTTCACTCGCTCTTTTGGCGGTTGAACTAAAATATACAAAGCTTCGAGGAATCGGAGCTTTTTTAATTTCTCGGGACGCGGACAAACCCACCCCACCCTTTGGGCACCCCTCCCTTCACAGGGCGGGGAAGTAATTACTTGATTCGCCCCTGTGAAGGGGAGATGTCCGAGCAACGTCGAGGACAGAGGGGTTTGTTAACAAAAAAATGAAATAAAACTTTTTCATTCTTGCAAGCAAGTGGTCATTTCATATACTATTACCAATTTTTATTCTTCATCTGCTCATGCTCGAAATAGAAAGAAAATTTCTCATTACCAAAATCCCTGAAAATATTTCCTCATTTCCTCATCATGAAATCTTACAATGATATTTTTTCAATGAATGAGAAAAATTAGTGAGACTGAGAAAAAAAGGAAATCACTATTACCAGACGACGAAAAGCAGTGCAGGTTTGGTTAGACAACAAGAGGAGTCTGAGCTCTCTCCATCAGTCTTTGAAGAGGAGTGGAACAATGTCGAAGATCGACAATTACAAAAAACTCGTTACGAAATTCCCTGCGAGTGAAAGATTATTGAGTTAGATATCTACAAAGGAAAACTAGAATGATTGGTTCTCGCCGAGATAGAATTTACTTCTGAGCAAGAGGCGAATAATTTCACTGCGCCTGCTCGATTGGGTCAAGAATTGACTGGCATGGCAGAAGCGGAAAATGCGTATTTGGCGAAATATGGAATACCGGACTCACTGCGTGAGTAGTGTATAGTTTATAGTGTATAGTATATAGTATATAGTATATAGTGTATAGTGTTGGAGTTTTTTTAATTTTCAATTTTCAATTCTCAATTTTCAATCTTATCATATCCCAATTGTCCACAAGCGCCCTTGCCTTCTCTGCCCATACTTGCTCTGACGGTGACGGTAATTCATTCATTTTCCAAAATATCTTTAAATTTATACATCTGCGTTTTGCTACTTTCTTCGAGATCGATCGCTGGATTCATATTGTATGCAATCAAGTTTACATGAGCCAATCTGCCTCTTAGTAACTTAGCTAATTCCTTGGCGAGCTCCGGCTTGTCAGTCACTCACTTGATCATAATGTACTCGTAAAATATTCTATTATCGGTCGCTTTCACATAATCGTCGATCGTTTTCATCAGCTCATCGAGTGGATATTTTGCTGCAATCGGCATGAGTTGATTTCTCAATTCTTGATTTGGTGCATGCAATGAGATCGCTAATTTTACAGGAATATTGTCTTCAATTAATTTCTTAATTCATGGGATAATCCCTGATGTTGATATTGTAATATGTCTTCTCGAGAGCGATAATCTGTCTTGTGGTAACATGAGTTCGATAGATTTTTTCATATTATCATAATTCAGCAATGGCTCGCCCATTCACATAAAGACGACATTTCTCACACCATACAATGTGCCATCGTCTTTTTTTCCAAATTTATTCTTAATATAATTATTCGCATAGAGCACTTGTCAGATAATTTCTTCTGCTGTGAGATTTCTCTTGAGACCTAATTTCCCCGTGACACAAAAGAGACAGTTCATGGGACATCATACCTGGCTAGATATACATAAGGTAATTCTATTTAGTTTTTTAGAGCCAGGATGTTGAAGGCTTTGCCTTGTTGAGGATTGAACGACTTCGTCGTGTTGAGAGTTGTCAGTATCATCTTCATCAAAATCTTCAACCTCTTCCATCATATTTCCATTTTCATGTTGACGATTATCCCAGTGATAAAGTATAACCAGCTCGATCAGGTGTCCGTCCGTAGTTTGCAGTCAGATTTTGGTGCTGTCTTCTCCTTCTACGACATCCGTCACCTCAAAAGGAATAATACTGAATGCCTTCTCCAAGTCTTGCCTCATGTCCTTGGACAGCGTAGTCATCTCGGAGAACTCGATATTCTGATTTTTGTATATTTCAAAAAACACCTGCTTCACTCTAAAGGGTTGGAGCTTGTGTTCCTTAGCATATGATTGAAAAATATCTTCATTGAGAATAGATGGTTTCATTTATGATACGTGGTAAATATTATATATTTATGCTGCGTCTCTTACTTCTTCTATCTGTCCTATATGGATTTTTTCTGGTTTACTAAATATTTCTAGATCTGTCATATCACCTTCCAAAACTTTAATATTATAAAATTCATCAGCTGGATTTTGTTCTTTCAATATTTCAACTAAAACTTTCCCAGTTTTTGTTATGATTTCTACTTTTTCTCCAAGATGGGAGTTCATAAAGTCAATAATTTCTTTTCATTCCATGGTGATGAAATTAGATGGTAAATCACTTGTTCTATTCAGAGATTTTTTGTTCGGGGATTTTTTGTTCGGGGATTTTTTGGATATGGTTAATATCAGAACAAAAGAGCTTATATACATCTCATCTTATATTTTGTACTGGTCGATGTTTATGTTTGCCAGTTGTATTCGCTGGTCCAAGAATCGTAATGACATCTCCTCAGTTCTCTGATGTAATGATGAATCTTTTGTTTGGATTCTTGTCTAGTGTCTCTTCGATATGATACGGATCGACAATAGGAGCGCCTGAATGTTGCATTGCGTAGTTTCCGTTTAACATGATTGTAAGTGTATATAAGATAAAATATCTATACTCCTTATATACTGATTTACTGGCAAAAGTCCATAGAAATACCTAGGCTGACAACAGTGATTTTTTGTAAAATCGACACTGTTCGCCACCATTGTAAAATGGCGATTTTTTCCAATTGCCGGAAAGTTTTTTTTCTTCGAATTGTTCAAAGGAAGTAATGATCCCACCATGGAGCTTTGGATTTTTTTCGAATAGAGTAGCGAGTGTTTTATACAATCCCATGAGATCAATGATATTGTTTAGTCTGAGCCCATATGGTGGATTGCTCACCATGGAGCCAATAAGTTCTGACTCATTGAGATACTCCTTAATATCTTTCACGGCGAATTGAATATATTTGTCTACTCATGCATTCTTCGCATTTTCTTGAGCTATTGCTATCATCTCTGGATCGATGTCAGAAGCGATGATGGTATGTTCTTTATTTACAAAAGATGTCTGATGATTTCACTCTGATGGTGTCAGAAGATTTTTTTTGAGGTCTGCTAATATTGATTTGTCATATCGGTTTCGTGATTCAAATGCAAAATGTCTAAAGCTCCCGGGAGCGATATTCTTCGCAATCAGTGCCGCCTCTATCGCTATCGTTCCACTGCCACAGAAGACGTCATACAGTGGCTCACTAAATTTCCATCAAGACAATAAGACCAATCATGCTGCTAGCGCTTCATTAATCGGCGCATCGCCGGTGGCTTTCTTGTATCATCTTTTGTGCAGAGATTCGCCTGTGGTATTTAATAAGATTGTACATTCATCATTGTCTATGTGGATGAAAATTTCCACTGGTTCCAACTTCGGATCTTCAAAGACCCTTTCTTCACTCTCAACTCTCAATGTGTCCACACTTCATTTCGTTGGCTTCGGAGCCACATGCAATGTGGCTTTACTTGCAGATTGGTGTGGGTCTCAATCCTCAACCTTCGCCAGAAGTTTTTTTACGATTGCTTTCTTACAAATACTTTGTATCGTCGGTGTACTTGTGAGCTTGGATCTCTTGCTAGCAGCGGTGACGACGATGGGGTTGCCTTGGACGTACATCTTCCAGTCAATGCATGAAACCAAGTCAAAGAGTCCATCAAAGTCAGAAACTTTTTTCTTCCCGAGCTCGAGAAAAAGTTTGTTTCAGACTCTACTTCGAAGGTTAATCTTCGCTATCGCAGTCTGGTCTCCCGTGAAACGGATCAGGGTTTGCTGATTACTTGTCACCTTGTATCCAGCGAGTTCTATTTCTTTTTTCAATACTGATTCCAGCCCTGCTGCGCAGGTGATAGCAAATTGCATACGTGTATATTAGCGATAAATCCTGTTGTCAGTGTAGGGATTGGGAGTGGAAATTCCACACACAAAGGAATATTGTTTAGAGATTGACTTAATATATCAAATATATATCGTCTAAAAAACAAAATAACCATTTAAACCACATTTTATGCAAAAGATTTCATTGTCATCGGCAATCCAAATGGCGGCGCAGGAAAAAGGTTCTCAGTCGCAAGCTATTAAAGTAACGTTCAGCCCCATGAAAAGAGGAGGCAAATTTCGGGCACAAATCCATTGCAAAGGCGAATCTTATATGATCGTCGGCAAAGAAGGATTGCTCTCAAAGACAAGGCTAAACTCATTTGAAAATATGATCTTAGCTGAGTTAAGAGAAAAAATAGTGCCTATAAAGAATGTTACCAAGAAGATTTCCTCATACTCTCCGCCATTTCGTTTTGGTTATGGTTATGGATACGGATACTAAAATCTTTTTTTCTGAAGAACATATCCCATTTTTGTTTTTCTTGGGATGTGTTTTTTTATATATTTTCAAATTATTTCCTATTGATTTTGCTTAGGAGAACAGTATATTCTTGTCACGTAGAGAGGTATATTCTATCTGCGTCGAACAAGAATTAATAACGTTAATTTTTTTTTATGCAAAATTTTGAACAAACATTACATGCGATGATTACAGTAATCGCAGCTCTTAAGAAAACACAACAAGGATTTACCTGTTTAGAAACAGACTTTCTTGGTATGGGGAGCTTTCTTTCCAAACAGCGAAATAATCCGCTTTGGAAACCAACCCTTGATAGTGTTCATGCTGAAGTAGAGATAATACAGAATACTGTAGAAGCTTATTGCCAGCAGGAGGAAGCTGTGGCTGCCTAATTGCGTTTATCGCTAGAGACATTTATGTGTCAAATTATTCCCCTTCATGGGGATTTTTTTGTTAGTAAAAAATAGCATGAGTTTATATATGCATATATTGCTTCTCACAAAACACACTTGACAATATAGACAAAATAGATATAACAGAAACTGTTTATATCTTAACCATGTTATTATGGTAAATAATCAGAAATCTTTTGTTCTTCCAGATGATTTGGCAGATAAAATTTCTCCGTCAGATCACGATCCCATACAAGAAGCCAAAGCAAAAAAAGAAAAGGAAGCTGCTGAGTTAGCTGATTTGTATTTTGGAGTGAAGGAAGTCTTAGAAAATACCAAACTTCAAGAGGCATGTAAAGACTGATCAATTTTGGTCAAGAAAGATCCGTGATTAACAGAACAGAATTTATATTTATGATATGCCGATGCTATCGTTGATGGTATGGGATTTTGTTTTTTTAGAGATTGGGCAGGAAATACTAATACTGACAAAAAAACGAGGACGGTAAGATTAGATGACATTTGTTTTAAGCTTCATGTAAGTAACAATATTAGACAAGATTTTGATATACACTCAAGTGATGAATTATATAAACTTGTTATTGCTGCCGTTACGGCAAAGTATCAGAAAGCAAGCCAAGACATAACTAACGAAAATTTAAAAGAAGTGATAAAATAAAGATATCAAAATTATACGTATAAAAAAACCACCCCGCTTGTCGAGATGGCTTCCTTGGTCTATCAAGTCTAAGGTCCTTAAAGTCCATAAAGTCATCTGACCTTATAGACTTGAAGACTTTCGACTTTAGACTATTTTTTTATGCATTGATTACTTCTCCTTCTACAGTTCCTCATTCTTTTCCAGCTTCCAATTCATCATCTGGCTTTGGCGCTTCAGCTGTAGGAGCTGCTTGATACTTATTATACAACTCTGCGAATTCTTTCTGGACCCTATCGATTTCTGATTCTAATTCTTCCTTGGTGACATCTTCTTTGTCCTTAATTGTTTTACAATCAGCAATAAGTTTATTTACTTTCTCTTTATCTTCCGTTGGGATCTTGTCCTTTTGCTCAGACATCATTTGTTCCATCTGGTAGACAAGTGCTTCGAGTCTATTTTTCGTCTCTACCAATTCTCTTCTCTTGCGATCTTCTTCAGCAAACTTTTCTGCTTCAGCTTTTGCTTTGGTGATATCTTCATCTGAGATATTTGTAGATCCTTCGATTCTATGATTGATCTCTTTACCAGTAGATTTTTCCTTGGCAGTGACGTTTAATATTCCATTCGCATCGATATCAAATGATACTTCGATCTGAGGTTGTCCTCTTCTCATCATTGGGATGCCTTCCAAGTTAAACATTCCGAGATCCTTATTATCTCTCGCGAATTGTCTTTCTCCTTGCGTCACATGGACAGTTACTGCAGTCTGATTGTCCGCTGCTGTCGTGAAGGTATTTTCTTTCTTTGCTGGAATAGTCGTATTTCTTGGGATCATCACATGAGCTAATCCTCATTCAACCTCAACAGCTAGACTCAATGGTGTTACATCCAGAAGCAAAATATCTTTCACATCTCCTTGGATAATTCCTCCTTGGATAGATGCTCCTTGAGCGACTGATTCATCTGGATTGACGGTAGCTTTTGGCTCGATACCAAAGATGTCCTTTACTAATGTCAAAACAGCTGGCATTCTTGTCGAACCTCCAACTAAGATGACTTCATTGATATCTGATTTCTTGAGTTTAGAATCTTGCAATGCTTGTGTACATGGTGTCTTACATCTATCGAAGAGGTCTTTACACATATTTTCAAACTGAGCTCTCGTCAAGGATTCCTCGAGATTTCTTGGTAGTCCGTCCTTCCCCGTAATGATAAATGGGATAGAGATATCTACTCTTTCTGTCTGAGATAATTGATGCTTTGCCGCTTCTGCTTCGTTCTTGATTCTTTGCATTGCCATTGCATTTTCTTTGAGATCTATTCCTTCTTTGAGTTTAAATTGTTCTACTAAGAAATTGATAATTCTCTGATCAAAGTCAGCTCCACCTAAGTGAGTATCTCCACTTGTAGACAATACTTGGAATGTTCCTTCAGCTCCGATTTCAAGGACAGAGACATCAAACGTTCCTCATCCAAGATCAAAGACGACGATCTTAGCATCTTTATTTTTTCCTTCACCATACGCTAACGATGCCGCTGTTGGTTCGTTGATAATTCTCTCTACTTTTAATCCTGCGATTTCACCAGCAGCTTTGGTAGCATTTCTTTGGCTGTCGTTAAAATATGCAGGCACGGTAATAACGGCTTGCGTGATAGGAGTCCCGAGAAATTTCTCTGCATCCTCCTTCAATTTTTGCAAGACGAACGCCGAAATTTGTTCTGGTTTGTATTCTTTTTTTCCGATGACGATCAATACGCCACCATCTTTGTCTTCCTTGATTTTGTAAGGAAGTGATTCTTTCTCTACGACTTCGCTGTACTTTCTTCCGATAAATCTTTTGACTTCGTAGATGACATTTGTTGGCTCTAAAATAGCCTTTCTTTTGGCAAGATCTCCGACGAGCAATTCATCTCCTTTGATATAGACGACAGATGGAGTAGTTCTTTTGCCTTCAGCATTTGCGATGACTTCAGATTTATCTCCCATCATGTACGATACACAAGAGTTGGTCGTTCCAAGATCGATTCCGATAATTTTTCACATTGTGTAGTAGTATTAATATATAAAAAGGTTAGGTAACAAGCTAATTTAAAAAAAGCGTAGCACGTATAGTATAATCATGCTACGTAAAAAATCAAGAGATTTTTTGAGGAAAAAGATTGAGGCCTCGGGGTGGATATTTTTCATTCCCCAAATATTTGACAAATAAATTATTTGGGATATAATTAGTTGAATAATTTTTTATTCTTTCACTATTGCCGATGAAAAAATCTGCATCAATTGCTTTCTTAAAGTATGCTGTACTTTTTGTTTTTGGTCTTTCTGCAGTATATTTTGCCTCTGCATATACCACTATCAATACTACACTCACTAATGCTACTCAGTTTATTCAAAAGATCATTTTGACAGATGATGGCAATCAAAGTGGAGTCACTGGTATTGTGCTGGATGGATTAAGTGGAGATGTTACCATAAATCACAAACTAAGATTCTTGAATGCTTTGGATAATTGATCATATACTGCTGATATTATATGATGACCATTAGGCTTACAAATGTTTGGTGGTAGCTGAAATATATGATTGACTGTGTGAAATGATGCTTATTGATTTGGATATCTTGGGTTACTACACGATACTAATGATGACTGAAATAGGTTTTATGTCATTGTTAGTACTACCTGAAATTCTATTGCTGGTAAAATATCTTTTCAACAAAATGCATGAGATCCCTCATCTTTGGATAGATATGTAATTTCTCATTCTTGAGAACACCATTGGTATACTTCAAATTCATGAGTATATGCTATAGAAAGAATGACTATCGTCGATAATGGAAATGTTGGTATCTGAACTAGTACGCCAACAGATAATAAGTTGCAGATTGAATGAAATATTAGCTCACGAGGATTTATCGCAAGATGAATCTGAGTAAGTGCCAATGGAACTGGTGCTACAGCGATGGGAAATAGTACACAAGCAAATGGTGATTATTCTACAGCAATGGGAAATCAAACAGAAGCTAATTGAGATGTTTCGACCACAATGTGAATGTGGACTCAAGCAGATGGCTTGGCTTCTTTGGCCATGGGTGATGCTACACATGCAAGTGGCGATTATTCTACAGCAATGGGATACGATACCATAGCTAACTGACATTACTCTACAGCTTTATGAAAATATAATGTCTGATTGCCTAATAGTATATTTGAGATTGGAATTGGGAATACATGAAGTCGTTTGAATGCTATTACTGTCCTTGTCTCTGGAAATGTTGGTATCTGAAATAATAATCCACAATATCCGTTACATGTAGATGGTAGTGCTAAAGTTGATGGAACCTTTTTTGCACATGAGGCACGTTTTGGAACATTACTTAATTTATGATATAATCTTAATGTAGATGGATGAGCGAATATTGACAGTTGGTTGTATGTGACAGGTAGTAGAGTAGGTATTGGTACATCGACTCCAAGTCAAGCCTTGGAAGTAAATGGGAATATTCAGATGTCATTTCCTAGTACATGGATTGGACAAATTGCTAACCAAGTTTACTTTGCCTCTAGTGGTAAGGTTGGTATTGATACCGCATCACCAGATGCTCTGCTTACTGTAGAATGAGGTATTAGACCAATCAAATTAACTTCTACTCCTTGTGGTAATACTGCGAATTATCCTGAATGAACAATGTTTTATAATAGTACTAGTCATTATTATTGTTTCTGTAATGGATCTGGTAGTACAGCTCGTAAGATTGCTGATGAAAGTGTAAGTTGTTTCTAGGAGTGCATTTTGGACATCACACAATTTTATTTAATCAGCAACGATCACATGAAACATATCGTCAAAAAATATCTACAATGGATTATCTGACTAGGGATATTTCTCTGATGAGTAACTACAGTCTATATAGTAGTTGCCCAGGTCACTACAGAACTCCGTTGGAATGATCAACTCACTACGCAGTTTGGATCTACTATTTTTGTCTATCGTGCAGATATTGATTTCAAATATGGTGGTAATCAAAAAATTGGTACCTATATGCCTAGGACTGCTGTAGCGCTTTCTAGTCCTGAGTCAGTGACTCTGAGCTGATGAGTTACTGGCCTCTGTTATAGTCAAATTAGGGGTATTTATTATAATAATGAAAGATGAGAAAGAGCTCGACCTCTTGACCAAAATACTCTTACAGGTCTACAAGCTATAGATACTTCTTATAGTGGATTGCAATTGGCTGGTGGTTTTTTCACTAATTGTACTGGGCTTGGTGGGACTTCAGCAAATGTATATGGGCAGATTACTATGACATATCATACTACCGTGTATTATCTGATGGCTGGTACTACATATAATTTCCCAGCTAATATTCATGGATCTAGTTTATCTTGATCTTTGGAGTTTACTAATAATGTACTGAGCTGATATCTCTGGGATAGTTATGGTGGTATCGGTGAAATACTAGGAAGTTCGTGATGCGTAGATGCTCGGAGTCCTGCTCCAGATACCGTATGTTCTGGGACAGTCTTTACTCAGACCAGTGTCTGTGGTAATACGCAAACGCTTACTTGAACTATGTTTTGTAATGGATGGACTTGAAAAATTATCAATCCACTTCATCTGAATGGTTTAGATATCTTTACTGGATCTGTACAAATTTCGTGATTCACATTCTCAGGTTTTGTCTTCCATTCTACATGAGGTTTCCACGTTATCTCTACAGGATCCGTATACAACTCTCTGATTATCAATGCAAGTGGACTTACCATTCGTGCTCTATCAGGTACTTGGGATGGTACATTGATTCCACCGACCGCCATCACTGGTGGAGATACTAGAAATGCTGTGTTTGGTGAATCAGGACTTCCTGTACAGACATGATGATCTACAACTAGGGCCATTCTTCTGACTGTCCAAGCTGGGGCGACTACAGACTCTCTCGTCGCGAGTGGATCATTATTTAGAGTAAATTTTGTTGTAAGCGCTGGGATAGCAGGGAATACATTAAAGATATATAGATCTGAAGATGGTACTACTTGGACTCCTAATACACCTGATCTTACTTGTATCTTAGATAGCGATCTAGTGTGTAGTTTTGATACAGATCACTTTTCTTACTTTGCTCCTATCAAGGAAACCACGGTAAGTAGTAGTTCCTACTGAGGTAGTAATTCTCTTGTTCGTGATGATTGTGTAGTACATACTACTCCTAGTTTATCTTGATCTAATGCTGATGGGATAGATTATTCTCCAAGCTATTATGACCATACGTGTGAGTGACCAAAGAGTACTCTACAACGTACAGGTACTTCACTATCATGTTCGATATATACTGCTGAATTAAACAGAGCTTATTTATTTGCACGTAGTTTTGATATCACTACTATAGATCAATGTAAAAATGTGAATATCAAAGGTCATCTTATTAGAAAAGATCTTGCAAAAATGATGGTTAACTTTGCTGAAAATGTCTTTGGCAGAACTGGAGTCCTTGTAGATGATGATAGATGTACTTCTTTTGATGATATCTCTCAGGAAACTTCATCCACTAAAGCATATATCCAAAAAGCGTGTGCCTATGGGTTGATGTGACTGGAGCCAGATGGTGTTACTCCTTCAGCTACCTTTAGTCCCAATGGTAAGATCAATAGAGCTCAGTTTGGTACTATACTTTCTAGATTCATCTGGTGATCACTTAATAATACAGATGATAAAACTCTCTATTATTCCAAACATTTAAAGGCACTTCAGAGCATAGGTATTATGAAAAAAATCGATACTCCTACGATGCAAGAATTGAGATGATGGGTCATGCTTACCATGCAAAGAATTTATACAAAAACGAAATAATAATATCATAGATATATCTAAAAAAGCCCTAATTGGGGCTTTTTTGTATTGTTGAGAATGTCTTTCTATGTGAGTGGTTATTTTCTCTCTCTTATGACTCTAATTCCATCAGTAAGTTCATTAACATCTTGTCCCATAGCAGCGAGATTAAATGCATTCTCAAATGCTTTAAGATTTTTTTGCTTTTGCTCTGGTGATATCGTATCTAGTTCATCATTGGGAGCACTATATATGATATCAGCAATTCCTGTCATATCGTGTGCCTGAGATAGAGTAGACAAATTATTACAATCAATAAACTTATGTTCTATAAGACTCAAGATAAATCTGGCTTCGGCAGAGAGCAAACTCTGATCCAGATGCCCTTGGTTTTCTATGCCAAAAGCACAGGCTTCTTGGATAGCCTCATTTATTTTTATATATGTATTGTACGTTTTTTCTGGTGTCCTTTTCAATGCCTTTCTTCAATTAATGTCTGTCTGCTCTAAATCATGAGAAAGTTCTTTTCATGTATATTGTTGACAACCAGTCAGATAGAGAGTTCCCGCTACTGCACATGGTAATACTATACTTTTCAATGATAATCATCCTTTCAACATCTAAAGAAAAAGAGAGAATAAAGTGCTCTCTTTATACATATTTACTATAAAAAGTCAATCGACCTTTATTCACCAGGGCATTTTGCAAATTCGCAATTCGGCTCAGTTCTTCCTACAGCACTTCCATCAGGGCAAAGCTTTGCTTCTTCAGTGCATGCTTGTGGCTGTGTCGGAGCTGGCTGGACTTGGATAGGATGGGTAATGATTGGCTGAGATGATTTGGATGTCATGCTACAGCCAGTAAGGATAAGAGATATTCATATTCACATAACCAGTAATTTTTTCATGATGTATTGGGTAAAATGGGTAAAATGAGATATGGGTAAAATGAGTTTGTCTGTTACCTATTACCTATTAACTATTAACTGTTATCTGTTACCTGTTATCTCTACGGTATACTTATATTCTTTGATCTTCTTCCCTTGTGCTTTTGCTTTGTCTATCGTGTCTTGAGTTCACTTGCTTGCGTTGACATGAAAGGCTATAATTTCATCAGATGCATTCACGATGTCGGTATTGCGGGCATAATAGGTTTCTTCATTACATTCGATTGAATGAGTGTTTTCTATAATTGCTTGAGGATTTTTATGTTGTAATTCTTTGAGCTGGTGTGTAAGTGTGTCTGCTTGGTCTAGAGTGATTACTCATTCTTCTGCTCTTTGATGCATATGCTTGTCGTATATTTCTACGGTGGTTGGCAGAAATATTTTGATCTGCTTCCCTGTCGGATCTAAGGTCATAGCAGTGTCTGTAGCAATGAAATCTACACCTAATGCTCCGCCTGTTATGATCCCATCACCGTTTTGTATAATAGCAGAAATTTCTGATCTCACCTCACGTGTGACCTCTTCGTTGACGGTTCTCCGACTTCCTGTGATTCAGATTCGTTTCATATTTTTTTTAATATTCTGAAAATGTTTTACTCATTCTCTGATCATGCGTGGCCTCATTTTTTTATTCTCTTTTCATATTTCTCTATTACCATATCCAATGATTTCGTGAGGTCGATATCGTAAAAATTTGCTACCGTTATTAATGAATAGAATGCATCACCGAGTTCCATTCTAATTTCTTCTCTAAACTCTGGCTCCTTGGTGCCATACCCTGACATCTTGCTTATCTCCTTGGCTACTTCACCTATTTCATCTACGAGATCAAGCATCCTGTATTCGACAGGATTGTTCATATTATTTTCATCCATAAATTTTTTTACCTTGAGTTGGAAATCACTGGTCATGATTATGTATTAAGGATAAAGATTATGTTACTTTTTTAGAAGTTTGGAATAGCTTTTTTCCGTAACAGTGTACTTATCTTCTCATTCCTTAGATACTAAATATACTTTCAGCTTTAATAATTTCCAGCCATATGTCATTTTCTTGATTTTATTTCTAAACGTATTTTCCCAATCAGCAGGTATAGCAATTGCATAGAAACGAGCCTTTTTCGGGTTATTTCCCTCTATATCCATGCGAGACAAAATTTGTCATAGTAGTGTATAAAATGCATTATTTTTTACTTGTTCAGGATGTTTTCAACTTCATTTAGCCTCAATAAACAATCTTTTTCTCCACTTGCTATGTCGTGCGATAATATCACAACCATGCTCTCATTTTTTCTTTTCTTCTTTCTCTATAGATCGATTTTTATCATTGATGAGGTATTTTCTTACGCTCTTTTCCACTTCATGCTCTGTTAGAGATGTTATTGTTCCTTTGATTTTTGGCATAAAGTCACTTAGAAATTAAAAACCTCTCAACTCTCAACATGCCCACATATTTTAATTGGCTACGGAGACGCATGCAATGCGTCTTTACAGGAACATTGGTGTGGGCTTCAACTCTCAACCTTTATTCTATAATTCTTTTCTGCAAATATTTCGCAGCGTAAAATAATATCATTCATTCGAGACCAATATACAGTAAGACCAAGAAGAAAATTAGCTCCCCGGGGAGAGTAGTATTTCGTAATAAAATAATATTTACTACAAGTGCTGCGACGGTCGCTACCAATCGATAGGTGTATTCGATAGGCGTGAAAATTTTGGCCAGCAGAGGAATCTTGTGTGCATAGAAAATCAGTGTTGCACTGACAATATTTCGTAAAATGGTCCGACTTACTATCGCTCCTACATCACCATTAAAGTAAGAGAATAAGCTGATGTAGATAGCAAAATTGATTACCAAGAAGACGACAAGATTTTGGATGATGCTGTTGTATCAAATCTTTTTTAGTAATAAGACGTTCATGACAAAGATGATGATAATCAGCCGATAGAAGATATGTGAAATATTGGCAAAGCCAGCAATATTGACGACGTAATAATAGATCAATGCAATGATGAGAATAATGTTCATCAGCTCTAGAAGCTTCTTTGCCAAACTTGGCATATCAAAGACGAAGTGATATATCTTCTGCTGAAACTCTGAGGAGAAACGCTTCTTGGCTGTCGTAATTCTTTCCCCTGCCAATATTCTTCTGACCGAAATATTCGCTTTCTTGTCTTCGCTGAGTGGTTTATGTTTCAGCACATTGAATATCCAGAAATAGACTCCTGTGAGTAATAAACTATTTAGTGTCAGTGCTACATAGAAATTATTTACTCGATGAATAATGATGAGAATGATCGTTCACAATGTCCGTATTCCTAGTTTATATCGCAGATAGTCTTCCATATTTTCTTTAAGTCCGACGACGAAGATGAGGAAACCCATGACTCCACACTGCATGACTCGGAGCATACTAAACGTATTCCAAAATCAGATACCTCCTTCAAAGACCGTCATGACGACGATAAGAAATATACAGGAGAGATAGTAGCCGAGTTGAAATACCATCTTACCATCTTCATATTTGATGACATACGAACCTAGTCGAAGGAATAAATTTATTCCAATCAGTCCTAGACATGTCGATACTAAGCTCATTCAGAAAAAATTAAAGATGCCGACAAATCCTGCGAGAATAATAATCCATGCGATGAAGAGACTATATCTCTGAAGTAAGTCAGAAGATTTTATTTTGATATTTTGAGTCACTCCGTAATATGCGAACAATATAGCCAAGATGATGATAGGCAAAAATCCTACAAACCATAGGCCGATAGCATAGAAGTAGACCATAAATCAGATAATTCAGATGCATAGTGATAATAATGCCATATTGCAGTTAACGGGTTAAAGAGTTAATGAGTTAACGAGTTATGTCTGTCGTGTCATTCTGAAACAGAGTGAGGAATCACCTTATTTTATTTGTCTGTGATTTCATACTAGGGGATTTCTCGTTTCGCTCGACATGACAATTTATCTAAAGTGCAAAATTAGTTACAATCAGACTCGTCAGTAATCGATATCATAAAATGGTTAATGTATAGATAAGTAAGAGATTGAGAATATTTGGTTTTTTCCAAAACTTGCCTATGAAGATCAGTAAGCCCAAGCATCCCACTTTGATCATTTGGATATAGAGCCCAGACAGATTGTCCATGAGCGGTCGGTAGATATTGTATACAAGGAAGGTTCATCATAGTACGAGAATAAATCCTATACTAAATTCCAGGATAGCATAGAGGCGATCGAAGAGTTGGATAGGACGTAAAATCCGTGCTACGAAATCTTTCTGAAAAAATTTTCGGCAGAATGCGAGATTGCCAAATAGTGCATAATCTTGGTTTTCTACGCCGACTCTAGCTCCTAATAATTTGGTCTGCATGGCATATGATTGTCTCATCATCTCCATTTGAATGTCTATGTCAGTCAGGACACTGTCTGTAATTACTTCTTTTGCTTGAGGTTGTAGTTTTGCAAAGTATCTCTCTTCCAGACTTTCTATCATTTTCATCAGTGCTACACAGCTCTCTTTGATCTTTTCGTAGTTATTCCCCATTCTTAATTTTCTCAACTCATTTTCCTGCAATGTTATTTTCTCCAGTTCTTGTCTGGTGATATCTCATTTCATCGCTGTCGTGACTTGTTCGCTTTTTTGGAATATTCGAATGACTACCTTTTGTGCTGCTGCTAATCTGGGATCGGCGTATATTTTCTTTTCTCTAGTTTTCTTCGTTTGTATCGCTACTTGCTTAGTTTTCTGTTCTAGAGTTATGGCTTCGCGAGTAGTATCCAAGAGCTTTTGCATGGCTTCTTGGCTTATCGGCTTGGAGACCGAATTAATCTCTTTGACATCTACCCCCAAACGAAATATTATTTTGCAGGTTTCTTCTATATCGGTTTGTTTGCTTCGTAATGTCACCTGGTCCATTCATCGTTGTATCTTGATCCGAATGTCACCAAACTTTTTTGGGTCTTCGTCATACTCTTTGAGCGAGAGGACGAGAATAGTATATTTGTCCAAAATCTTCCTCACGAGCAGGTCGGATTCCGTTTCCACCAAGAGTTCTATCTGTGTGGTGATTTTGTTTTCTTCTTTTATACCATTTACGAGAAAAGTCATCTACAAAAAACTAGGTAAAAAGCCATAACTTGCTCTGAGTTTATGCTTTTATATTGAAATTTCAAAAAAAATCAATATATAGAGTGTCTATGGAACCAATTTTTAATTTGCAATTTACAATTTGTAAACACAGTAGGTCTTGTTTCTAAATTATAAATTATAAATTAATTTTTTTTATTCTCTCTTTCGCATTATGAAGCATAAGATTCTTCGGCTCATTGTGGTCATTCTTTTGGGAGTATTCATTTTTGCTAAGGCTAATCCTACCAACTCCACAGTCATGCACATTAATAGTTTCCTAGGGTGGCATCAAGAAGTGCTCTTGACGGGTATGACTGATACTGGTGAGACATTACCTACTGATCTTACAGGAGCTACTCTTCCTGTGGAAGATACTACTGGTGGCATAGCTTGTACGATGGATTATACTCCTGTCTGTGCAGAAGTCCAGGTAGAATGTATCAAAGCTCCATGTCCTCCTATTAAGCAGACTTTTGGCAATAGGTGTATGATGGATGTAAATAAGAAAGCTACGTTTCTGTATACAGGGGAATGTGTTGAATAGACATAAGCCTGCCTGCCCTCCTCGGCGGGTAAACCGGTAGGCAAGGTGAGATGAACACATCATATCTCACAATCAATACTTTATTTTTTATAAAACAAGTCCATGAAAAAATTTCTTCGGACACTGGTGATTCTCGTTTTACTTGCCTGCGCTTTTTTGTTCGTCAAGAAAAACACGACACGATTTACCACAGCTCCTGTGACCGTAGTCACTACAGGAATACAGACTTCCGTGACTGAGTCAGATATATTTGTTACTCCAAATTTTTGTACACCAAGACACACAAGACAAGAATATCTTGCCGCTCAAGCTACTGATTGCCAACAAAATAGTTCTTGTGATCAATGGCAAAAAGACATATCAGGTATCGTCTTCGCTGATCGATGGTGTGAGCAATCTGGCTTTACTATCAAAGTAATTGATCTTAGCAATGCGACAGGATATCAGGGAATTATCGATCAATCACTCCAAGAAATACAGACATTAGGTACACTTCCACATGTGCTCTATCATAATCTTTTGGAGACAGAGATAGGTTTCGACGCTGGATTCCAAACTACAACCTTTGAACTTACGGGACAAAGTGTGACCGGTGCTGACACGTCTAGAATGTTTATTAGCATGGAGTGAGAAGCATCTACACCAGTATTCAATCTTATCGTCAAAAAATGAAATTTCATCATAGCGATCCAAAATATATTGGAAAAAAATATGGAGCTCGCTCCGATGTTGTCTAGCTTTCAAGCACAATCGCTTCCGACCGCACAAGCTGTCATAGCATATTATCAAGCAAATATTCTTACTAACTCCACATTTCAAAATGTGGTAACAAATGCAGTGACTACAACATTAGCACGATTTAAATAATTTTATTTTTTTCTCTGCTTATGAAAAAGCTCCTCCGAAAATTAATTATTCTGATCGTCATTGTCTGTATTTACTTGCTGATCAAAAAAAATACTACTCGACTTGGTCTGCCTACCCAGATAGGAACTATTCAGACATGAGTTGTTGCCACATGAATTGATTTGACCAACTGTGTCAGCTATTTCGATGGTTGTAATAATTGCTCAGTCAAAGATGGGAAAGCAGATGCTTGTACATTGATGTATTGCGAGAAGCCAAGTGAACCAAAGTGTTTACAAGAAAAAACAGGGGAAAATATAGTATCAGCAATCGAAGATTTTTCATTCCAAATCCCTAAGTGACGAACAATAACCAAGACAACAAGTAATCCTTGTGCTGATTATGACTGTTCTATACCTGTATTACGTATTGCCACAAATATAAAAGATAATTCATGATATGTAGTATATGCTTTACTAAAAATAGATGAGGTTAGTAAAAATAAAGTACAGGCTACCGACAAGATACTAATAAATCAACCTGACAAAAAATTAGTCCAGTTGGAATGAGTATCATGATTTGGTTCCTTTATGCTTGATATCAAAGGGAAATATTATCTCATAGAAATCGCTGATTTTACATCAGAGCAACCAAAGCCCGCTGGCTATAATGATCTTCGACAGCCCTATAATGTGACAGAAAAAGATATAAACAATCTCATTACAATCATAAAAAGTATATCTAAATAATTTTTAATCCTTCATATCTCTTATGAAAAAACTTCTTCGGAAAATAATTATTCTGATCATCATTGTCTGTATATACTTGCTGATCAAAAAAAATACTACCCGACTTGGTATGCCTACACAGACAGGAAATGTCCAAACAGGAATCGTTTCTACGGGGATTGATTTGACGAACTGTGTCAGCTATTTCGACGGTTGTAACAATTGTTCCGTCAAAGATGGGAAAGTAGATGCTTGTACCAAGATGTATTGCGAGAAACCAAGTGAGCCAAAGTGTTCGCAATATGCTACTGGGAGTGAAACTACGGGATTAGTGAAAAACTCATCATGAGTTAATGATTTCTGATTCATTGAATGATCTCTAAGTTACCCTTCAGAATGAATCCCGTGAGATATGGAAGTGTGTGCAAGAAATATTTCAACTAAAGAAATTGTCTGTACAAAAGATCACATTGAAAATAATAAATATACATATCATATATGATACAAGATTAAAGTTCCTGTTGGAATATATAATGTCTATGCTAAGGAATGAAAACTCGAAGCATATTATTCAGAATTTGTAACTTGCTGATTGAAGGCGGAATGCCCATCGCATAATCTCATACCAGTTTCTGTTTCTGAAAATATGACAGTATCTAATATTGACCCTAGTGATTGGTACAAATAAAATATTAATATTTATGTTTTCTTTTATTCTTTTTCTTTCTTCATGAAAAAGCTTCTTCGAATCATCTGAATTCTTATTGTCCTCATCGCAGCATTTTTCGTAGTGAAGGCACAGACTACACGATTTGGTTCGACGCAGAAAGCTACAACAACCTTAGCAAATCCAGCTTCGGTGTATTGTCAGCAACAAAGTGGAACACTAGAAATCGTCACTGATTTGAGTGGATGACAGTCAGGGATCTGTCATTTAACTGATGGTACGACATGTGATGAATGGGCATATTTTAGAGGAGAATGTCCTACGACGGGGATTTCTAGTGGAGAAAATAGTTGATTTCTAACATATACAGATAATGTGTATGGGATTCAATTACAATATCCAGATACATGGGAAATTTATCAATGACAACCACCATTTGAATTACCACTTCTTACATGGATGAGGTTTCAAGATAAGACTTGAGATGGCATAATTAGGGTAGCGATTAGCATTTATAGTTGAACATATTCCTCATTTGTAGATTTTCAAAGTTGGTATAAAGCTTCTATAAAAGACACAATGACATCAGCTCCAATACAAATAAAAATAGCTGGGTTGGATGCAATAGAGACAATGCAGACTGATGGTATCGACTCTGTAAGTCCTTATATTTATATTTCAAAAGGCAACAATACAGTTGTATTCACCACAACTAACGGATCAGAAGGAAAAAAACTACTATTGGACACACTAGATTCATTAAAATTCACTGATTAGATTTTAATCCTAAATATTCTACATGGAAAAAATTATCGGACATTCAATCCTTGATCAATACTTTGATGACACCACGATGTCATTACATATCAAGGAAAATAATAAGATCGTGAGAAAAAAAGGTGAGCCAGGCAATTGGAAGCCATACGTAGATACGGTAGTGATGACCAAGGATATGTTCAAAGATTTGGTAGCCAAAATTTATGAAGAAGTCGAAAACAGAGACGATGGATTTCTAGAGATCGATAGAAAATTATCCAAAGTTCTCCAACTCTGACCATACAGAATCGTGCTTGTCTACCCACCACTTTCCGATGGATCAGAAATGACTATCGTCAAACCAATCAAGAAATTAAGTATCGAAGATTATAATTTAGACGATGAGACATTTGATTTATTGAAAAATAAATCCAAGGGAATCCTAGTTTCATGAGCTCCTGGAAGCGGAAAGACAACCTTCGCGCAAGCGCTGATCGAGGTCTATCACAAAGACAATGCTATCATCAAAACGATTGAATCACCTCGTGATTTGATGCTTTCCGATGATATTGTACAGTACAGCTTCACCTACGGAACACATGACGAAGTGAGAGACATTTTACTACTTTCTAGACCTGATTACACAGTCTACGACGAAGTAAGAAACACATCTGATTTCGAATTATACAAGGACTTGAGATTGACGGGAATTGGTTTGGTCGGCGTGATACACGCTACGAGACCGGTAGATTCTATCCAGAGATTCTTAGGTACTATTGAAATGTGAATCATCCCACAAGTAATTGATACAGTGATTTACATCGATAAAGGAAAGATCGGAGAAGTATATCAACTTGCGTTAACGGTCAAAGTCCCTGAGTGAATGGAATCAGATGATCTCGCAAGACCAGTGATTATTGTGACCAGTTTTTTATCCAAGAGAGTAGAATATGAAATCTATACCTTCGGAGAACAGACAATTGTGATGCCGCTTTCCGGCGAGTGAGTCAAAGTAGAAAGCAAAGGAAAAAACGCAATCTCAGAATATGCTAAGCAGACAATTAATCAAAAATTACAAAAATTATTACCCTGTGATTTCTTACTCAGAGTAAAATGATCGAGTCTAGATTTGTATATTCCAGAGTATTATAAGTGACGTATTATTGGCAAAGCTGGTGCGACTATTAATGATTTAGAAAAGACAGTCGGACTCAGTATCAATGTAAAATCATTTGCTGACTTGCCATTGTTAGACGTCCAGACGCAGATGAGCTCAGCACAAAAAAATGGTCGTATAGATATCGCATTCCCAGCTGGTTATGAAGAGAAAGAAATCGTAGTTATCGTTGGCGACGATTTGCTTCGTACCAAAACAGATGCTCATGCAAGTCTAGTTATCAAAGATAAAATCTTAGTCAAACAGATACAGAAGAAATGATATTTATTGGTAGATGCTGAGAAGCTTTAATAGCTTGTAACATGCTTCGCGTAACATATCCCATGGATGTAACATAATGGTAACATGGTTGTAAAAAATTCTCCAAGCTAACAAAAAAATAAATTAACAATGAGTTACTATTTATTACTACGAGTTACTATTTGTTATCAATCCTCCAGTAGTCTTATTTTATTCTTAAATACATGTAAGCCAATGAACAACTTCCGCTTTTCCAAAATCATCGCATGAGTAGGACCTACACTTGCCAAAGAGACCGTACTTTCCAAAGTCATCAATATGGTCGATGTATTTCGTGTTTCTCTATCAGGAGGATTTGATGACAACAACAAAAAATATATTGATACGATTATGAAGCTCGATAATAGCAAGACTATTATGCTTGAGACGAGAGGTGCTGATATTAGAGTCAAGAATGTTATGGATGTGAAAGTCAGAGAGAAACAACTCGTCGAAGTAGAATATTCTGAGTATGCACAAGAACATGAAAAGAAAATTTTCCTTGACGCACCATTCATTCGTGAATTGAGAATTGGACAGCAAATTAAGTTTCAGCAAAGTGGTGTAGTGGTCAAAGTCAAAAAGATTCAGCCTACAGGTATTTTGGCTGAGGTTACTCAATGAGGTAGAGTTGCACAATTTGATAGAGCTCTTTTCCCAAATTATGAGTATGCGATTCCCTTCCTTGGAGAGAGAGACAAAAAAGATATCCTGTGGGGACTAGAATATGGAGTACATATTATTGCTAGCTCATTAACGAAATCTAAGAATGATATTCTTGAGTTGAGGCAATTTCTAGCTACCAAAAATGCGGATAAATTGAAAATTCTTGCTAAGATAGAGAACAAAGAAGGACTCCAACATTTCAAGGAAATTCTCGATTCCGCAGATGGTATTATCTTGATCTTTGATAAGATAGATAAGCTGATCAAGGAGACAAAATGGACGGAAGAATTACTTGTCCAAGAATGTAAAAAAATGGGTAAACCTATCATCATTACCTTTGTCGGTAAATCTGATGGGAAACATTACTTGCTTGTTAACGAGTCTCAGGCGAAGAAATTTTGTGCCTTAGGTGCTGATGCATATATGATAGATACCATGCTTGGAGAGGATGATCCTCTAGAAATGATTACTGAGCTTTCTGAAATTCTCGATAAATATGAACTCAAAATTGCCGAAAAAGATTTGTCACGTTTTTATGAGAATAATGAATTTTTGGTAAGAGATTATATCATTTACAATTCCTATAGAGCGACTAAGGAGGTTCTCGTTAGGGCTGTCGTTTCTTATACGGAGAACTGATATTCTGCTGCTAGATTGTCGTCTTTAGCACCAAGAGTACCAGTGATTGCCTTTACCAAAAATGATGAAACGTACAGATATCTCAATATGCTCCGATGAGTAAGAGGATACAAAATTTCTCAGTCATTTAGTTACGAAAATCTCAAAAGAGTGGGTAAAGAAATGATCAGAATTATTTTCAAATGAAATATTTCCCTCGATGATAAAATTATTATCATGCAGGCAAATGAATCACTTAGTGATGAAAAGTCTGGTATGATCAATGGTCTCGAATTGTATAAATTTAAGAATATTTAGTTGAGACACAATAAAAACTTGAATCTTCTTGAAAGTTTTTATGATGTCGAAACTACAGTTGACCAACGAATAATTATGAAGTATAGCGAAGAATTATCGTTTGGTCAACTATACATTCTTCAATCAAAAATGAAAAATATTTTTGAAGGAGAATGTATACCGACGATTTTTGATACATAAAGTATGAGTGTGAACGAAATAATTTATGAGTTCAAAAATCGTCGGTGTAAGAGAAATGAGCTACGGAATCTTATTGAAAAAAAATATAACAGAGTATATTTCTTCCAGAAAGCTTGTTCTTCACCAACTTGCCCGTCATCCACGCCTGCCTGTCGGTAGACAGGACTGGTAAACCACTAGGTGGGTGGGCTTTTTTGTCTTTCTATTATCTCTTGACAAATCATATTAAATATGTATACTATTATTAGTAATAATACTAATTTTTATTCTCTAATGAGTCCTAATGGGAAGAATAAAAGATCAAGGTATTAATGGTATTACCAAAGCAACGGTCACCACTCGTGGGCCTGAGATTTTTACGTTGGGTGACGTCTCTCCTGACAAGAAAAAAATGAAAAAATCTGTTGCTAAGACGAATACAGAAACGGTGGAGGTGTTGTCGTACGATGCTAACGCATTATGGAATGATTATCAAGAAAATCCACAGTCCTTGACTGCTGATCAGCGAAAATTTCTTGGTAGCAAACTTGATACTCTAGATATTGATGAGAATGCAAAACAATTATTTTGAACATTTATGGCAGAGCATATGGCATAAAATTTAAAACCTTTGTCTGAATGTTTTCACATATACATATATTTTCAAAGAAAGTCTGTTCTTCATGAATGGATTTTTTTTTGTTTTCTTAAGGTTAGTTTAAGGTGAAAGAGTATAGAGGTGGCGATGATTTATTTCTTTCTTGTTTTTTATGAAAAAACTTTTTTCTGTATCGCTTGGTATTGTAGCCTGACTTCTGGTCTGTCTAGCAGTAGGACAAGCTTTCAAAAGTGGCTCTAGTACTCTATCTTCTGCATCTTTTACTAAGCGTTCGTCCTTAGAAAGTGGTGCTTGAAATTTCTGATCTGGGATGTTTCGTTCGTGAATGAATGCATGAATGTTGTCTGGTATGAGAAATGGAAGTGGTGGATTTTCTGGCTGACCAGGTGGCTCTGGTAATTTTATGCCGTGATCTGGTGCTATGATGGGCTCATGAAGGATGAGAAATGGAACATGATGAAATGTCTCATCTGCAGAGCAATTGCTTGATCAACATTTATCACAATAATAATTTTTATTTATAGCTTATTTCCTCTCATGACTTTCGATCATATCAAGAACCACATGGTTACCTATTTTCATAAGGTGAAGACATACACTCATCACCATCTGATCAAAAAATATTTTTTTATCGGAATTGTTATCTGAGTACTTTTGGGGTGGCGAATGCAATCAGGAAGTAGTACTGCTATCACTAATGTCTCTGAATATACAGTTGCTACCGGAAATATTCAAAATACCATTGAAGCCTATGGTAGTATTGAGCTCGTGGATGAGCAAAAGATTCGTTTCAATCAGCAATGAGATGTGACAGCAGTCTATTTTAGAAAAGGAGATACTGTCAAAAAATGAGATGTCATCGCAGAGCTGGATCAAAGTTCTGTCGAAAGCAATATTCTCCAAGCAGAGATTGGATTGGAAAATGCTAAGCTTCAATTGGACGAGACATTGAATGGGGATAGAAGTGCTCAGATATTACAAGCAGAAAATAATCTTGAACAGAGTAAACTAAAATTGGAGATTGCACAACAGGAGTATGATGACTTGTCATGAGATCAGACAAGTGTCGATACGGTCAGCGATACAGAGACTATTATGGCAAATGCTAGACTTGATGTGCAAAATTATATATTGGAATGAGGTAAAACTATCAATCAAATCAATACCGACGTCCTCAATACCTATCAGTATCAACAATATATCTGAGGATCAACTTCTTCACTCAAACTTGCTGCTGATAATGCTATTGCTGATGCATCTACTAAGTTGAAAGCATTGCAGTCGTATTTTGCTACGGGGATGACTTCTACTGATGATAGGAATTTACTTCTAGTTTGACTCAATTTGACTAGAGAGCTCTATCAAGCACTTTATACTTCTGCTATAGATACCTATACTGCGCTGCAAAATAGCTCGTATGGTCAAGATTTTACACCGACGATGGCGAAAAATTTAGAGGATGAGATGTATACTCTAAGCACTAAGGTAAAGTCTTCATTGGAAGATATTACCAATACTATCAATCAGATTACCAAACTATCTAGCACCAATGATGATAAAATTACCTTGGAGTCTAAGGCTAACGAAATCGCCAATCTCAAAAATACTATTATTATCCAAGAAAAGACATTGGAAACTACGAAAAATTGAACGACAGAGCAGCAATTGCAAATCGCACAAAATGGCATTAGACAAAAAGAATTGGCACTTGAGCAAACCAAAAAAGATTTAGAAGATTTACAAATCATTGCTCCATTTGATGGGACATTGAGAAAGATAGATTTCAAAGTGGGAGATAAAGTTACTTCCAGTGACGAAAAATATGTGTACTTAGAAAATCCAAATCTAGTAGAGGTGACGGTTCTTCTTGATCAGATAGATATCGTGAATGTACAGCCAGGAATGACTGTAGAAGTGGTGCTTGATTCCTATCCTAATGAAACGTTTGAATGAGTACTTGGTGATATCGATTCTACCCCTACTACGACTAATGGTGTTGTTTCGTATACCGTCAAAGTAGCCATAGACAAAGGAGAGAAGACGATGTATTCGGGTATGACGGCGAGTGTGAAGATTATCATTGAAGACAAACAAAACGTTATTATTATTCCGACAACATATATTCAGTCTGTAGGAAATACAAAGTATGTGTTGGATGCAGACGAAAAACAATTGCTGATAGAAGTGGGGTCAACAAATGGCACGATGACTGAAATTACCTCATGACTAACTGTTGGAACGATCATAAAAAAATCAATTACCGCAAGCACTTTCGCTAAATCTTCTACATCCATGATGTGAGGAATGTGAAGTATGGGCTGAGCTATGTGAGGTGGATGACCTCCAGGACAATAACAAACAAGTAGAACTATTTATTTTTCATTATAGAAATAATGCTCTTAGAACTCAAAAATATCATAAAAGATTATTACCTCTGAGCAGAGACGGTTGTTAATGTGCTTAAGTGAATCGACTTAAACATCGATGCAGGAGAATTTGTCAGCATTATGTGACACTCAGGAAGTGGAAAGTCGACGCTGATGAATATTATCGGATTACTGGATACGACGACTACAGGAGAATATTTTTTTGAGGGCACAGACGTTGCTCGTTTAGACAGTGATCAGCACGCTACTATCCGTGGACAAAAAATAGGATTTGTATTTCAGACATATAATCTCATTCCCAGAAAATCTGCGTTAGAACAAGTCATGCTTCCATTGGCATATCAGTGAGTACCTAAGCAAGAAAGGATAGAAAGAGCGACTAAGGCATTAGAAAAAGTTTGATTGTGACATAGAATACATAATAAGCCAAATGAAATGTCATGAGGGGAACAACAAAGGGTCTCTATCGCAAGAGCATTAGTGATTAATCCATCAATTATTTTGGCAGATGAACCAACAGGAGCCTTGGATTCCAAGACGGGAAATGAAGTTATGGAGATGATTACTACATTACATAAAGAATGAAAAACTATTGTTTTGATTACCCATGAAAAAGAAATTGCATTATATGCAAAAAGACATTTATACCTCAAAGACTGACTATTCATAGATACTGTTTATTAATTTTTCATACATATGAACCTGCATGAACACTTCATCAATGCTAAGACAGATCTTAGTAGAAATAAACTTAGGACATGACTCAGTATGCTTGGTATCATTATCTGAGTTTTTTCCGTAGTAGTGATGCTTGCTATAGGTAATGGAACTAAGCAGGATATTGTGAGTCAAATAGAGTCATTGGGAACAAATCTTCTCAGTGTGACTCCATGATGAAGTAATAGAAATATGCGTAGAGCAGCGAGTACGACAGAATCTGCCACATTGGATGAATGAATGGTTAGTTACATCCAAGCAAATGTTTCCAATATCGGTGCTGTTGCTCCCACGATTAGTAATAGGAGCGTCGTTACCTACGGTGATTATACCACGAACGCGACAGTAAATGGGGTCACTCCAGATTATCTTATAGTGAAAAATTTAACCGTAGCAGAAGGTTCTTTTATTACTGCTGATGATGTGGAGACATTGAATAAGTCGGCTGTCTTGGGACATGATATTGCAGAGACTATGTTCTGATCTTGAGTAGCAGCAGTAGATCCCATTGGAGAAAAAATAAAAATGGGAAATCTTGTCATGACGGTAGTTGGAGTATTAGAAGACAATAGTATGTCTAATGATGCTCTGTTTGTCCCTATAACGACAGCTGAGACGAGATTGTTTGGTACTCATGATTACGCATCCATCTTACTTTCTGCCAAAGATACCACTATTGCAGAAACGACGAAAACAGAATTGGAAAATAGTCTGAGAAAATATTTATGATTGAGTGAAACTGCAACAGCAACATTCACTGTGCAAAGTCAAAGTGATATGATAGAGACAATGAGTAGTATTACCTGAGTGATGACCTGATTTCTTGCATGAATTGCTGCTATATCATTATTGGTTTGAGGAATAGGTGTTATGAATATTATGCTTGTCTCAGTGACAGAAAGGACCAAAGAAATTGGTATCCGCAAAGCCATTGGAGCTCACAAAAAAGATATTATCTTACAATTTCTGACAGAATCTGTAGTGCTCAGCCTGATGGGATGAATTATATGAATCATTATGAGTTTTATCATAGTGTTTGTGATTAATATATTTCTTACGGCTATCATCTCTATCGGAGCTGTGTTGCTCGCATTTTTTTCTGCTGTTGCTATAGGAATTGTCTTCTGAATATTGCCTGCAAACAATGCTGCCAAGCTCAAACCTATCGAAGCATTGAGATATGAATAACCAAAAAAAGCTGAACATTTTCACGTATGACTTTATTTTCTAAAGGATTTTGTTTTTTTGTGGATAGGATTTTTTCATGTATTTTTCTCTGCTGAAATGACTATTGCGGAGCTGGATATCGTGTCGCATGTGAAGAATTCTAATATTTCTTAAATCTGAAATTGGCTTCTATCCTATTGTTCTCTTACATAGTGTCCATTTTGCTTATTTCCAAAAATAGATATTTGTGAAAGAATTCACTGAAATGTGCTAACCAAAAGCTATCACAAAGTAATTTTTTTTAATGATTTTTCCGTTGCAAAGGGTATATAATACTATATATAGTGTGCACGATGGCGTGATAGACACAAGATATTGTATTATTATCAAGAAATGTAAATAGAATGGGAATGGTTTCAACTTGTTCCAACTGGTTGCAAATAGTCCCAAATTGTAATGGTTCCCGTTTGATACACAATGTGTATCTACTTTGTGACAACGTTGTACCTACTTTGTGACAAAGGTTTCAAATCTTAGATATAATTACTTTTTTAATTCTTATCACGCAACTGTACGTATGGCTATCTACAAAATCAGGAAAAGAAATGGTGTTATCGTCTCTTTTGAGAGAGAAAAAATTGAAAATGCCATCAAAAGAGCATTCGAATCTGCAGGAGAAAAAGACCTGTCCGCTGTATCTACACTTACAGACAAGGTTGTCGACGAAGTGGAAAAGAAAATTGGTACGAATATTCCTGATATTGAGATTATCCAAGATGCCGTAGAGATTGTCCTGATGAGGGAATGATATGAGACTGTAGCCAAGAGTTTCATTACCTATCGTGCTAAGAGAGCTGAGTTTAGAAGTGAAAAGGAGATCCTTCTTGACGTAGGAAATACGATGAATGAGTACCTTGATCATCTTGATTGGAGAATTAATGAAAATGCAAATATAGCTTATTCTATCTGAGGACTTATTCTCAAAAATTCAGAGAAAATTACAGCAAATTACTGGCTTTCTCACGTCTATCCTGAAGAAATCGGCAATGCACATAGAAATGGAGATCTTCATATTCATGATCTATGAATGTTTACTCCGTATTGTGCAGGACGAAGTCTGAGACAATTATTGGAAGAATGATTTAATGGTGTCGGTGGTAAAGTAGAATCTAATCCACCAAAACATTTGCAGTCTGCTGTCAATCAAATGGTTAACTTTTTCTGAGTACTTCAGAATGAGCGAGTAGGTGCACAAGCATTTTCATCATTAGATACTTATTTAGCTCCATTCGTTCACAAATATTCAGAAGAATTGAGAGAAGAACTTGTGACGACACATGCACAATTTGCTAGTGAAGAAGAGAAAGAAGCATTTATGGATAAGAAAATAAATAAGTACGTGTTACAAAATTTACAAAACTTTGTCTTCAACCTAAACACTCCATCCCGTCGAGGAACACAGACGCCGTTTACCAATGTTACCTTGGATTGGACCTGTCCAGAAGATTTGAAAGATAAGGCATTATATTTGGGAGGTTTGTCTGAAGGCCCATACAAGAAGAAGTTCGGTGAACTAGAAAAAGAAATGAGGATCGTCAATAGAGCGTTGATCAAGGTATATACTCAATGAGATATGAATGGAAGAATATTTACCTTCCCTATCCCTACTTACAATATTACAGAAGATTTCCCATGGGAAGATCCAGATGTAGATGCGTTGTTTGAGATGACTGCAAAATATGGTATTCCTTACTTCCAGAATTTCGTCTGATCACAATATACTGTCGATGAAAAAGGTAATACTGTCGAAAATCCAAACGCATACAAACCAGGTAATGTAAGATCAATGTGTTGTAGATTACAATTGGATTTGAAGGCATTGGAGAAGAGAGGATGAGGACTATTTGGTTCTGCCGAGATGACCTGATCTGTAGGAGTAGTTACCTTGAATATGCCTAGGATAGGATACAATTTCAAAGATGATAAAGAATGATTTAAAGAGCAGGTTCGTTATCTGATGAACCTTGGAAAAAATTCTCTAGAGATCAAGAGAAAGGTCGTAAATAGATGGTTAGATGCTGGTTTGTATCCATACACCAAGAGATACTTAGCATCATTTAGAAATCATTTCTCTACTATCGGACTCAATGGAATGAACGAAGCTATCCTCAATTTCACCAATGGAAAAGAAGATGTATCTACCAAACGAGGAAGAGAATTCGCAGCTGAGATACTCGATTTTATGAGAGATGTCTTGACCGAATACCAAGAAGAAACAGGTAACTTATATAATCTAGAAGCGACACCAGCAGAAGGTGTCTCATACAGACTTGCAAGAGAAGATAAGAAACAATTGCCTGGCATCATTCATGCAGGGACTAATGACGCTCCTTACTATACCAATTCTTCTCAGCTACCAGTGACCTTTACTGATGATGTCTTCGAAGCGTTGGATATCCAAGATGAATTGCAATGTAAGTATACTGGTGGAACAGTTTTCCATGTGTATTTGGGAGAAAGAATTACTGATGCAGATGCTTGTAAAGCATTAGTCAAGAAGTGTATGGGTAAATATAGAATGCCATATATCTCTATTACGCCTACCTTCTCTATCTGTCCAAAGCATGGATACATAGTCGGAGAACATGATTACTGTCCTATGTGTGACAAAGAGATCTGATACACAGGAGCAGAATATGACTTGGAGACCAGAGATATCTTTACCGCCGACAAGAGTAAATTAGAAAAATTTAGAGAAGCAGAAATTTCTATCTAATCACTATAAAATTCTTTTATTCTATAAATCATCACGCACATGAGCGCAACATTTGTAAACAAAGATGGAAAAGAAGTAGAGAGAACAAGATGTCTTATCTACACTCGCGTAGTAGGATTTTACAATCCTGTCAGCAATTTCAATATTGGTAAAAAAGGAGAATTTTATACAAGAAAGTATTTCAACGAAAAGAAATCTATGAATTCTGAATTCTCAGCAAAGTATGCTCCCGCTGCTTGTCCTTGCTCTTGCTAAAAAACAGTGAAGAGTGAAAAGTTAAAAGTGAAAAGTGTCGGTATTTTGTACAAAAAAACTCCTTCGCTGTTAACTATTAGTTTTTAGTTATTCACTATCATAATGGCTGAAGACAAAAAGAGAGTATGAGTAGGATTTGGAGTTATGATCCTGAGAGATGGGAAAGTATTGCTCGGACAGAGACATCTAGATCCTGAAAAAGCTAGTTCTCTCATGCATGGAGAAGGTACCTGGACTATGCCAGGGGGCAAGACAGAATATCATGAGAGTTTTGAAGAGATGGCATACCGTGAGACATTAGAAGAGACATGATTAAAAATTAATCCAGATACTATGAAAATAATTAGCATTACTAATGATATAGTCCATGATAATCATTTCGTTACTATTGGGTTCCTGTGTACAGATGTGGAATGAGAACCCCAAGTTATGGAGCCAGATGAAATTACTCAACGACAACGATTTTCCTTAGATAATTTACCATCGCCGATATTCTTTCCTAGTGAGAAAGTAATCAAGAATTATCTTGCGTGAACGGTTTACAAATACTAGATGTATGTGCATTTATTTACATATCATATATGATGACTAAAAAATATAAAAAGAACCCAAATACTCTTATAGTAGAAAATATTGAAAAATTGATGGAAAGAAATGGTGGATATTGTCCTTGTCAGGTGGGAAAAAATGAAGATACGTTATGCCAGTGTAAAAAATTTAGAGAGGGGAATGGTTGCTGTTGTAATTTGTATGTAGAGGATAATGAGTAAATTTCTGAAAAAGATACTACCCCAAAGTAAAGCGATGAGACAGAATCATATATATATCATTCTGTTTCTAAATCCTTTGCTTTTTTGTTTACTCTTTTATTTCTTTGTGTCCTGTGATGGAAGACTTCTATGCTCAATTATTAGTAGCTCCCAAGTGGCATAATCAGGCATTTATTCACAAGCAACTTGGCACTCATTTACTGGAATGTAAGAAGTTATTAGATATGTGAGATGGGCATTTGGCGGCGGAGCTTGTAGATCTGATCCAAATTGCTAAACTCTATTTGCATCATAGATTTACTCCTGAGCAACTGTCTGCACTAGTACAAAAAAGGTCTGATAGATTTATGGAAAAAATAGATCGAGATATGGAATAGTTTTATCTGCTGTGTGCACTCTATGAAAATTACTATCTGTGGAAGTTCTACCTTCAAGAAGGAGATGCTGGACTACGAAACTAGGTTGACTCAGTTAGGTCATGAAGTCATAGTTCATCCGGATTATGCTGCTTTTGTGAGAGGTGAGAAGCAAGATATTCGACATATGGTAGAACATGGGGAACATGCCAAGGCCAAAAGAGAAAATAATTATATTAGGCGATATCATAATGCTATCATGCAGAGTGATGCTGTGTTGGCTCTCAATTTTGATAAGAAGGATATCCCTCATTATATCGGTTGTAATACACTTATGGAAATAGCGTTTGCGTATACCGCAGACAAAAAAATATTCTTGCTGAATCCACTTCCCGACCAACCCTATATTCACGATGAGCTTACTGCTATGGATCCTATCGTGATCGACTGAGATTTATCTCGTATTGTATAACTATGAAAATTACTATTTGTGGCAGCTTGGCATTTGCAGAAAAAATTCTCGAGATAGAGAAAGAGCTTCAGGCATTGGGTCATAGTACGCTTATTCCTTTGGATACACATGTATTTCTCAATGAAGGAGCTGTCAATGATTGGACCGGACAGCCTGACTTTGGTAGAGAAGGTATGCTGGGTCACTATGAAAATATCGCTATAAGTGATGCCATCCTTGTTGTTAATTTCGATAAAAATGGAGTAAAAGGATATGTATGAGGGTCCACATTGATTGAAACGGGCATCGCTGCTCATCTCAAGAAAAAAATATTTTTGCTCAATGAAATCCCTAGTGAGGATGATCTGAGATATGCACAAGAAATAAAACTACTTCTACCAATTATCATTAATGGAGATCTCAGTAAAATTATATAAGATTTTATCTACTACATTATATGCCCATGAAATTAAGCGAGATTGGAAAACAAACTCATGCTATTGAACAAGAAATAGGTGTTAATCTAGATGCTGTGATGCATAAGCTCACTCAGGAACTTGGAGAATTTAACGATGCTGTCCAGAAGTATAGATGAATACTTAGCAAGACAAAAACTGAAAATTTAGATAAGGTAGAGGATGAAGTTGGTGATCTTTTCTTCAATATCATTTCTATCTTGTATAATCTTGGTATCAATCCTGATAGATTACCTGAATTTGCTGAAAATACTCTTCATAAATTGGAAGAGAGAAAAAATCTCTATAAGACAAATATGCCCAAGTAGATTTATTTATATCGAAGCTTATGAAGATAGCGTGAATCCAGCAATCAAGTTTATTAGATTATCCAGGGCAAATTTCCTGTATCGTCTTTACCCCATGATGCAATTTCCGCTGTCATTTTTGTCATAATCCCGAATTAGTATTGCCTGAGCAGATGATGCTATTCCAAAATGATCATATCTCTGAAGAGGCATTTTTCAATTTCTTGGAAGGTAGGAAGTGACTTCTCGATGGTGTGACAATCTGTGGTGGAGAGCCTACTTTGCAAGCTGATTTGTTTGAGTTTGCGGAGAAGATCAAAAAGATGTGATTTCTAGTCAAGTTGGATACCAACGGGAGAGACTATGAGATCGTAGAAAAACTCATTCAGCATAAATTAGTTGATTATGTGGCCATAGATCTCAAACACGTTCCCGCGTTTTATGAGAAGGCTGTCGGTGTGCCTCAGACCAATGATTTTTTTACAGAGTATAGGAAAATATTAGCATTGCTTCGTACTGGTGTTGTGGAATATGAGTACAGGACTACTGTCGTGAAAGGAATGCATACGATTGTCGATATAGAAAAAATGGCCGAGTATGTGCAAGGTGTCGACCATTATTACTTACAAAATTATGTCTGATGAAATAGTCTAAATCCTGATTTTGGTGGCGAATCGTTTAGTGATGACGAATTGCTCGCCTTCCAAAGTGTGGCTTCTAGATATGTGAAACATTGCGGACTAAGAAAATAAGATAACGGATAACGGTAAAAACGGATAACGGTTATCTGTTATCCCACAACTGTTATCCCCATTAAACGATTTCTCCCCAACTTCATGCAGTAGCTCCTGCAGCATTGGCTTCTTCGATATCGATATGAAAATCTAATGCGTAGTCATCTCTTGCCCTGACGGCAACTTCTTCAAATATCAGTCCTCTTGGGCCGGATATTTTTATTTTTATCATATCTCCATTCCTTAGTCACATATCTTTTGATTCTCCAATAGTGCAGTGGAGATGTCTTTTGGATACGATCATACCATTGTTTACATAGCATTCTCAGACTGGTCAGATCATATGTATGCTTTCAGCCTCAGTAAATTCTCCTGATATTTCTACAGGGGCATGAGTACCCAAAACGAAGTTATCTCCCATCATGATTTCTACTTGAGTTACCTTTCTTGTGGGGCCGACAATTCTTACATTCTCAATTTTCCCTTTGGGGCCAGATAAAGTAACTGTTTCCTTACAGGCAAATTGGCCAGGTTGCGTGATATCTTTGAGTACGGTCAATTGGTATCATTTGCCAAAAAGTTTCTCTACGTCGACGGGACTGAGATGGACATGACGGTTGCTGATTCAGATAGGGATTCTCATCTAATCGGTTTAAAGGATTAAAATAGACGTAAGTATCAAGACGTAAGTATCAAGACAGAAGTCTTATGTCTTACGTCTCATGTCTTATTTCTCGATTTGTTTCATAATCTTATCGACCTGTTGGCGGAGCTCGTCGATAGTTCCATTATTTTCAATGACATAGTCAGCTAGATCTATACATGCTTGCAGATTCTGTTTATTTGGATCGTCGGAATTCATTTCTCTTTCTTCATTCTCTATGAATGTCGTATAGGGAACATGATCAGTTTCGCTTCCTCTTGCTCATATCCTTTCATATCTTATCCCTGGATCAGCTTCTACGGCGAAGAGATAAAATGGTCATTTCTCTTTAAATGTTTTGATTTCACCTACAGTTCTTACGCTTTCGATAACTGTGTTTTTCCCTGTCTCTTCTGCTTTGGTATATAAGTCACTCGCTATAAATCCAGGGCCATATTTTTCGCGAAGCTCGTTACCCATGATGACCATACTATCTCTGTTGTTTGGCATGCCTTTCTGAAGCATCTTTTCTATCAGATATGCTCTGACGGAGAAATGCTGGAATCCATATTTTTCTACTAAATATTCTACGACTGTCCCTTTCCCTGCGCCGAGGGTTCAAGTAATTCCAATAATAAGCATGTGTGTCTGTGTGAAGTAAAATCGTTCGTCATACTATATATTTCAGATAGAAAGTAAACGTGTTTTTTTGTTTGCAAAGGATGTGACACTGACTATAAAGTAGAAAAGTTTGTAGGGGCGTTTACTAAACGCCCGGGCGAATATTATTCGCCCCTACGAAATGTTTTAAATTTTTTCCAAAAACTTATGCAGACCACGGTTCACGCACAACGCAAACTTCACGTGACGCAGACAGGCCGGACGTTGTGATTTGTCAGTATTCTTTTTTGTTTGCCTTTATTTATTTCCGGTCCACAACTTTTAATTTGAAGTATAGTTAACTTATTATTGATTGCATCAGTACGAAAATTGTCTCGATCCAAAGCTTGGCCCTTGGCGTTCATTCCAAGTATCGCGGCAGTTCTTCATGGTGTCATCTTCTGACCATTTACGATATTCCTTGTCTATATGATGCCAGTAATTTGGCTAGGAAATCTAGCCTTAATGTATATCGTTAGTCGTGTCTCTCAGAAATGGTTGGGAATTTTGGCATGATGAATCATTAAAGCATGACTCTTGTTTCTCATCGCATTCATATTAGTACAAAATAGTTTCTTGCCTACGATATTTCTCAAAGCAATGGGAATCTTTCAATTAGCTACAGCATTAATCGGTGGATATGTGTTGTTTGGAATGCGTACATTAGCAAAATAATTTTTATCTTTTTTTCTTCTCGTATGAAAACACCAGTCAAAAAAGCAGCCACGACAAAAGTCGCTAAGCCAGCAAGCAATCGTCGATGGACCATTATGGCAATCATCAACATTATCGCCTTTATTGCCGTGCTTGTGGTAAATTATCTTGCCGTATCTCTGCCTCTTGGAGGGATGACTACATGAGCATTATCAGATTTGTATCCCAATTTATTTACTCCCGCAGGACTCACGTTTTCTATCTGGGGACTTATTTACTTGGCTGTGTTTGGATTTGTTGTTCGACAACTTATTGATCTTTTCAAAAAAAAATCTCGCTGAATCACCAGGAAAGTAGGAGTCCGATTTTTCTTGTCCTGCCTTGCTAATATCGGATGGATGTTTGCTTGGCAATATCAGCACGTAGCATTGTCACTTCTTATTATGTTGCTCTTTTTGATAATCTTGATTGTCCTATCATACAAAGTTTCTCTTGGTAAAAAATTAGGAAATCGATGAGACAAATTACTTGTTCAAGTCCCCTTTAGTTTGTATCTTGGCCGAATTTCTGTCGCTACAATAGCAAATACAGCAGCATTACTTGTCCATATGCAACGAACGATGCGAGGCATCTCTCCTGTGTCTTGGACTATTCTTCTCATCATTATCGCTACCTTACTTGCTTTGATGGCATTATGGAAAAAATATAATATTATCTTTGCTTTGGTTGTGATCTGGGCGTTTATTGGGATCATTATCAAGACACTCAATGCAGAAGTCATCTACACTCAAATAATCCGAACCTTGGGTGTCTGTATCTCCATCATATCCCTAGGCATCGGAGCTAAATTTATTCAATGGAAGAAGAATTAAATTTTATTCTATATACTCCCATGAAGCCAACTACCAATCGATATGCTCATATCAAAAAGCCCTCTCGAGCTCCGCCAGCTTGGCTCTTTGGACCAGTGCGAACTTTTTTGTATATCCTGATCGTGATCTCATTTGGGAAAGTATTTCTCATGGCAGGAGCTCATCAGATTGTTTTCCTTGTCGTATTGCCATTTATACTCAATGCAATTTTCAATCTTATTTTCTCTCCTATCCAGTTTGGACTTAAAAATAATGTCCTCGCGGCGATAGATGTAATTCTTATCTTGGCAACACTTATCTGGGCTACGATAGCTATCTATCCATATATGCATCGGGTTGCTTATCTTCAGATTCCTTATCTGATCTGGGTATGTATTGCTACGACCTTGCAGCTTACCGTCACGTACATGAATAGAAAATAGTAAATTTTTATAAAAAAACCATGGCTTCATCGCTGTGGTTTTTTGATATTGCAAATTACTAACGCCAATTATATCTTCATATTATGATCTGTAGGTTTCATAACATATACGACAGCATCTTCCATTACATCTTTCACTTGTTGCTGTGAAAGGCCTAATGTTTTTGGTGAAGTTAAATCGCTATATACTTCCATAAAACTATGTCTCTCAATAGAGAAGCCAAGATCCTCGAAGAACTTTTTGGCCTCTTCCTCTGTTTCAAAGCAATTACTCGAAATATCTTTACCCGTTATCTTCGACATTTTTGCTATATGATTTGGCCTAATCTTATTTTCTTTATTGAACATCTCTCTCAAAGAGATATCTGATGTTATCCAAACTCCATTAAATTCTTCCAAAACTTTATGAATATGTTGAGCGACTTTTGCCTTTTCATCCTTGGTTAAATAACGAAGTAGACCTTCGTTTGTGATAACTAGAGGTTTTGATTTATTAAAATATTTAACTGCTTTTTCCAAACTTTCAAAATCTAAAGCATTCCCAGACTCAAAGTGTAAATTACTTGGCATTTCAAATCCTCCTTCTGCTGCAATTCCTTTTATGATTTGTTCTTTTTTTTGTATCACTGACGGTAAATCAAGTTCTACATAATTAAAATTATTTTCTTTGGACATAGATAATCCACGAGAAGAAAACCCAGAAGCAAGCTCTAATACTTGATCTGAATTAGTTTCATAGATCAGTTTATCTATGAGCTTATGCCTTGCTTCAAATTGTGGTGCTGGTTTTTTGAGATCAAAAGGAATATCTTCGTAATTATTTTTTCCACTGATTTTTTTTAGATTTTCAAAAATTTCTGATGAATAGGGGATATCAGCAAAAGTCCTACGATAAGCAGCCATCAATGCTGTCGGTATAACTTTTTCAAAACTTTTTTGACGATTTTTCATACTATTCTTGTCGAAGGTAAATTCGGAAGGCACAGGCCCCGCTGTTGCGGGGTAAAATTTCAAGCGAAGCGCAGTCCCGCTTTAGCGGGGGAACCTTAATCGGAAGGCACAGGATTCGAACCTGCGGTACCTTGCAGTACGCACCGTTTCCAACGGTGTGCTTTAGACCACTCAGCCAACCTTCCTTATGGGTATTGGAACGATAGATTTTGGAACGATAGATTTTGGAACGATAGATTTTGGAACGATAGGACTTAGAACGATAGGTTTTGGAACGATAGATTTTGGAACGATAGATTTTGGAACGATAGATTTTGGAACGATAGATTATGGTTTTGCGTGTGTTTTTTTGTATCTTATTAATGATGATAGCATTTTCAAAATAATAGTAATTTCTTCGTCTAATGTATCTGACTTATTTTTTGTGATAAATCATTGTCTTTGTGCAATCAATAAATGTGTTTGAACTTCTGCTGCCGATCATTTAGCTATATAGAGAAAATTTATATTCTCTTTATTTGTATTTCTTTGATCTCATTCTGCTATATTTGCAGCGATAGAATTAGATGCTCTCTTAATTTGGTCTATAAGTGCAAACTCCATTTTTGGAAAAGTTTTGGTAATTTCATACATTGCATCCACAAAGTTCATTGCTCTCTTTCGTACTTCTAGTTTTTGGTAACTTTTGTCCATTTCCGAGATTTTTAAAATCTAAATCCCCCATCGTTCTATCCATCCATCGTTCTTTAAGTCTACTTTACTGTGACCGATTTCGCTAGATTTCTTGGCTTATCGATGTCTTTGCCGAGAATGTCCGCTACATGATATGCTAATAATTGCCCAACGATGACGGTCAGAAATGGATATATTTCATCGATAGTCGAGGGGAGTGTAATATTTCGGTCAGCATTATCAATGTCTTTATCAGAAATAGTGATCACCTTTCCATCTCTTGCTTTGATTTCTTGAATAGAGGAAACATTTTTTTCGAACATCAAATCGTTTGGCGCAAAGAGTACACTTGGTACTGATGCTTCGATCAACGCTAGCGGCCCATGTTTCAATTCTCCACTTGCATAACTCTCTGAATGCAGATAAGTAATTTCTTTCAATTTTAGACTACTTTCTGTGGCTATAGGTAACTGATAGTGTCTTCCTAGGAAGAAGAAATTTTTGTACTCGGCTACTTTCTCTGCTATGCCTCTAATCGTCGCTGTGTTGGCTAAAATGTCTTCTATCATTACTGGCACCTTACTGAGCTCTATCATGATCTTGTCATATTTTGCTTTTGTTAATCATCTTTTCTGTCCGAGATATAAGGCCAAGAGAAGAATACAAGTAACCTGTGCGGTGAATGCTTTCGTGGATGCCACTCAGATTTCTGCTCCACACCTGGTAAAAAGTCCGTAGTCTGTCAGACGGGAAATAGTAGATCCGACGACATTTACGATGCCAAATGTATGTCATCATTTTTGCTGGATGAGTTTCAATACTGATATACTGTCTGCGGTCTCGCCGGATTGAGAAATGAATACGTAGAGTGTATCATCACGTACTTGGATATTTCTGTATTCATATTCGCTGGATATTTCGCAGCTTGCATCGATGCCGGCGATATTTTCCATCCGATAAGATCCTAGACATCATGCATTATAACTCGTACCACATCCCACGAAGACAATCTTCTTGAAATGCTCGTCTTGCATGCCATGAAATGCTTCTGCATTCAATGTATTCTGATTAAAATCTACTCTTCATTTAAAGATTCTTCTGATAATATTTGGCTGTTCAAAAATTTCTTTGAGCATAAAATGCTTGAAATCTCATTTAGATGATTCCAAGAGTTGCAAGTCCATGTCTTCGATTTTCCTATCTGCACGTATACCATTTGACTTGACGCTATAATCATTTCCTTTGAGGTGAACGATGTCACCATCGTCGAGATAGATCAACTTGTCGGCGTAGCCAGCGAGTGCTTGTTTGTCGGAAGAGAAGAAATAATCTCCTGTCCCATTGTATGCTAGCACAAGTGGGCTTCACAATTTCACGGCAATAATTTCATTGGGTGCATAGGTGGAGACTATCAATAATGCATATGCTCATCTGATCATTCAGATTACTTTCTCGACAGTTTTCATGAAATCTCCCGTTCGATTATCTTCCAATAAATTGGCAATAACTTCGCTATCTGTCTGTCCATAAAAGGTGTATCACTTCGCGAGTAAATCTTGTTTCAGCTTGTGGTAATTTTCTATAATTCAATTATGTACTAAGTAGAAATGTCTATTCATGTCGTGGTGTGGATGCGTGTTTTCCTCTGTGACGCCCCCGTGAGTAGCCCGACGTGTGTGGGCAATTCAGAAGGTATATGTTTCTTTGTCTCAGATTTCTTTCGCGACTTTGTCTGCAAGTTTGGAGACTTTACCGACTGCTCTGATGAGCTTGATCTCTGCTTTTTCGTTCCCCACCAACAAACCTGCTGAATCGTATCCACGGTATTCTAGTCTTTCTAGTCCGTGTACGAGAATCTTGTGCGCCTCGTGACTTTTGCCTTGGTATCCAAAAATTCCACACATGTGCTGCTATATTCAAGTAAAAAGTCCTTTAGAAGCGGTTGACCATATATGCTCCATCGTGTTTGAATCCAAATTTTTCGTAGAATGGAATCATCTTTTCTCCACAATCGAGAATTATTTTATAACATCATTTCTCTTTCGCAATCTCGATCGCTCTTGTGAGTAATGCTCCTGCGATTCCTTTCCCTTCAAATCATTTCCTGACTGCGACATCTTCGATATGCCCAGCAAGTACTCATCACCTAATGAACTTCTGCTCTATCAGCAATCCGGTTGTTCCTATGATGCCATGCTCATTTACGGCTACGAGAATTACTGTTCACTGCTTATGCATCTTTGTTAAGACGTCTTTCATCTTCTCTTGATCTAGTGTAGGTGAATCTACTAGATTTCTTAACGTTTCAAAAAATGATTCATTGAATTGGAGATGTTTTTCTGATAACTCTTCTATCTGATAGTCCATTCTGGATGGTTATTGATAAATTAATAGGTTGTTTACTATACTATTCTTTTGGCTTCTTGTAATAATGCTTTTGTTAACGATAGGTTTCGTGCTCTCATTGTTTTATGCCATTTTCTGAATTTTAGAAATTGTTCTCGATTTAACTCAATCATATCTTTTAACTGAAAATCTTTATCAATTCTTACAATAATTGCATATTCGAACTTTTTTTCTGGTATTTCTATGTCTTCTAAATTTCAACAACCATAAAATACTCATGTTGTACTTCACGGCTCGGTGATTGTTTTAATGCTATATCTTTCTCACTTTCTACTTATTGCATCGATGTTTTGTGTCCCTTCTGGAGCTGCCTGCAGATTCGGCAATGAAGTATTTTTATTATAAGTTGCTATTGTTAGAAATTCTCCCCTTTCTCATACTATATTGTTTGTTCTTACCAACCCCCTGGCTTTCAATTTTTTTTGACAGTCTGCAAAACATGTCCATAACTCTTCATCGGTTAGTTCTTCTATATACGCCTCTATTTCATCTACTTTATTCATTTCATTATACCACAATATTTAAAATTTTTCCTTTCACGTAAATTACTTTTTTTGGCTCACCTGTGATTCGATTAGCAATCTTCTCATCGGCTTTTGCTGCTGTCATTGCGTCTCCTTCAGTGGCTTCTAGATCTAGAGAAATCGTTCCTCTGACCTTGCCATTTACCTGGACGGCTATCGTGATCGTGTCGGCGATCAATAACTTTTCATCATATGTTGGCCATGTAGCTTTGGTAAAAATGGAGTACTCGTTTCAGAGTTGTTCCCAAAGTTCTTCCGCCAAATGTGGTGCAAACGGAGATGTCAAAATAACCAACGTTTCAAAGGTCTTACGTGATATGGTTCAGCAATCTGTGAGGTGATTCGTCAAGATCATGAGCTGAGAAATTGCTGTGTTGAATTTAAACTCATCTATATTCTCAGTGATTTTTTTAATCGATTGATTTAGAAGAATGATAGTCTGAAGGTCTTCAGGTCATCAAGTCTTCAGGTCTATTAAGTCTTCAGGTCCATCAAGTCATCAAGTCTCCTGTCATTCGACTTTATGGACTTTAGACTTTACGGACTTTACAGACTCGTTGGTTCGGACTTTAAGACTGAGGTTCGCAACCTTGTCCAAGAACTTTTTCGATCCGGAAATTCATGCAGTATTCCATGCGATAGCTTGTTCAAACGGGCCCATAAACATTTCATAAGTTCTCAAAGTATCAGCTCAGAACTGGCTTACGATATCGTCTGGATTGACGACATTTCATCGTCTCTTGGACATTTTTCTACCATCTTCACCCATGATGAGTCAGACGTAATGATATTCTTGGAATGGTTCATCATGAGAAATCGCTCCGATATCAAAAAGAAATTTCTGCCAAAATCTACCATAGATCATATGTCTGGTGACGTGTTCTGCTCCACCGATATAGATATCGACATTGCCTCGATATTTTTCTTTGTCCTTGCCGACAAGTGCTTTATCATTGGTCGGATCCATATATCTGAGCCGGTATCGTGAACTGCCTGCCCATCCTGGCATCGTATTGGTTTCGCGTTTTGCTTTCGTTCCATCTGGTAACGTTACATTGACCCGATCAGTAATATTTGCCAGTGGTCACTCTTCTGTTCCCGTGGGTGCATAATTTTCTACATCAGGCAAGAGTAAAGGAAGATCTTTCTCATCCAAAGGAATAATTTTTGCTGACTCTTGTTGTCTGTTTGGATTTGTTATGACTGCGTTTAGTATGTCATGGTCTTCCTTGTTTTGGAAATGTCTCTTCTTGTCTAGGATGATAGTCTCTCGTTGTTTGGTTACGACGTCTTGCGTATCTACAGAAATATATGGATCGTCTTGTGATACAAACAATATTTTTTCTTGAGCATTCTTATCTATTTTTTTGAAATTCAATTTGAGATCAATAATTTTGCTCAAGGCGACAATATCGGAATCTTGAAATTCTGGATTTTCACTTACATCATTTACTATCTTCTTGGCTGTGGTAACTGGTGCGACGAGAATCAGTTTCCCAATCTTCTGCTCAGCTTGCTCTACGAGCTTAAGCGCAAATTTCCCTCATAGGCTGTGGCCTATCACGATATCATTTTCTCCTAATTTGTTGAAGTATGGTAATAGAAATTCCATCGTCTCATCGTAATTTGGACTGTCAGGATTTGGTAATGTTTCATTAAATACTTCATATCATTTTGCTGTCAATTCTTTCGTGATTCGTGGAAATCGATTCCCTTCTTTCCTTCATTCGAAGCCATGAATTAATAATACTTTTTTTCATCATTTTTGGGTATTTACTATTTCAAATTCTCGTCCAACTAGACCATTCTTCTCGATCTTCTCTCTATATCAAGGTTTGAAATCTCGACCTTGTTGAAAATCTTCGAAGCTTTTTACGGATGCGAAAGCTTGCTTGTTGGTGTAGATTTTTTCGATAATTTTTTTGTCCGTTGACCGAAGATCTTCCAAGTTTTTCCGTGTATGCGTGGTTTTTATTTTGACCGAAATAGTAGTTCAGGTTTCTTTGTTTTCAAAATGTAGTATGTCTCCAACTTTTACGTCACCAAAATATCTATCTGGCTCTTCGGGGTTGAGAGCTCTGGTTTCGAGCGTCTTCGTTCCATCAACGATGGACTGCCACGTTGTCTGATCATAAAAATGTATGGTAAGTTTTGGTTTGTCTTCCGTCTCAGTTCGTAATATAGGGAAAGGTTCCCCTCGATATCTTTGTCTACTAAATACTCGATCTTGCATGCGGTAAGAAATTATTTTTTCTGCTCGTCATTTCTTAATGTAATATTCTGAAATTTTTTGTGTGGCCATGTGGATATCCATGCCATCTAGAAAATCTGAATGTATCATCTTTCACTCTTCTTCTTGGACTTGTTCAGCTTTTGTGATGGGGGAAGTATCTCAGTTAGATCCAATAACAACTCTTATCACTGGGATATCAAAGGTTTGAGCAAATTCAAAGTCACGTATATCGTGTCCAGGCACACCAACAACCGCTCAAGTACCAAATCATCCTAGGACGAAATCTGAAATCCAAATAGGGATTTCTTTTCCATCTATTAGTCTGTGGTCGGCATAAAATCAAGTAAATGCTCATGTTTTGACATGTCATTCTGCTATTCTTTGGAGCTCGGTTTTTTGCTTGGTTTCAAAAACATATTTTTCTATATCAATATATGTTTTTTTATCCACCGCAATTTCCTTATTTAATATTTTTGTCACAAAAGGATGTTCTGGTGCCAAGACGATAAATGTTGCACCAAAATTTGTGTCTGGTCTTGTAGTAAAACATACGACTTCTTCATGAGTTCATATAATTGGATAATGAATATTAATTCCTTCTTTTTTCCCAATCCAATTTCTTTCTAAGTCTTTCATCGATTCTTCTCGATTAAGTTTGTCCAATCACTGCAATAATCTCTCTGCATATTTTGTAATCCTCAATACTCGTTGTTTCATTGGCTTTTGTTCTACTTCTGAGCCACAGCGTTCACACTTTCCATCATCGAGATCTTCATTTGCCAATCCTGTCATACAATGAGGACATCGATTTATCGGCTTATAATCTACGAACGCCAAACGTTGCGAATTAATAAATTGCTCTTTTGTTAATCAGTCTGGAACTTTCAACTTTCAACTTTCAACTTTCAACTCGAATTTTTTTACAGGCTCAGCCTTATGTGTTTCATCGTCATAATAGTGATTAAATAACTGTAAAAAAATTCGTTGTGTTCGTTTGAAGTATTCTGGATCGGCTGTGTTTACTGATCTGCTTCGATCATATGACATGCCAAACATTTTGAGTTGCTGTATAAACTTTTCTACGTTTTGCTTAGCGACAGTTTGTGGCTTCATTTTATTATCGATAGCATATTGTTCAGTTCATAGACCAAATGTATCAAATCCCATAGGATGAAGCACGTTAAATCATTCCAACATCTTCTTCCTCGCAAGCGTATCACTTGCGATATATCATTTGGGATGTCAGACGTGAAGTGCGGCTCCGCTAGGATAGGGAAACATATCCAAAACGTAAAATTTTGGTTTGCTCGTATTTTCTTTGACTTTGTAGAGGTCAGTTTCTTTTCGCTTTTTCTGTCGCTTTTCTCAGATTTCTTTTAAGTTCATTTTCTTTGTATACTTAGAGTATAAATGTACGAATGTTCGAATTTCCTAATATCCAAAACAATTTTTAAATTTTAGAATTTATAAATTTTTACATTGTTTTGTGAATTTGAATATTTGTAAATTATTCTTTTTGACATTTGTTATAATGTTCAATGCTTCTATCATACGTCTTCTCTTCTTCAGGAGAAAAATAGCAAGCCGGAAGTTGTCACTTCTTGCGATGGTGCTCTATGCAGTCGCAGCATTTCCCGTGATGTTCGCATCCTGGGTAGGTGCATGGACAAGGAGTATCTTTCTGCTGGAGATGAGTACATGATGTACAGCGCATGGTGTTTTATACAAAAAAATAAGGTATGATTACCTTACTCTTTTGTGCTGAAAAAACAAGAAATTGTTCGTTAGTCGAGGAAAATTATCCGAGATATTGTTTTAATTGTGTAGATCTAGAGGTGTGCTTGAGTCTTCTGATGGCTTTTTCTTTGATCTGTCTGACCCTTTCTCTGGTTAAATCAACTTGCTCTGCTATTTCTTCTAAGGAAAGTGGATGCTTCCCGTTGAGCCCGAAGTAGAGGCGAATCACATCTGCTTCTCTCTCTGAGATTGTTGATAGGGAGCTTTCAATTTCTTGTCTCAATGAATCGAACAATAGTCCACTATCTGGTGCTCGAATAGCTTCCTCAGCTGCGAATGAATCTCAGAGCGTAATATCTTCATCTACGAGACTAGGAGCATCCAGTGATGCATGTTTTCCATCACTGCTCTCCATACTCGCTTTAATCTGCTCTAGTGGTAGATCAAGTGCTTCTGCTAGCATTTCTTCTGTGGGCTCATATCCGTTTGCATTGGTGAGGCTAGCGAATTTTTTATTAATTCTATTAATACTTCCTATTCTGTTGAGTGGTAGTCTGACTATTCTTGCTTGCTCTGCAAGTGCTTGTAGGATAGATTGACGAATCCGTCGTACAGCATAGGAGATAAATTTAAATCATCTCGTCTCATCAAATCTCTTTGCTGCTTTTATCAATCATAAATTTCCCTCATTGATAATGTCAGGAAGTGAGAGTCATTGATTCTGATATTTCTTTGCTACAGAGACGACAAACCTTAGATTCGCTTTGGTTAATCTTTCAAGTGCCTGTACTGATCATCATTTGATTGCTTGTGCTAATTGTATCTCTTCTTCTGCTGTGATAAGCTCTACTTTTCAAATCTCTTGAAGATATTTGTCTAAGGATGTAGCGTCGCGATTCATAATGTTCTTGGTAATTTTGAATTGTCTCATACGGTAATGTATTTTGATATAAAATAGTTTCTAACTGTATGTGCTTAATATATATATAACTAAGTAGAAGTCAAGCTTTACTATGATTTTATAGTGATGGGCGCCATACTGTAAATTGGAGTTGAAAAGCCTAATAAAAAAGATAAAAGCACATCAGAGATAATTTTTTGGTATTCTTTTAAATTTTTACTTGTGCGTTTTGGCTAAAAGAAGAAAAAGAAGTAAAAGCAAAAATATTGTCCTCACCAAATTCAGATTGTGAATTGCATTGACGGTGTTGGGAGGATTATTCTTTTTTTCACTCTCATTTGCAGGCAATTCACCTGTGCTTGCTTTCCTCAAAAGTTATGCAAGCTTGCCATTCTGAGAGATTGGACTCTATATCTTTTTCGCCCTATGCGTATTTGTGGGTATAGCTATCATGGCTAGATGATATCTCATGAAACTCTTGGTTCGTCAATTCATCGTTATGATGTTTGTACTGTCTGCGATCCTCAATTTCCCTATTATAGATTGAGATGTCGCTAAATATGAAAAATATGGTGGCTATATTTCATGGCCGATTATCTATTTCTTGGATTTGATTTTTGGTCATAATAATATAGCAATCAAAGCATTGATTATCATTTTGCTTATTTTGGTCATTGTGCGAATTTTGTATTCGTTTAATTTTAGCTTGCCAAGAATTAGTTTGCAAAGTGAAGATAGACCACAAAAGAAAAAAGACGCAAGACACAAGACACAAGACACAAGTGATGACGAGGAAGAAGAGGAAAAACCAGAATTTGGTCAGCCAGTTTCCCGTTCGTTGATCAAGAGTTTGATTAAGCAAAAGTTTGAAGAGAAGGTTACCCAGAAAGAGAGAAAGGTCAAACCAATGATTAACTTTTCTGGTGAGAAGCCAACTTTCAATATCTCTATGATGGAGTCGTGAGCTGATCAGACAGTCACTATCGATGAGACATTTCTTATGGAAAAAGCCAAAGCACTGCAAAATAAATTGATGGAATTTAATGTGCCGATCATGATAGAATGATTTGATATCGGTCCATCTATCGTGCAGATTAGGATCAAACCAGATGAGGGAATTAGATTGTCCACGATAGAAAGTTTGACCAATGATATTTCATTATCTTTGAAATCAAAATCGGTTCGTATCGTTGCACCAATTCCTGGTACTGATTGTGTCGGTATCCAGTTGCCAAATCCCAAGCCCGTTATGGTCAAGCTTGGCGACATTTTGAATTCCAACGAGTTCGTCCAAGATATGAAAAAGTCTGATAATAATTTATCGCTCGGTAAGGCGATCGATGGATCTATTATGATCAAGACCTTGGAATCTATGCCTCACTTACTTGTGGCTGGTGCGACGGGTTCTGGTAAATCGGTCTGAGTAAACGACTTCATCTTGTCCCTCATGTATCAAAATACACCTTCTGAACTAAAATTTCTCATGGTGGATCCGAAGCAGGTAGAATTGGAATTGTACGCAGGACTACCTTACTTACTTGCTCCTATCGTATATGAGCCAGAGAAAGCATTGAAACTGCTCAAATGGACAGAACATGAAATGGAAAGAAGATATGGTATCCTCAAAGAAAACAGAGTCAAAAATATCGATGAGTTTAATAGCAAAAAACCACCAGAAAAAATGTTTCGTATCATCTTCGTCATCGATGAGCTGGCAAGTATGATGCTGAGTAAATCAAAACGTGATGTGGAAAATTGTATCACTCATATCTCAGCGAAAGCTCGTGCTGTCGGTATCCACTTAATTATTGCGACGCAGAGACCATCGGTAGATGTCATCACTGGTCTGATCAAGGCAAATATTCCTACAAGAATTGCCTTTGGTACTGTATCAGAAATTGATAGTAGAACTATCTTGGGTAGAAAATGAGCAGAGACATTACTGGGAAAATGAGATATGCTCTATATGGATCCATCTACGAAATCACCAATCAGAATTCAAGCGCCATTCGTTTCTACAGAAGAGATAGAGAAAGTAGCTCTTGCACTTAAGAATAAATATATGGACGGATTGACAGAAGAAGATATCTACAATCCAGAAATTGTTAGCTTACTAGAAAATAGTAAATTTGAAGCTGGAGATTATGTCTTCTCGTGATGAGGTAATGATGATGAAGATTTAGTAGAACAAGCTATCCAAGTGGTTTCTCAGACGAGAAAAGCATCGGCTACTTTATTACAACGTAAGCTAAATATCTGATTTGCTCGTGCGGCGAGAGTCATGGATATGATGGAAGAGAGATGATTGATATGACCTCAAGATGGCGCGAAGCCGAGAGATATCTTTATGTAGGAATCGAGTAAAAAGGGTAAAATGGGTAAAAAGGGTGAAACGAGTGAAATGGGTGATGGTAAATTTCTAATTTCTATTTTAAATTTTTAGATTTCTGAAATGTTGAATTTTACTTACCATGTGCCGACCAAGATTCTTTTTGGTAAAGGGCAGGTTTCTCATTTAGCTGAAGAAATTAAGCGCTTCTGAGATAAGATCTTACTTACGTATGGATCTTGATCTATCAAAACCAATGGCATCTATGATCAGGTAATCGATATCCTCAAGCAGGAAAATATCCAATATCGAGAGCTCTGAGATATTGAGCCAAATCCTGATATTACTTCCGTCCGCGCAGGCATTGCACTCTGCAAAGAGCATGGTATCCAGTTTATTTTAGCTGTATGAGGATGAAGTACTATCGATGCATCCAAAGCTATTGCACTCGGTCATTATTATCAAGGAGATGCCCGAGATATATTTAGTAAACCGGTGGAAATCACGCAAGCATTACCTCTGGGCACTATCCTTACCTTGGCAGCTACCTGAAGTGAAATGAATTCGTGAATGGTCATCAGTAACCGTGCATTACAAGAGAAACGTGTTTTTAAGTCAGGTCTTTTGTGTCCACAATTTTCTATCCTAGATCCGACATATACTTTTTCTCTTCCCGTCAAACAGACCGTTGCCGGTGTGGTAGATATTATGAGTCATGTTTTCGAACAATATTTTAGTCTTACGGAATCAACAGAAATTCAGGATAGTCTCGCTGAATGAATTTTGCAAACCTGTATTTATTATTCTCATAAAGTATTGATTGATCCAGAGGATTATGATGCGAGAGCCAATCTCATGCGAGCTGGATCGTTGGCACTCAACGGTTTAACTGGACTTGGTAAACAGCAAGATCGAGCGACGCATACTATCGAGCATGCGCTGAGTGCTGTCTATGATATCACACATGGAGACTGACTTGCTATCATCACTCCTCATTGGATGGAATATGTCTTGGGTGACGGAACAAACCAAAAAATACTGGACAAATTTCTCGACTTGGCTACTCGTGTACGAAACATTCCACCCGTCGGTGATCCTCTCGTCGTCGCGAAAAAATGAATTCAATCTGTAAGAAAATTTTGGACTCAGCTCTGAGCTCCTTCTACATTACGTGAAGTAGATGTCGTTGCACCAGATATTTCTGTGTTGGTCGATAAAATTTTGGTTAATGGCCCTATCTGATCATTTGTCTCATTATGAGAAAAAGAAGTCATTGAGATCTTGGAGAATAGTATGTAAGTAACATCGGTATATATAAGCTATAGATACATTATTTTCTTTCTGTGGGTATACTCTTGCCTTGATTGCAAAAATCTCTTATTTGGGGTTTTTTTCTCATAAAACGATGCCTGGTTAATTTGCAAAAAATTTAATTCTAGATATAATTATTGAGTATTTTAATCACATTTTTTGAAGTCTATGGGGAAAATCTCTACAAACTATTATAGTGTGCTCGGAGTCTCTCAGTCAGCTTCTGGTGCTGACATCAAAAAAGCTTATCGTCAAAAAGCCCTTCTGCTTCACCCTGATAAGAATCCATGAAACAAAATTGCTGAAGAGCAGTTTAAGGCAACAGCCGAAGCTTATGATGTCCTATCAGACGTATTCAAAAGAAGTAAATATGATGAATATGTCCGTTTGTGATGAACATGACATGATTTTTCTGCGCCACAAAAAGATGCGCCAAAAGACCTCCATTTTGTAGAAGATGTAATAAAAGATATAGAGAGATATAACAAAGCCGCACAAGATCTTGCCAAAAAAATTAGTAATGCCACGAGGATTCATATCCCTTCTGGTTGAAATAGCACAGATAGGCAGATTATAGAATCCCTGGCTGATTCTCTCAGTAGTCTTATGGCTAGTTCTGCACAAATACAATATGATAATGCTGTCGATAAACTATACGGTGAATTGAAAGCTAATATGCTGAATACATTGAAGAGATGTGTCTCTGTACAGGCACAATGATGAGTAGCTCAGTATATTTGTTCTCTAAAAGATAATACCAGGAATATGCTTGCTGATGCTTTGGCTATCGTGGCAGAAGAAGCAATACAGCTCAAGTTTGCTCAAAGATTGTCGGAATATAATGATAAAAATGCGAGTGATGTCTTGCCTAGAGCAATCCAAAATGCTAAACATTATGCAGTCAGAAAAATATTAGTTGATGATTTGTGTTCATATTCTGATTGAACGAGAAATAGTTGTGCTGATAGTCTTGCTTATGTGCCAGAAGAAGATTTAGCTTTATTATTAGCCAAAAGACTTTCTCAATATACTGACTGGGATGTTGTCCCCATCGTGCCTAAGGCAATCAAAAATGCAAAACATTATACAGTAAGGAAAATATTGGTTGAAGATTTGTGTGCCTATAAGGATCAGACAAGGAATGCGTGTGCAGATAGTATTGCTTATGTTCCCGAGGATGAATTGCAACTTCTCTTGGCTAATCGTCTCTCTCAATATAATGATACCCATGCAAAAGATCTTTTACCCAAGGCTATCAAAAATGCTACATATTATTCAGTAAGGAAAGTCCTGGTTAATGATTTATGTGCCTATGGACCTGGAGGGAAGAAAAAAAGTGAAGGTATCAGAACTGCCGTTACAGACTCTTTTCCTTATGTTGAAGAAGATTTGCAATTATTATTGGCTAAACAGTTGATCAAGTATAATGATAAAGAAGCAAGATCTGCTCTTTTAAAGATAATTCCCAAAGCCAAATCCTCAACAGTACAGAAATTATTAGTAGAAGATTTTTGTAGGTATTCTAATGTGTCTATCGCAACACTTTCTAGCCTTGTATTATCAATTACTGATGCAGAAATTAAGAAAATCATAGTACATCGTATGGCAGTAAGTAATGAAGTTCAGGAAAATATGGATAAGGTAATAAAATTCATGGATTATGATGTCCAATGATTTGTTGAGCCCTTAACTTTGTTTTTGACGAATGATGTGGCCAATGAAAAATATATTTTCAATGAGATCAATGGTCTACAAGATGGTACGAAACAAACACTAGTAGAGCATGTACATAATAGATTGCAGACTATGCAAGAGAATATAATAAAATTTAGAAATGAAATATCTAGCTTACCACCTAAAGATTCTCTTGATAATGATTTCTCTCAGAAAGTTGCTCTTATGCAGGAGTATAAAAATCAAATGACGCCACTTGAGGTGGAGTATAAACAATATATACAGAAAAAGACAAATAAGGAAAGTAAAACGGAATCCAAACTTAAGAATCTTTTTGTTAAAAAAGAAAAATACCGTAAAGAAATAGATGTATTGATCCCTAAGATAGAAGCACTTGAGGTACAACTTGAGGAATTGAAGACTAAATATGCTCTTGCTCGTGATGAGAAGGAGAATGTGCAATCAATATTGATGACTTTACAGAACAAAGAAAGTCAATTAAGTACACTAGTTGCACAATTTGAAATACTACAGAAACATTATCAGATGCTGGTGTAACATATATTCTATTGCCTTATGTAGTGCGTTCCAATTTTTTCATAAGACTATCAAAGCCGTGCTTCACGTCTATATCTACAAGTTCTATTTGTGCAAATACTTTTTTGGCTTCAGTGACGTATTCCGAAATTTTTTCTTTGCCCCAAGCTATGGCTCCTGATGATTCAAACATCTGTTTGAGTTGTGTTACTTGTTCTTCCGTTACTTTATTGCCTAGACACTTTTTGAGTAAGACCTTTTCTTCTTCCGTTCCATTTGTAAAAATATAATGAGTGAAGTATGTCTGTTGTCCTTCTTGGATATCAGTAAATACGGATTTCGTCTTATCGGCTCCTGTAAGATCAAAGAGATCATCTCTCAGCTGAAATGCAAGTCATAGATTCTCGGCTAATTGTTTGACGAGTTCTAGCGTCTCAGCATTAGCTCCTGCCAACATTGCTCATGTAGTCATTGGTCTGATGAATGTATATCAAGCTGTCTTGTAGAGATTTTTTTTGCTTATCATTTCTAGCGATTCTGGTGGTGATACACTCAGATCTACATCTATCATTTGTCCCAATATTACCTCTTCTATCATGCTGTGAATATTCTCTCTTGCAGACTTAAGAAAAGGTGTGGGGAAATTATATTCCTTATATAATAATTCGGATACTCGTCCCAACATCAGATCTCCTACTAATATTGCTTGTCATTCTGCGGCATGATGTTTGTCTCTGACGTCGTCCAATAATGTCTCTACGAAGCCATGCATTGTAGATACATTATGTCTTTTGTCTGCACTATCAATGATATCGTCATGAATCAATGCCATGGCATGAAATACTTCAAACATGACTGCAAATTTTATGATCTCTTTTTCTTCTCTCCCTCCTAGTCCTGTATACACTGCTCGTACACAATATGGTCTAAGTCTTTTCCCTCCAGAAAAAATAAATGTCTGGATATATTCCATAATCTTCTTGAGTCTTTTGTTGTCCAATAGATCGACAGACAAAGCAATCTTTTGCTCGATGTAGGTCTGGAGCACACCATCAAAAGTGGTTTTGAAATCTACTAAATCCATTGTTTACTTAAATAAAGGTAAAAAGTGGTTTAATGAAATACGAAGTAAAAATGAAGAATGGCGGGGCCTTTTATCTATAAGGAAATCCTTGATTCTTCATAGTCGTAGACCTTAATTCCTGTCTACCGCAGGCAGGCTTAATTCGAGTCCATCTTATATTTCTTAATGTAATTATCTAATTCAGTCACTTCATCATCATCAGCTCTTTTGTTTCGATGCTTTTTGCCACATATTTCACAGACAAATAATATTTTCATTCCACCATTTTTGATTTCATAAGCGGTGGGATACATCTTGCCATGGCATTCTGTTGCTCTATCGCCAGGAATATTCCCATCGACATGGAGCGATACAAAACAATGAGGGCAATGATTTCTACAGGTTTTCGAAGCTTGGCTTATTTCTTGCTTGCAATTGATACAGATAAATGATTCGTTTATTTTCTTCATAATTTTCTTATGGCAGATAAACATCTTTATATCAAATTTACTATTTTCAATCTTCAACATACACACCATCATATTGATTAGCTACGGTAGACGCATGCAATGCGTCTCTACATCGCTTGTGGTGTGGATTTTAAACCGAGTAGCGGTAGCGATCATACATATACTCCTAAGAGTACAGTGGGTAGCTCCGCCATGGCATACACCATGGTTTTGTGGCTCCCAGATTTAATTTAGGAAGTAATATTGGCGTACCATCAACAGCCAACTACTCAGCACTGGCAATAATACTAATATCTCTATTTTTTTCAAGTCTACAATGTCCAGTGCTGAAACTTTTCAAGTTATCGGAATTTGCTGGTTTTGTAATCATTTCTTAATTTTTAAATGGTACATTAATTATTAAAGTTCTAAAATTCTTTAATTTTCAAATTAAAGAAAAAACGCTCTGAAGAGCGCTTTCTGGAAATTATTATACTCATTAAAATAAGTTTTCATCCTCTTCTGTCTGTGTAGATTCCTTTGCGTCTTCTGCTGCTTGCATTCTTTCTGGATTTTCTTTGGCGAAATCTACTTTGACAACTCTACCCATGATTTCTTTCCCGTCCATTTCCTTCTGAGCATTAGTTGCGTCTTCTGGATTGACAAATTCTACGAAACCAAATCACCTACTTTTACCAGTTTCTTTGTCTAATTTGACTCTAGCGAAAGCTACTTCACCAAATTTTGAAAATTCTTCTCTGAGATCTTTTCATCTCAATTTCCAATTTAATCCACCAACAAATAGTTTGGTCTGACTAATAATAGTCTGTTCGTCTGACATGTACCTTCTCCAATAAAGAATAAATAACTGAAACTCGCCTAGGCGAGGATTCCAGCATGAAAAATTTATTGTTCCCTGAGAAAATTACAAGATGAATTATCTCAAACCATCAAAAAAACTTGATATAAACAAAAAAATAGGAGAAATTGGTTCTTTTGTTTTCTTATATAAAATTTGCAAAAAAAGCGTATCTGAGTATACTTATTGAAGTGATAAAAGTCCGACATAGTCGGACGATAAAATGATAAAATGTCCAAAAACTTTATGGATGCTTTATCGCTTTAGGATTTTAACACTTTATCATTGTATATGGCTGATACACAAGCAAGCGTGACTCCAGTTACAGAGCCAGTTTCTACATCTACACTTCCACCAGTTACCCATACTGATTTTTTCGGCTGATCGGAAGATATTTTTAGTAATCCTGCATTCGTCAAAGCAGATGTAGACCCAGTAATCAAACCAGAACTTCACATGCCAGACGAAGATGGGTCTGTGACGAGTGATGAGTTGGAAGTTGCCAATAAAGTCATTGAACCAATTATAGAGCCTGTTGTACAACCAGTTGTAGCATCCGTCCCTGAGCGACTAAATCCTTCTTTTGCGGAGCCAGAGGCAGTAGCTCCTGTTTTCCAACCAGAAATCCCAAGCCCAGCACCTTTTACATCACCTATCGAAGAGGTTGCTCCTGTGGTCGAAACAGTAGTTCCCGTCGTTGAGGAGCCAGTACATGACGCAGAGTCAGAAGAGATAGTTACAAATCCCAATCCACAAGTTTCAAGTCCAGAACCTTTTAGTTCACCTATCGAAGAAGTCCCTGTAGTAGAAGATGTTGTCCCTATGGTTGAAGAACCAGTAGAGGAAGAAGGGTCAAAAGAGAAAATAGAGGAATGAGTAGAGGAAAAAATTGAGGAATGAGAGGAGGAAGAAAAACAGGAAGAACAAGTTTTGAGAGAGAAAGAGCCGATTGCTGATGTCTCTACGTCGGAGCTTACTCAAAAGTTTATGGAGCTTTTCCATATGACTAAAAAAGTCGCAGAACTCAAAAAAACTGAAGATTGATTTACTCTTCTGTGAGCTGATAATGATAAGGTAAATATTACGTACAAAGTATTCCCTGGAGATGAAGAGTACCCTATGGTCTCTATTACCAAAGAGGAAACTGATAAAGAACAGGATGAACAATCTTCTCATGAATTGAGCTTTTATCTGGATGAACAAGGTACTTCGCTCAATGTCAATCTGGATGATTTCCTTCTTTTTGAAGAAAGGGCTGATCTCCAAGATGATGTCAAAAAGAGAATGCAAGTATCAGATAAATTAAACAAATTCACCTTCTTGATGTCAGAAGAAATAAGAAAATTGGAGAAGGAATTGAAGGAGAAGGAAGCTGAAGAGCAAGAGAAGAAGAAGTTGCAAGATATCTTTAGAAATTTCTAGTAGCAAAATATATATTTTCGAATATGCGAAAAGCCCCGGTACGGGGCTCTTTTTTAATGCGTTTATAATCTTATTCGGAGCTGGTATTTCTCAACCGGTTCCGTTTCTTTAAGTAGGCCAAGTATGTGCCTACAGGCACGGCTTCCTCGGCCGTGGTGACCTGTTGTGCAAGGCCACGTTCGCGGTCACGTTCGACCTGGTTTTTGTACTTATCAGACTCATCTTCGAGCCCAATGAGTTTACCCTGGTGTTCGGCCGGAACGGGGCGCCTTCCTCTTTCGGCGAGGCGCATTCCTTTTTTGTTATTAGCCACTCCATCGTGGCCGGATTTCCCCGCAGGGGGGAGTACAGCTATTTTCGACATAAATTCCTAATTTTGTTTTTAATTTAAATAACTATTTCCTGTCGGAAGTCAAGTATCTTCTTGATGGGTGAGATTGCTTATTCTGTTGAGAGTGTCTCTATGCATATCATTCATGGTTTTTTTAGTCTGTCTCTCGAATGAGAAGTTTCTAGGTCTGAAGCTCTTTCCTATCTCAAAAATTTATTTGTTCTTGCTTTTTGACAAAAAAAGAGTATAAGGGCTGTGATGAAAATTTACCTTTCACCTCATATTATGACGATATATAGCTCATATTCAGTAAGTAATAATAATCTACGGATGCCGTAGATGACTTGTTATTCACTCAAATAATAATTCACAATCTCCTACGGTATCATCTTCAGAAACCGCTGGGGATTTTTTTAAGTTTTTATTTTGTTACCCATTATACTATGACTACACCATGATTTGCTCTCTTGGCAGAGCGTTACCATCCTGTATTGGATCTTAAGTCTACAGAGATGGCGATTAAGTATTGTAAAGATGTGTTTGAGACACAACTGGCTGAAAAATTACATCTTGTCAGAGTCTCGGCGCCATTATTTGTCTCACAGGAAAGTGGCATCAACGATGCCCTCAACGGTGTAGAAAGGGCAGTCGCTTTCCAGATAAAAGACTTGCCTGGTACTACTGCTGAGATTGTCCACTCGTTAGCTAAGTGGAAAAGAATGGCTTTGTATAGGTATGGATTCACTCCATGAGAAGGTATCTATACTGATATGAATGCTATTCGCCGTGATGAAGAATTAGACGAATTGCATTCTCTTTATGTCGATCAGCGAGATCGAGAGTCTATCATTACTAAAGATGAAAGAACTATAGAGACGCTCAAGACAAAAGTCATTTCTATTTACGAAGCACTCAAGACCACGGAGCAATTGTTGCATGAGAAATTCCCTTCATTGAGGACTATCTTGCCAGAAACTATTCACTTTATCACTACGCAAGAGTTAGAGGATAGGTATCCTGAGTTAAGCCCAAGAGAAAGAGAAGATTTGATTTGCAAAGAATACGGAGCTGTCTTTGTGATGGGTATCTGAGACAAACTCGCATCCTGAATCTTACATGATGGCAGGGCTCCTGATTATGATGACTGGAAACTCAACGGAGATATCCTGGTCTACTATCCTGAGCTAGAAAGAGCATTTGAGATTTCTTCTATGGGCATTAGAGTCGATGAGACTTCACTTATCGAACAGTTAGACAAAAGATGATGTCCAGAAAAGATACATTTCCCGTATCACAAAATGATCGCTGATAAAGAGTTGCCCTATACCATCGGAGGATGAATTGGTCAGTCAAGAATATGTATGTTGCTTCTTCACAAACTTCACATCTGAGAAGTCCAAGCATCGCTTTGGCCTGAAGCAACCACAAAATTCTGTGCCGATCATCATATTATTTTGCTATAGTTATTGCATAAAGCTGACAAATATATATATTCTGTGAAACTTTATTATTTATCCTATGAGAGATGGAAACAATCGCTATTGCCAAGATCTTCGGAGATTATGAGAAATTCTTGGATAAGAAAATGATACTTAATGGTCGAGTCAAGACCGTCAGAGACAATAAGACCTTCTGATTTATTGAGCTCAATGATGGAAGTTATCTCAAAAATATACAAGTCGTTTTCGAAAATGATTTGTCCAATTTTGATGCAATCTGCAAACTCGGCGTCTGAGCAGCTATTTCTGTCGAAGGAATGCTCGTCAAATCACAAGGAGCTAAGCAGGCATTTGAAGTCAAAGCAAGTAATATCAAGATTGTCGGTGAATCACCATCAGATTTTCCACTGCAAAAGAAGTGACATAGCTTCGAATATTTACGCGAGATTGCACACCTGAGGACAAGATCAAATACCTTCTCAGCGGTCTTTAGAGTCAGGAGTTTACTTGCATTTGCGATCCACAAGTACTTCAATGAAAATGGATTTGTCTATGTGCATACACCGATCATTACCTGAAGTGATGCTGAATGAGCTGGACAAATGTTTCAAGTGTCTACATTGGACTTTCTCAAGATGCCAAAAGATAAAGAAGGAAATATAGATTACTCCAAAGATTTCTTTGGTAAACAAGCATCGTTGACTGTGAGTGGACAACTGGAGGCAGAGACATTTGCTACCGCATTCTGAAAGGTCTACACGTTTGGTCCTACCTTCCGTGCTGAGAATAGCAACACCACTCGTCACTTATCAGAGTTTCGGATGATCGAACCAGAAATTGCATTTGCTGATCTCAATGATGATATGAATCTATGAGAATCACTGCTCAAATATGTATTCCAATACGTGCTCGACAATGCATCCGCAGAGATGGAGTTCTTCGAGAAATTCATCAATCCCGAAGTCAAAACCAGATTAGAAAATTTGGTAAAAGCCGATTTTGCTAGAGTGACCTATACTGAAGCGATAGAGCTTCTCAAAAAAGCTAAGAAGAAGTTTGACTTCCCTGTGTCACGAGGCATGGATATGCAAACCGAACATGAAAGATATCTTAGTGAAGAAATATTTAAGTGACCAGTTTTCGTCACTGACTATCCCAAAGAGATCAAGGCCTTCTATATGAGAATGAATGAAGACGGTAAAACCGTTGCAGCTGCAGATCTTCTCGCACCATGAATCGGTGAAATTATCGGCTGATCTCAGAGAGAAGAAAGACTAGATGTCTTGGAACAAAAAATCAAAGATATGTGACTGCATATAGAAGATTATTCTCGATACTTAGATTTACGTAAATATGGAAGTGTACCACATGCCGGTTTTGGAGTTTGATTTGAAAGATTGATGATGTATATCACTGGTATGGAAAATATCCGCGATGTGATACCATTCCCTAGAGCACCAAAGCAGTGTGAGTTTTAAAACTACTATACTGATGAGCAAAGTAATTGTCGCTGGTGGTATAAATATGGACATCGTTTCTTCTGTTGCCAATCATCCAAAGATTGGAG
>CAZDFH010000006.1:70039-95864 GCA_964504915.1 uncultured Candidatus Peribacteria bacterium
GGTGGTATAAATATGGACATCGTTTCTTCTGTTGCCAATCATCCAAAGATTGGAGAGACTGTCTTTGGTGAAAATCTTAGCTATTTCTATTGAGGGAAATGAGCTAATCAGGCTGTCGCTGCTGCGAGACTTGGTGCTCAGACTATGATGGTCGGAATGGTCGGTGATGATGATTTTGGTAGACAACTTATTTCCTTCTTAGCACAAGAAGGCATAGAAAATAATATCTCTACTCATGCTGAAGCCCATACGGGAACTGCGCTGATAGCTGTCTCAACCCAGACATCTGATAATACTATTGTCGTTATCCCTGGGGCGAATTTTAAGCTGAGCGAGGATGAGGTAGCTGATATAGAGATCAACAAGTGAGACGTGTTGGTGTGTCAGTTTGAGATTCCTTTGGAGGTGATTACGTCTTTCTTTACAAGAGGGAAATCTATTGGAGCCATAAATATACTCAATCCTGCACCAGCTAAAGCAATCCCACAAGAGCTTTTGAAGTTAGTAGATATTCTGATCGTTAACGAAACGGAGCTAGAAACAATTTCTGGCATGAACATAAATATTCTCGATGATGCACATATTTCATCAGCAGTAAATAAAATTAGCTACGGCAACCAATCTGTGATCGTAACGCTTGGTGATAGGTGAGTCATTTCATTTATCAATGGTGAAATAGTGAGAATCGCAGCACAACAAGTATCTGTAGTAGATACCACTGGTGCTGGTGATTGTTTTGTCGGAGCTTTGACAACTAAGATTTCTCAGAATGCATCGATAGTAGATGCAATAACATTTGCTAATCGTGCTGCGTCCGTCTGTGTAACTAGACCGGGTGCTTGACCATCGATGCCCAGATTAGATGAGGTGATAAGATAGTTTTATCTTTTATCTGTTTGCTATGTCCCAAACATTCTGAGTTGCGGTAAAGTGACTTATCCAAAATCCAGAAGGAAAATATCTTATCATCTATAAGAGTGATTTAGAGAATGTAGGAGCGAATAATTTTGATATCCCATGAGGAAGAATTAGTCGATGAGAAACATTGGAAGAGGCATTACAGAGAGAAATACAGGAAGAAGTCTGACTGACTGTGGTCGTGCAGCATATGGTGGATGCTCGAGAGGTGATCCAAGATGATCTCCATTTCGTGGGTATTTCCTTTCTCGTTAGCTGTGAAGACTGGCAGAACGTTGTCTTAAGTAATGAGCACACTGGCTATCGATGGAAAACTAAGGAAGAAATTCTAAGCTGAGATTTTCCAGCGTGGCTGAAGAAAGAATGTAGTAAACTTTAAATTATACTTATACTGTCATGCAACAACTTATTCATGTCCATGGTGGAGAAATCTTTCCTAATGACGATGCTTTCTGCGAGGCATTGGCTACTTGGGAATATAAACCCTTCGAACACAGGAAGAGATGGAGAAATCGACTCCAAGAGCAGTTGACTGGTGAATATGAAATGTTTTTCCCAGATATGCCTTGCTACAAAAATGCGAAATATAGAGCATGGAAAATCTGGTTTGAGAAGGTACTTCCATTTCTCAATGACGAAGAACTGATACTTACTGGTGGTTCTCTGTGAGCTACGTTCCTCGCTAAATATCTTAGTGAAAATGTTTTTCCCAAGAGGATCAGTCAGCTTCATCTCGTGGCTGGTGTCTTTGATGGAACGGATAGAGATGGAAAGGATGGCTATATGGGCGATTTTGCTTTTGACCCAGCTGGACTAAAAAATCTCGCTAAGCAGGCGGATAAGATTTTCTTATACCACTCCAAAGATGATGACATAGTGCCATTTTCTCATTTGTGAAAATTTGCATCATACTTGCCTGATGCTGAGGTCATGGTCTTTGAAGATAGAGGGCATTTTAAATATCAAGAATTTCCAGAAATATTGGCGAATATTAGAAAGTCTCAGAAATAAGTTTTATTATTATTGCATACATGACAGATATATATATTTCAGATGAAAAGAAATTGGAGCAGACTATTGCTCAGTTTGTCGCATGATGAAAGGATCGTTTTCATGTCGTGGCTGACTTTGATAGGACCTTGACAACTGCCTTTGTGGATGGTGTCCCTAGATACTCCATAGAATCTATTCTCGATGAGTGATGATATTTGGGTGAAGCTTTTACCTTGCAAGCTAAGAAAAATTTTGCTACGTACTATCCTGTTGAAATTGATTCCACTATTCCATTGTCAAAAAAAGTGCCTATTATGCAAGAGTGGCGAGAGACAGAGTTTGCATTACTTATCTCTTCTTGACTGACAAAGGCCATTATCCAAGAGGCGATGCAATCATATAAAATTTTACTGAGGCCTCATCACGAGATCTTCTTTCGTATGCTTCGTGAGCACGATATTCCACTTATTATTTTTTCAGCAAGTGGTTTATGATATGATGGCATTAGCTTCTGTCTTCAGAGATTTGAAAAACTGTCTGATAATATTCATATTGTCTCCAACGCTTTCATACGAGATGATGCTGGTAAAGCGATAGATGTCAGGAAGCCGATTATCCATAGTTTCAATAAAAATGAATCGATGGCTCATCAATTCCCATTTTATCAAGATATTACGCATAGGAAAAATGTGCTCTTGCTAGGTGATGCACTTGGTGATGTGCATATGGCTGATGGATTCGCCTATGACAACATTATTAAAATATGATTTCTCAATAGTGAAACTCCTGAGCTCAAACAAAGATTTCTCGAGGTATATGATGTAGTCATCGCTGGTGATGGGCCTATGGATGAAGTTAATATCCTTATTGAAAAAATTCTTAACTGAAAGTAATATTCCCTTTCATAGTTGATTCGCTTACTGATTCGGATTTCTTGCTGATTTCTACATTTTTTTCTTGGCTTCTAGATTGTTGAGGTCTGTCGCTTTGTGGAGCTGAGTCGTCTTTCATACTCAAGGAGACCTTCTCTCTCTCGAGGTCAATATCTATGACTTTGACTTTTACTTGTTGTCCTACTTTCACGACATCGACAGGATTATTCACGAAATAGTTGGCCATCTGTGATTTGTGTACCAATCCGTCACTGTGAAGTCAGATGTCCACGAAGGCTCAGAAGTCTGTTACGTTTCTGACGATACCATCAAGCTTCGTTCAGATTTCCAAATCTTTGATATCCAAAATAGTAGAAGAGAAACATGGTGCTTCCAGCTCATCTCTTGGATCCAGTCCTGGTCTCTGTAACTCAGCCAAGACATCTTTTAATGTCTCAAATCAGATGGCATATGTTTCTGATCGTTCTTTGATTTTACTTTCAGGATAATTTTCTACTGACATAGGAAGTTTCAAATCTTTTTTCTTAATCCCCAATTCTTTCTCAATGAGCTCATAGACTTGTTTATGAATCTCTGGATGGATTCCAGTTTCGTCTAGTATTTCTTTTCCTCATTTGATCCTCAAAAATCCTATGGCCTGTTCGTAGGCTTTGGGACCTAATCATTTCACTTTCTTGATCTGCGCCTTGCTGGTAAATTTTCCATTCTCATCTCTATAGGCGATGACATTTTTCGCAACGGTTTCACTGAGCCCAGCGATGTATTGGAGCAGAGTATAACTCGCCGTATTTACATCTACACCGACACTATTTACAATATCTTCTACCTTTTCTTCTAGTTTTTCTTTGAGAAATTTCTGATCGACATCGTGCTGATATTGGCCTACGCCGATAGATTTTGGATCAATTTTTGTTAGTTCAGCTAATGGATCTTGGACTCTATGAGCGATGCTGATTGCGCCTCTGATTGTGACATCAAGATCTGGATATTCGTCTTGAGCGAGTTTGGACGCAGAATAGACGGACGCACCAGATTCGGAGGTAATCATGTACTTTACATTCAGTTTGTATTTTTCTATAAATTCGTTGACGATTTTTTCCGATTCTCTAGAGGCCGTTCCATTTCAGATCACAATCAAATCAATTTTATATTGGTCAACTAATTTCTTCAAGGTCTCCCAAGCTTCGGTGACTTTCTTTTGTGGCTCAGTAGGATAAATGACGGTCTTGTCTAGGAATTTTCCTGTCTGATCGACGACCGCAAGTTTACAACCCGTCCTAAATGCAGGATCAAAACCAAGCACGGTCATTCCCTTGATCGGCGGCGTAAGTAATAAATTTTTCAAATTTTCTCCAAAGACTCTGATCGCCGCCTCATCGGCCCATCTCTTTTTGTCAGATCTAATCTCCCTTTCCAGTGATGGCATTAAGAGTCTATGCAAGCCATCTTCGCAAGCTTCTTGGACATAGCAAATACACGTGCCATATTTCTTGGGAAAGAAAAAACTTGTCGTCTCAACCCAAATTTTATCATGAGAAAATTGCATTTTCACCGTCAATTGTTTTTCTACTTCTGCTCTAGAGACCGCTAAGTAAGCATATGATGGCATCTCTGATATTTTTTTACTATACGCGCCATACACTTTGTATACGCCTTGCTCTTCGAATGTTTTGGTCTTTTTACATTCCAAAATTCCTGTATTTTCTTCTCTTGTTTTGATCGCTTCTCTGAGATCGGCATGATCAGACACTGCTTCTGCTAAGATATCTTTGGCTCACTGAATAGCTTCATCTCTATCTCTGACACTCGTCTTCACATCACCCGTATCTTTCACAAATTTTTCTGCCTCTGCTTCAAAGTCCTCTTTGCTCAACTCTGCTTTGGCTAGAATATCCGCGAGCGGCTCCAGACCTTTTGCTTTGGCTATCGTGGCTTTGGTATTTTTCTTTTCCTTAAATGGTCTATAGAGATCTTCTACTCTAGCAAGCGTTTCTGCTTCCATGATTTGTTTTCTGAGCTCATCAGTCATCAGTCACTTTTCTTCGATGAGACGAATGACATCAGCCTTCCTCGCTTCCAGATTTCTGGTATAACTATACATATCATTAAAGTCTCTCAGCTGTTCATCCGTAGCTCATTCAGTCAATTCCTTCCTATATCTCGCGATGAAGGGAACGGTATTCCCCTGGTCCAAGAGCTCGACAATCGTGCGGACAATATTTGGCGCTATCCCTACTTTTTTACTGATAATACTGATCAAATCTGACATGTGTATTCTACAAAAAAATAAATGTTTCGTGAGCTCTGAGTATAATAAAATGGCTCATGATAACAATTCCAAATCGATTGATTTTGCTCTGTATTTCAGCAATATCTCTAGTAATTTATCTTATTTCTTTCTTATGTCTGACATCTTATTCTCCAATGAGGACCATCTTAATAATGTCATCAAGCATATGATTGCTGATGGTAAAGAACATTTTCATGTCGTTGCAGATTTTGATAGGACGCTGACGAAGGCTTTTGTAAACTGAGAAAAATCCTCTACGGTAATCGCCCAAATTAGAAACGGTGAATATCTGACTCCTGATTATGCATCCAAAGCTCATAAACTTTTCGATCATTACAACCCCATAGAAATCGATCCAAATTATCCAAAAAATGAAAAAATAGAAAAAATGTATGAACGATGGGAAAAACATTTCAATTTAATAGTCCAGTCATGACTGACTAAAGAAATTATAGATGAGATTGTTGCGACAAGAAGCTTGAGATTTAGAGAGTGATCTCCATTATTTTTTGATATATTAAAACAGAATAATATCCCTTTAGTCATTATATCTGCAAGTATCGGTGATATGATAAACACCTATTTATTACAAGAATGATTTTTATCTCCCAATATCCACGTAGTTTCTAACTTCTTTGAGTATGATGATAATGGGAAAACGATTGGAGTCAAAAAAACAATTGTTCATAGCATGAATAAATCTGAAGTAATTTTAGACCAGTTTGATTTTTTTGACGACATAAAAGAGAGAAAAAATATTCTTCTGCTTTGAGATAGTTTGGACGATATATATATGGCTGATGGATTTGTCTATGATAATATTATCAAGGTGGGATTTCTCAATGCTGATACACCAGAACAAAGAGTGGCGTTTCTAAAAGTTTACGATGTGGTCATCGTTGGTGATGGTGATATGGGATGGGTGAATACATTGATTCAGAAATTACTTTCCATTTAATTCTTCTTTCCGTCTTTTTTGTATTTCGGCTTCGTGACCTAACTTCTTCGATATATCTTCGTTGAATGATGGAACTCATCCAGATGAATAGGTATATTTTTTTTGTAATTTTTTTAGAGTAATATCCAAATTTTCTTTATCTTCATCTTGAGCAACTACTTTATCTTGAGCAACTCCTTTATCTTGAGCAACTCCTTTTTTCTGCGTCCCTTGAGTTCTCTTTCTCTTTTTGAGCTCTTCCCTTTTTTCTTTGTCTTCCTCCTTCAGTCTTAGTTTCTTTCCTTTTTCTGCATCTTTTTTCCTTTGTGCCTTACTTATCTGCTTTTTTTTGTGCTTTTTCCCTTTCTGTACATCACCATCTCGGTTACTCGTTGTGTCGGGCTCAGCGTTTACATATGTATCAGTAAATAACATGATTTCTTCTTCTGGAGTATAATATTCTTTTTTGGTGGTAGATACATTATTTCTATTATCTCATGGTTTGATTTCTTCCTTGGACATGCCAAATGTACCAGCAAATATTTCTTTCATCTCGCTGGATGTGTGATATACTTTTTGACCTTCAGGGATAACTTCTGTATCTGCCAATATTTGCTTCTTTGTCTTGGGCACTCAAAATGTACCAGCAAGTATTTCTTTCATTTCATTGTCTGAATAATATTGTTTTTCAGTGGAAGGAGGATTTTCTTCCATTATCTCCACATCTATTTTTTTCTCAGGTACTCCATATGTACCAGCGAGTATTTGTATCATCTCATCATCTGAGTAATATTGTTTCCCAGTCGAATTGCTGTAAGTCACTACATTTTTTGCTATTTCTGGTTCAGGTAGCTCTCCTGTAATATCTGTCCATACCTGATCAAAATATTCTTTCGCTGCTGAAATATTAGTATTTCTGCTACACATTTCTCGTAAAGAGTGTAGCTCCTCGATGTGCTTTCTATCAATAGTTGTAGATATGCTCTTTACGTAATTTATCAGAGGTTCTCGTGAACTAAACGTTTCGATTAGCATTGTATGAAATAATGGAGTTCCAAAATTTTCCGCCCAAGATAAGAGATTCCATACTTGTGCTTCAGCTTCTTTCGCCTTCTCTTTGAATTGATGGATATGGGCATGCTGTTCTAATATACCTACTTCTGGCCTTCTATACTGGTATATATATGTATGATTGTCTAATACGTCCAAAAGCGTTATGTTAAAATCTTCGAATGTGGGTATTGCATTGGCAAGTATGTTCTCAAAATCATCGTGTTGGACTATAGGAGTTCAGATTTTCTCTGCCATATCTTATCTCTGTATAAAAAATAAAATCCTTTGATTTTTTTATTTTTTATTGGCATATATATCGAAGTAAATGTTTATTTTGTATTTAATGACTTCAGATACAGAGCATATGTTAGACCAAAGACTGCCATGAATGGATAGACGATCATCCTATCTACGAAGCTATGTAAGACAAATCATTCTATACTTAGGCCAAGTAACCCTAACGATAGACCAAAAATTAAGATGCCATATTCTCTCGTTTTTTTAACTATTTTTTTCTTGTCATCTTGCTCAAGTTTGTAAGCTTTTCGTCCAATGAGATGCAACCGTATGTAGAGATACATCCGTCATGCAAATCAGAAAATCCCATATTCCAGCCAGATTTGAAGATACTGATTTTCCGGGTTATACGCCTGTCCTTGGGCTAAATAGTGCGATGCTGGTCCTGCGAATCCAGCTCCCCGTCAGAAGAATGGCTGCTCGATGACTTTCTCTGCTGCACTAATTATCATTTTGAGGTGGCCATTGTTGGAGAAGTCTCTATTGATGATTTGATTTCTACCTACATAAGTCACTCAGCTAAAGAGTACTAAGAGTGGCAAAAAACTATAGATTGCTATCTTCCGATGTTTTCTCTGCATTTGCAACAGAATCAAAATTATAATCTGTACGATCCAGGCAATCCATGCTGCCCTAGAAAATGTAGAGAGTAGTGCTATGCCATATAGCCCTCACCATAGGGCTTTTTCTTGTCGAGGTTTTTTCTTCATACACAAGAGGAAAAATAGTGGCCAAAATGCTATTAAGAAAAATCATCGGCTGATAGGTCTTTCAAAGAGGAATTGATTACGTACATATCCACTATCAAATTGTGTGTAATATGCTACTGGTGGTGCAATGCCGATATCTCCTTCATAATTAAATTGATTGTATCCAAAATGAGTAAGGACATTTGGTGTGAGCCAAATGATGCCTCGTCGGCATACGCTTGCTACCAATAGTGTCTTAATCACTCTTGCATATCGTTTGGTAATATTGATTTCTCTGGTACCAAAAAATAGGTAGCTGAGTGCAAAAAATATAATGAAGATAGCAAATCCTATCATACTATATCTCAACGACATGATAGTAATTCCTATCCCTGATTGGTTGATGATGATGGAAACTACTAGCATTACCAATACCGTAATACCAAATCGCAGAATAAATTTTCTGATGGGATTAGTTTTTCGTCGGGCTTCTCGGATTTTACGTTTGGTGAGAAATCGTACTAGGAATCCTGCTATGCCTATGAGAATAATTTCTTTCCACATTCGTATCAAGCTTCGAATGATGCCTGTACCTTCCAATCTATAGGTGACAAATGTTTGTACAAAAAATTGTATCAATAATCCAATGAGGAATATTTTGGTAATAACTGTTCAGATTTTGATAATTTTACTCTCGTTCATTGCGTTTCGCTAAAATATAAATGGCGTGACTTGAGGTTCGATTTTTGTTTAGATATAAGACATAAGACGTAAGACATAAGATATATTTTTTTTGTCTTGTGTCTTTTGTCTTGCTACTTATGTCTAGATAAGTTTTCCATTAAACTGATAGAATATCGCTATGACTACGATGGCTGCAAGTATTCACTGAAGAAGCCACGCCTTCATGACAATCGTTGTCTCTGGAGTTCCTCTATGTTCGAATAAATGATGTAATGGTGATACAGCGAATATTTTTCTCTTGAGATATTTTTTGGAGAGTATCTGGAGAAAGCTGGATCCAGTATCGACGATAAACAATCCAAACAATACGATGAATGGTATCAGAATGCCCATCCTCATATTGAGCATATATAGCAGTGCACTAAGGAATCATCATAGTGCGAATGCACCACTATCTCCCATAAATATTTTGGCAGGGTTGATATTGTAAAACATAAATGCTATGAGTACTGCTACAATAATAGCGATGACGGTCGTGGCGATGAATGTCCCATTAAAGAAGGTGACAACAGCCAATACAAATAAAATTAGCATCATCAATCATCCCGCTAATCCGTCTAGTCCATCAGTGATGTTGATGGCATTGACGATACTTATCGTCAGGAAAAAAGTGATAATTGGGTAGAAAATACCTAGAGATACTTTACCTGCAATGGGCCAAAAGTTGATGTAATCCACACCAAGTTTACTATAAAACCGTCGAGAAATAAATGCTGCAAAGATAAACATTCAGATTAATTTAGTCTTGGCACTGAGTCATTTTACTTTGCCATGTCATTTGATATTTAGGATGTCGTCTATTAGTCCGATGAGTCCCATACTAAAAAATCCGAAAAGGAGAATATATGTTTCTTGTCTGGTAACTAATGCATTGTTGACGAATCCATAATGTTTGAGGATGTATGATCCTCAGATCATAAGGCCAACGACCAAGAGAAAAATAGCTCATCACATAGTGGGAGTTCATTTTTTGTGTTCGTGCATTTGAGAAAAAATAACTGACTTCTCTCACGTGACAGCTTCTTCACGGATGGTCTTGCCCATTTTGTATTTCCTCAATAGTTTGATGAAGATCGGATAGATGATCCGAGAAATGAAAAAAGCTGCAAGAGCGAATATAATGATACTATTTAATTTGATCAGCATAGAAGATTGAGAGGAGAATAAATGTTCGAATTCCACCAAATTATTCCGAATTGTTCCAAAATAATTTGTTAATTTTAAAATTTTAGAATTTATACATTGTTTTGCTCATTCGGTAATTAGGAATAATTCGTAAATTCTGCTCCAGCAGATATACTTTTTTGCTCCAAAAAGACAATGCTAAATAGCTCAAAGCCGTCAACTATGTTTTTGACAATACGATTATGCCAACTAAGTATTGATTTCTTTGAAATCTTTTTTATAATTCTATTGTTTTATTTGATGAGGCTGGTGAGATGGAGCATGTAAGATGAATAGTATATTCATGAGAGGAATCAATGACTGCTTCTGCGATGATGGCATTGGATGGACTTCCGTCTGATATTTTCCCAGAGCTGCAATCTTGGGCACAAGAACAATGAGTCCATCGGACCATAGAATGAGAACAAGATTTTCATTATAAAGTATTGCTGATCAAATCACATCCACATATTATCTATTATATGGGCGATCTTTCTTTGCTTGATGAACCGATCTTGTGAATTGTCTGACCGAGAATGCATAGTGGTTATGCGACTGATATCTTGACGAAGCTGTTTGCATTGGCTCCTAATTATGCTTTTGCTACTATTTCATGATTGGCTCCTGGTGTAGATCAGCTCTGTCATCGCCTGTCATTGCAGAAATGAATCCCTACGATTGCTGTGCTTGGCTGATGATTGAAATGGTTTCTGTCATCATGAGATCGTGAACTGATCCAAGACATTGTCACAAGTGGAGGATTGGTCATCTCAGAATTTAAACTTAATCAAATGCCTCAGCAATATACTTTTCCTCAGAGAAATCGCATCATTGCCTGATTGTCTGATATTGTTTTTCTGCCCGAAGCTGGTGCCAAAAGTGGTAGCTTGATTACTGCCAATTTTGCACTTGATATGGATAAGCCACTGTATGGAGTCCCAAATAATATCTTTTCCATCACGAGCGCCGGCGTCAATTGACTGATTGCATCATGAGTAGCCCACGCGGTGACAGATATTCAGCATTTTTTGGATATTTGTTTCGTTAGACAAGATTCAGTCCAAGTCACAAAAAATCTTCCTGATCTTTCTTCTGACGAACAAACCTTACTTTCATTTCTATGAGAAAAACAAACGTGTAGTCTGATGGATTTTCTTGGTTTGGGTTCGTTTTCCTCGCAGGAGATTATGTCGTTGCTTACCTTGCTGGAGATGAAGCAGTATGTGATACAGGATTCTCCAGGCGTGTATAAACTTTTCGTATAAGACAAAAGGCCGGATACACCGACCTTTCGAAATTATAGATAGCGCTAACAGGCATGGGAGGTTTTCCCATATCTGAGCACGTGATGCCGGACGATGGCAACATCGCCCTTCATGGTATTCAATAAACTTTCAAATATCGGCATGAACTCAGCCGATACATAGCGTTCTGGATTGACGACAATATCGAATACTTCTTTGTCATCTAATTTCCCCTTGATGGGGAGTTGCTGTCTTATCCTAGCTAATGCTGGATGTACCAGTTGATGTTTAAAAAATTGGTTCCACTCTTTTTGTTTCTTGGCAGGAAGTCCTGTCCTGCAATCGAGTTTTACATTTGGTTTCATACGTCTTGGGTTTAGGTTATTACTGTATTTGTGTGTTTTTGTTTTTTGATATTAAAAAAATCCTACCCGGTTGGATGGAGGATAGGTTTTTTTCCCATATGTTTGTAGACAAAACGGCTTACGAAAAATTTCCTATCCCTAGATCTTGATAATAAAGGATAGGATACTAATTGCTGTTTGGTTTCATGTCATGCGTAATTTCTCCATTCTTTATTGTAAGATATTTCAAAAGTAACATACTCATCATAGAAAAAATCTAATGGAAATCAAGTTTTTTTTGTCTTGTAAAAACTATTGCAAAGTATCCATGGATTACTATATCTGAGCAACAAGAATCGTACCGAACTGCTTTCGAAATCTGTAATCACATCATCCGCCTAGGCGGATTCGTGCTGACAGTTTCTCAAGTCATCGGTATAACCTCGACGTTAGAAAATCCTCACTAATTTTCAGATTTTCTTGGCGTCTCAGTATATTTATCTTTTTATGTAACAAAAAATGTTTTCTTATAAAAAAAATGCAAAGAGGTGATTTACGTTGATAGAAATGTTGATTGTAATTGTCATTATTGGTATTCTTGCTGCTGCGTTGATCCCAAGATTGACGAGCGTCAGAGGTAGAGCAAATGATACTGCTCGTAAAGCTGATCTTCAACAGATTGCTTCTGCATTAGTAGCTTACCAGATTGATCATGGATCATTTCCTACTACGCGAGGATCTGTAAACTGTATTAGTGGAGTATTAGCTACTGCTGGGATGTCTGGACTACCTACCGATCCCAATAAAACAAGAACTATCGCTGGTTTCACCAATCCTAATCCTACGAGTTGTATTGCATCATGAAATTATTATTATTTCCCTGTATCCAAAGGTTGAATGCCTAATAATTGATTTGTCTTGGTAGCGGCCTCAGAGACTGAAGGATGATCTAATTATTCTACTGCACAAGGAAGTATAGATATGAGTGATCAAACTGTAGATGCTACCTATGAAAATATTTCATCTAAATTGTGTAAGAGTGCAGGATGATTTATACAAACTGCTTCGCCATCTGCAGTATGTGAATATAACGCATCATCTGATCAATTGAGATATCTCTACCTTTACTAAATAGTCTAAAAGTCTTCAGGTCTAAGACTTGATGGACTTTGGACTTTACGGACTTGATAGACCTGCCTACTGGCAGGCTATATATACAAGACCTCAGGTTCTAGTTGCACGTCAAACTGCTCTAGGACTTTTTTTTGTATCGTGTCTGCTAAGGCGACTAGTTCTTGCCCTGTTCCATTCCCATAATTTAGTAGGATAAGGGCATGGTTATCTGCTACGCCGACATCTCACTGTCTATATCATTTCATGCCGACAAGCTCGATTAGTTGCCCTGCTGATAATTTAATTTTCGAATTATTTGATCGCGGATTACGGATTGCGGATTGGGTGGCTCAGCTAGAAATTTCTCGTCAGATGAGGGTTGGGAATTTTTTTATTAATTCATCGTATTTTGTTTTATTGATTACAGGATTTTTGAAAAAGCTACCAGCAGTTCAGATTTCATGCCGGTCTGGCAATTTCTTTTTCCTGATCTCTATGATCATATGAGCTACTTCCAGACCGGAGACTTTCGTCAATGACTGGCTTGCTATTGCTTGCTGGATATCTTTGTACTGGGTATCTGGAGTATAATCGTCTGTTTCTTTTTTTACTTGAAAGATAACTGATGTAATTAAATATCTGCCTTTCATTTCATGTTTAAATATGCTATCACGATAAGCAAATTTACATTCTGCATTGCTATATACTTTTTTTTCTCAGCTCTTTAGATCGATTGCTTCGACAGAAAAAATAATATCTTTGGCTTCTTTGCCATAAGCTCAGATATTTCCTACCGGAGCTGAGCCCACTTGTCATGGGATGTAGACGAGATTTTCACATCAAACCAATCCTTGCTCGAGCATTCGCATCATCGTCTCGTGCCAATCTTCTCCGGCACCAGCTTTGACATAAACTAGTCCATCTTTTTCTTCTACGATTTCTTTTCAGAGTAGAGATACTTTCACCACAAGTCCATCATAGTCCTTCGTGAAGAGTAAGTTTGCTCCACCACCGAGAATGAGATGTGGATGACTAGTTCGTACCTCGTTGGAGATCAGATTTTTTATGTCTTCTTCAGTTGTAATTTCTACAAAATATGCCGCCTTCGCATCAATCTGGAAGGTGTTGTAATTTTTTAATGAGATACTTTGTTGGATAAGCATAACGATTTGTTATTATAAATGTTTACTCTGATAGTGTATATTTCTACTCTGAATTTTCAATATAGAATATTTTTTATCTCAGGCACTGAGAGGGAAATAAATGGCCTTGCTTTTCTGAATTTCTTGTCTATATTGTCAGTAATCTTTATCTTTTTATGATATAATCATGGCAGGAAAAGAAAAATCATTATTGGATACGCGTTTAAAACAAAATGCTACTGAGAGATGAGTCCTGACCCGTGGAAATCAATCTCTGGGAAATGAAAGGGAAAACCGCATACATGATCTTATGAAAGCGCTAAAAGCTCTCTCTAAAAAATGAATTATACCGATAGATCAGAAAAAAATCGATACAACATATGTAACTCAAAATCGACAAACTCTCCAAGAAATGCTTGATACCTACGCTACTACTATAAGTGCGCTCTTAGATACATGAGAAAAAATTAATTATAAAATACCACACGAAAAGTTAAATAATGAAAAAGAAAAAGAGCGACTGTTGATGGAAAAATCTGTTTTGAAATCTATCCCGCCTGAGAGAGCAGAGATGTTGGTACGTTTGCGTGAGTATTATCAAAAATTTTTAAATGAAATTCAAGAACCAAAATATGAAAACGATTATAGAAATATAATACAACTTTTACATGAGGGAAAAGTTATATTCAATGGTATGGAATCGACAGAATTTCCAGAATTAGATATAATGCTTTATCGCGATATGGCACCAATAGGAAAAAAAGAATATGTAAAATCTAATGCAAAACAATTAGGTAAAGCCTGAGAAATCCGGGATGTGTATTTAAATAAGCAAGCACCAAAATTTGATAATAAGGAATTTGTTATGTCAGAAGCAGCACGAAACAAATGAAAAAGCGAAGTAGAACAGCTAGTGGAAGATGTAAAGAAAGAGTGAAAATATATCGGAGACAGAGAAACCTTTGATAAGGTACTTAATATGCTAAAAGGAAATAAAATCGTAGCTCTCCATTTTTTATGGCAAGCTCAATTTAATCATGCGATCATTTCACATGGGAAAGAAGTAAACTATTCTTCCTTCTGACACTCAGAAAAAAATAGATATCATGACTATATCTTTGGTCCACGAATGGATGAAGATCATTATCGGGAGCATATTATGAGTTATTTTCAGGATGGTGGGTATGGAAGTTTGCCCATAGCAAGCAAGATATCAACTCAACAAAAAAAGGCATCATAATTTTCAATCTTCCATCTTCCATTTTCAATTTTTATGTAAGAAGTCCGATCACTTCTATATGATGCGTCTGAGGAAACATATCGACAGGTTGGACAGTCTGTATGGTAAATCCTTGCGCAGCGAATAATTCAATATCTCTCACCATCGTGACAGGATTACAAGAAATATAGAGTAATTTGAAGTTCTGATTTTTTTTCAAATCTGCCAAAAAGGTGATGACATTTTTATGCAATCCGTCTCTTGGTGGATCGACAATTACGAGTCATATATTTTTGATCTTAGCTCTGAGCTCATCGTTGCTGGTCAATGCCTTCTCCGCTGGATTAGCGACGAAGAGAACCTGCTTTTCTAGTCCATTTATCCTAGCATTTTCTCGTGCATCGGTAATAGCTTCTTCTACTATTTCGATTCAGATGAGTTGCTCTCATTTTCCTGCTTTGAGGAAACTTAATCAGATACTTCCCGTTCAGCAATATAAGTCCAAAATATTTCCTTCCACCTGACCGGCGATCTGCATGCCGAGTGAAAAAAGTTGCTGAGCTCCGAGCGTATTAGTCTGAAAAAATGAGAATGGCGATATTCTAAAAGAAACCTCGTCCTGAGTAGTGAGTCCTGAGTCCTGAGAAATATGTTGATCTTCTTTTTTGAAAATCAGCTTCTCATACATATAGCCATCGCCTCGAAAGGTTTTGGTCTCGGACTTATCGTTTCTGATCGTATCAGCGAGTCCATTATTATAGGTGATTACGAATGTCGTAACCTTGGCTTTCAACAGTTCATCTTGTTTCAAAACTTCCAACAGCTGGTCCCATTTCCCGGATTTGCTGGTCTTCAAGTTTTCTTCTGATACGGACAGATTGATTAAGAATTGTCCGGTATGAAACCCTTCTCTGATGACCAAATGTCTAAAGAATCATTGGTGCGTTTTCTGGTCATAGACAGGCAAACCAGAAGCCAAGCACAGCTCTTTGACGCGAGCAAACACTTCGTTTGCCTGATCAGAAATCAGTCCACAGTTAGCAATATCTACGATCTTACTAAATTCTCCTTGCCTATGAAATCCTACACTTCGATCGGATAATACATTCAATTGCTTCTCTCGAGCTTCGCCATTTTTCACTTGCTCGCCATTGGTGATATATTTTCCGAAACTGAATTCTATTTTGTTCCTATATCATTTCTCTAGGGGAGAACCGACGATTGGTAGAATATTCAGTTCTGGCATCTTCAGCTTCTTAAACGAATCAGCTACGATATCTTGCTTCAATTTTAGCTGTGTTGCGTAGCTGAGCATTTGCCACTTACATCATCAGCATCCATTTTGCCAGACCGGCAGAGGAGTCTTTTCTTCGTTCCCGATCATCGAAAAAAAATGTGGACAGAAAATCTTTCCATCCAAGAGTGCAGGATCGTATTTGTGAATCTTTGTGATATGGGTTTCAATGTAGTCTTTTCTCTGCTTGACGACTCTGAGGTCTACGACTGCTCAGGGCAGCGCTCCTCATTTGATCAAGATTCTTTTGCCATCAGACATTCTCGCCAGACCGATGCCGCCATATCAGATTTTTTCTACTTTGATACCTTGGATCAGTTTAGCCATAGGCAGGTTACCAGGAATTAAAGGCCAAGCTTCGCTCTAAGATCAGCTTGGATATGTTCTATTGTGTCGTCAGCATTGATGGTGATGACTTTGCCAAGACTTTCAAAGTGCTTGATGACAGGCATAGTTTCATTCATAAACGCATTGATTCTGACCTCCATAGCTGCTGGAGTATCATCTGCACGACCTTCTATCTCAGCTCTTTTCATCATTCTTTCTAGTGCTTTTTCTTTGGATAATTCGAAATGGACAATCACAAAATCTCTATCGTATTCAGTCATCTTTTCTACCATAAATTCAGCCTGTTCTATTGCTCTAGGAAATCCATCCACCATGAGACCTACGCCATTCTTTTTGACTATTTGTAGGGAAGTATGGAACCAATCGTGGCTTATAAAGTGATCAACGAGTTCCCCTTTGTTTACCATGTTTCTGCAAAAATTTCCTATAATGTTGTCATTGGACATGATTGCTCTAAATAATTTCCCCATCTCTAAGTAATCGTATTTGTCTCCAAAGTCCTTGAGAAGCAAATTAATTTGGGTTCATTTTCCACATCCTTGGATCCCAAGAAAAAATACATCTTTCATCTGTGTCTACTATATAAAGAATAAAAAAAATGCTGAATTACTTCACGACCTCATTGTAACAAAGTTCTGCTCGTTTTCAACGCTTTGTTTCCTTTCATTCTTTTTTGGAAAAAGGAAAAAGCAACTTTTCACCGAGGCCACCGCTAGTTAAGTATAACTCAACACGATTTTCTCAAGGTTTAAAGTTGCTTCTTATCAGTGTGAGCCGATGCAGCTCAGCGTTGCCTTTTTGCTCCCACCACAGGAGCTTGCTTTTGCTTTCTTCTTTTCTTAGCTGGTAACCATGCTAGCAACTACACTGATAGAAAGTTTTCTCATAAATAACAATATTTATCGGTGTAAGTGACAGCTTATATAATATACTAAGTATTTCAAGTTCAAGTAAAGTAGTACAACAAAAAAGTACCTTCATGAAGGTAAATAATTTGAGCTACGAAAAAAAGCCACTTTCGTGACCCCTTCTCAAATTGAATATTGAAGATGGATGATTGAAGATTGGTAATTTTCCATTCTCCACCTGCCTGCCGGTAGGCAGGTTTTCCATCCTCCACTGTTATCTTTTGGATCGAGTTGGTCCTTTTCTCGCTTTTTTCAAACCTGGCTTCTTTCTTTCCTTGATTCTAGGATCTCTCTTGAGTAATCCATATGGTTTCAATGTCAATCTAAGCTCAGCGTTGTGTAAGATAAGTGCTCTAGCTATACCAAGTCTGATTGCATCAGATTGTCCAGCTATACCTCATCCACTCAAGGTAATCTCAGCGTCAAAGTTTTTGATCTGCTCAACTCCTATCGTAGAGAGAGAAAGTAGCGCATTATCAAAAAGATATAGGTTCCCTCCAAAGTATTCTTGAAGTGATCTGTCTTTGCCACTAGGAGTCTTGACGATGAAGTTACCGCTTCCTTTAGCGAAGAGTTTGACGATAGCAGTAGTTTCCTTTCTTCTTCCTATCGCATAGTAATAGTCTTTGTTTGCCATTATTTATACAACGAAACACAATAAAAGAGTGATAGTAGTGTGATATTATTTGTAGAGATTGACTGGTTTGAAATGATCATATGTAGTAGATGGTCATACAACGATTTTGAGTCTTTTCATTCTTCTGTCTCTGAGCTTGTTTTTGGCTAGCATTCATCTGATAGCGTCTTCCAATGCTCTCTGAGGATTTTTTTTTAACAAATCTTTGAGCGTGATGGTCTTGAGGTTTCCCTTGTAGCCACTATAATTATAGTAGCATTTCTCATCTAGCTTTTTGCCAGTTACTTTGATCTTCTCGGCATTTTCTATGACAACAAAATCTCCACAATCTCGGAAATCGCAATAATATGCTTTGTCCTTGCCAAGTAGCTTTTTGCAGACATCTGTAGACAGTCTTCCAAGTGTTTTCCCTGTCGCGTCTACTTTGTATCGCTTTCTTTGTTTGTCCATTTCAGTTGGTTTGACCCAAAGTGTCTTATTTAGGTCGTTTTTAGTAAATTCCATCGTACATCATAAGGGTAAATAAAGATTATAATCCAAGCGTTGTGTTAGATCAGTTTGAGTAATATTTTGGCAGCAGCATCTCCGACCCTGTATCCCAATTTGTAGTCAGCTACGAAACTCTTTGGAGCTCCTTCAGCTAGATACTTAGGTAACCAGGTATTCAAGACTTTCTTGCCTTCCTCTTCGCCATAGATGGTAGATTTGATATATCTGATCGCCTCTCTCTTAGCATCTTTGGCCTCGTAATTTCTGTAGATACGTAACAATCTAGAGAAAAATTCGTTAGCTTCCGCTTTCAATATTTTTGCTCTTTTGCTTGTCGTAGTAACTTTACCTGTCCTAACTAAGTTAGTTAGTAGCTGCCTGACAAATACGCTGTACTTCTTGTCTCAGGTGCTTAATTCCAGCAGCTTATTGTGTTGGTGTCTCATCCCAATAAAACGATTACAAAGTTAAAATTATCCTATAAGTGATTTATCTATATTAGCTAGTGCACTATTGATTTCGTCGATAGCTTTTCTACCTACTCCTTTCATCAAAAGCAATTCTCCTTTCTTTTTCTTTTCTAGGTCTTCTACGTAAAGGATATTATTTTTGATCAAAGCGTTTCTTGTCCTTTCACTGAGTGGTAAAGCATCGATTGGCATTGTCTTGACGCTTGCTTCCTCATGGAATTTATCTTGTATCTTCTCGATATCTTCCATATCTACGAGGAATGATTTGTCGATGTAGATATTGTCGAAGATGAATAATTTAGCATATGAAGCCAATACTTCTCCAGCGAACATTACAATCTCTTTGGCAGAGATATCATGAAATCATGATTTGATTTCGAGTACCAATAGATCTTTCGTTGATCCTGTGAAATCTTCAATGACTTCTTGTACATCATACTTGAAGTATTCTACCAATTTGAATTCATTGTCAATCAATAGCATATTTACATCATTGTCTTCATCTTTTTTGTCGCGATTTCTAAGATAATCGATACTATAATATCCATATCCTTTCTCTATCCTGATCTCGATATTCAACTCTACAGAAGGGTCAGTAATCTCGAAGAGATATACTCCTTCATTGAGCAATTCTACACCACTAGGCAACTTGATATTGCTAGATGTATAGGTCCCAACTCCAGAAAACCTTTGAGATACTTTGTGCATATTTTCATTTCTTTCATCTACTTTGAAACGAAGTGTTTTGAAATTGAGCATCATGCCAATCACATTTTCTTTGACTCCATCGATGACATAATATTCATGTGGGACTCATTTGATCTTGATACCAGTGATAGCTCATCACATACTATATCCCAAAACAATTCTTCTCAATGCATTTCCTAATGAATGGCCAAACCCTCTTGGCAAATATTTTACTTCAAATTTAGTCGTCTTGTCATCTACATTTGATACGATAATTTTTGGAGATCCTATTAGTTTTTGTATATCCAGCATGGAAAGAAAATAAGAAATTAAAAGCTGATTATACCGACTGTTTTCGAACTCCGTAATCACTTCATTCTATTTGTGCTTACGGTTTCTCAAATCGTCGGTATTCCTCTCACATCTCCGATAATTATCGGAGTGGTCGAGTTATGATTTCTACGACTAAGCTCTAGCGTAGAACTCGATAACTTTCAATAAATCTGCAGGGACGTTTACTTCTCCCATCTTTGGTAATCCAAGAACCTCGATAGTGAATGTGTTTTTGTCTACCTTAATCCATGAAGGCACTTTGATTTTGTTGTCCGCAAGTGTTTCGGTAAACAATGGAGATGTCTTGAGTTTCTCTTTGAGAGTGATTTTATCACCTACCTTGAGGAATGTAGATGGGATATTGTGCTTTATTCCATTTAGTTGGAAGTGAGCATGGTTAACCATCTGTCTTGCTTGGATGATAGTTTTACCAAATCATGCTCTGTACACAATAGCATCCATTCTTCTTTCCAAGAATTGGAATAAGGCCATATCGTGAGTAATATCACTATTTTTGGCATGTTTACCAGCAATTTCTTTTACAATCCTAGAGAATTGTTTCTCACTCAGAAGATACAATCTCTTGAGCGTTTGTTTATTCCTTAGAAGTTTCCCGTACTCAGAAGATCTCTGCATACTTGCACCATGTTGTCCAGGAAGTGTTCTCTTTTTCTTGACAGCATATTTCTTAGATCCAAAAAGATCTACTTGTTCTCTTCTGCATAGTTTGAATTTTGGTCATGTGTATTTCATCGAAGGTGAATATTTTATAATTTAAAATCTTGAGATTGGAGTTGGGAGTTTGCAGTTAGCAGACCGGTCTAAGTTCTGCCAGCTAAGTTCTCCTAGCTATTTTTAGATTCTCTTCTTCCTCTTTCCTTTACATCCTCAGAACTGGATGCCAGTAGCTTCTTTGATATATTTGATATCGATCAAACCGATTTCATTGACTGCTTTGAAGATGCCATCTCTAGCCAATCCCGTTCATTTGAAGATGATGCCGACTTCTTTCAAGCCAAACCCCTGACCTTCTTTCAGAATTTGTTTTGCCAAAAGCTCTGCAGCATAAGGAGTGCTTTTTTTGGATCCTTTGTATCCTAATTTCCCTGTTCAGCTACCGATTACTTTGTTCCCATTCTCATCAACAAGGTTGATGATAGTGTTGTTGTCAGTAGTGTGTATATGAAGGATTCCACTAATAATTTTCACGTCCTTCTTCTTCTTTGCAGGAGTTTTGTCTTTGTCTGGTGTTGTGGTAGCCATAATTGTTTAGTGATTAGAGTTAAAATTGAATCAATTGTATATAATTTAGCTGGGAGTTAGGAGTTTGTAGTTGGTAGACCGGTCTAAGTTCTAAGTACTAAGTACTCCAGTCTATTTCTTCAATACTGGTCTTACTTTTGATCTTCCCATTAATTTTTTTGCTGTCCTAGCGTTTTTTCTGGTAATCTGTCATCTTACAGGGAGTCAGACATTGTGTCTCATCCCTCTATAACATTTGATTTCCTTCAATCTCTTGATAGCAAAAGCTACCTCTCTCTTGAGATCATTCTCAAGGATAAATGTCCTAATTTCATCTCCTATTTTTTTCTGTTCCTCTTCGGTGATATCTTTTACTTTTTTCATACGATCGATTTTCACTTTTTGCAAAACCGTGTCTGATTTTTTTAGTCAGATGCCGTAGATTGTAGTTAAGCCTACCCATATTGATTTATTGTCTGGTAGGACGTGCCCCATTAGTCTAAACATACGTATAACGAATCAAAAATATAAAAATTATCCTCTCAAGGAAAAATTATCCTTGCCTAGCTTTGTGTCTAGGATTTTTCTTGCAAGTAACATACAAAATGCCTTTTCTCTTTATGATTTGGCAGTACATGCATCTTTTCTTAAGTGACGTTTTGACTTTCATGATAGCAGGTATATATCTGTAAAAATAATTACTATTCTTGTGCAACATGTGGTGGAACTATTGGAGTCTGTTGTGTTGATTGATTTCTATTGTGACCATAGTCGTTATATCTAAATACAATGCGTCATTGATTCATGTCATATTGATTGATTTCTACTTTTACCCGATCTCCTGGGATGATAGAGATATTGGATTGACTCATTCTTCCAGATTTTTTGCAACGTACAAGAGTATCTACATCTTTGAGCTTGACTTTGAAATATCAAGCCGGTAGGACTTCCAACACTTCACCGTCCCATTCCAATACTCATTCTTTACCCATCAATCTGAATCTTTTTAATAAGTAAAACCGTCTGTTGTGCTCTAAATCCTATTGTTCTCTGATATCTTGTTTTTCTCTTAAACTTGAGGGTTCTGACTTTATCTCCTTGTTGGTGTGTCTGCACTTCAGCATCTACATGACCTTTCACATAAGGTTTGCCAACTATGACCTTTTCTGCTTTGTCGTCAAAAGCGAGAACAACCTTATCTAATGTGATTTTCTCTCCTTCTGCTGCATCTACAAGATCTACTGTGAGTGCATCTCCTTCTTTGACAATATGTTGATGTCATTTATATTCTACTACAGCATACATCTTTAATTTAGAATTTAGAATTTAAAATATTGAGATTGGAGTTGGGAGTTTGCAGTTAGCAGACCGGTCTAAGTTCTGCCAGCTAAGTTCTCCCGTCTATTTACACGATCTTACCGAGTTGGGCAAGCGTATTGTATTTTTTCTTATTTCTTCTATATGCGTTAGAAACGATAGCTTTGAGTCTCTCATATCTTTTTGCCCCAGGGAATTTCATAGAAACGAACTTTCTATACCATTTGGTATTGTAGTGTTTCTGCTTTTTTGCCTTGTCCAAAATATGTGAAGACCACAACTCCTTCTTGTAAAAGGAAATGAGTCTTTCGTTGGTGTTGAGATCTCAAGTTCTCCATACAGTAAATCACATTAATGAAAATTTTAACATAATAAAAAAATCCTCAGCCGAGTGAATATATAATTTTTGCATCAAAATGCAAGTCTTTTTTTACACATTTTTTGCAAAATGCCTTTTTGCCTCAAATAGGCAATTTACGAATACACTAATTCTCAAATATCGAAAACAATTTTATAATTTTCACATTGTTTTCTTTTATTCTTAAATTTCTGTATTCAAATATTTTATTTAATCTACCCGGAGCCGGGCTCGAACCGGCACGACTTGCGTCGAGGGATTTTAAGTCCCTTGTGTCTACCATTTCACCACCCGGGCATATTATAGAATTTACAAATTCACAAATTTACTAATTACCGAAACGATGTACCAATATTTGAATTTTCTCATTTATATTTATTTTCTCGCTTGTTTAATGAATTCTTTAAGCTGATGGTAGTGTGCTTCGAGTTCTTGTTTACATATATCCAATGATAAGATGTTATATTTTTCTTCAATCTTATTTTCCATAAGTGTTAAGATGCTATCAAAGTCTTCATCTCTTCTGCCGGATATTACAACACCGACAAGAAACCCTCTTGGATTGAGAAACTTATATCAGTCAGCGTTGGCACATATCTCTGCTTCTTTGCATATATACGGGATTGTGCCATGATGAGCTTCTATACAATTAACCACCTTTTCAAATGTGTCTTGCGGGAGATTGTATTGTTGTAAAAAATTTTGAGCATCAATAGAGCTTCTTTTGATATGTTCGCTTGCTTTGCCCTCCTTGAGACATTGCCATAATTTCAAATCCATAAATATGGTTCATAGTGCAACAATATCTTTATCAGCTCATAATTTGTCTGCTAGTTCTTGTCCTTTTTCATGAGCAATGAAAAAACGTTCATATTCAAATTTACGATCTCCATACAGTTCTATTTCTTTGAGTGCGTAATCTTTAGCCTGTTCGATGATCGAAGATATTTCCATACAAGAAAAATCAGGTAAAAATTATTTTACAACTTCTGCATATACCTTATCAAATACTTCTGGGAATGCCACAGCGACGTTGGACAATACTTTTCTATCTATCAATACATTCTTTTCTGTGAGCTGTGCCATAAATACACTGTATTTACTTCCTTTTTCTCTAACAACAGCAGAAAGTCTTTCGATCCAGAGTCTTCTGAAATCTCTCTTCTTTTCTTTTCTATTTACGTAAGCATGTTGTCCTTGTTTGACTAATGCTAATCTGACTTGTTTGTATACCTTGCTTCTACCAAGTCTAAATCCCTTTGCAAGTTGGATAAATTTCTTATGTCTTCTTTGTCTCTGAAGACCATTTTTTACTCTAACCATTGTTAATTACTATAAGGAAGTAAAGTTTTGATCTGTTTGGTGAAAGTAGCGCTTAATTTCTTGCCACTTCCGTTTGCTTTGTTGCTCTTGCCTTTGTTGGTGAGCAAATGATTGTTACACGCTTTCTGAAAGGTGACCTTTTTGCTTTCGGTTATTTTAAACCTTTTGGAAGCTCATTTGTGGGTCTTGATCCCTGTTCCCATTGTAATACTTATTTACTGAATAAAATGATACTATATCCATGGGCTTCTTGCTTTGGATGTTCATATTGTGCTTTCCCAAAATCTAGAAGTTCATTTTTGATATTTGTTAACTTTTCAATAGCTTTGTTGGCATAAATCTTTTCTCTTCCTTTTAGCTTGATACTAAACTTCACATTATCTTTTTCTGCTAAAAATTCTTTGGCTTTCTTTATCTTGAGCGCGAGATCATTATCTCCAATTGCGTAATTCAACTTTATTTCTTTCAATTCCTTTGGCTTCTGTGTCTTTCTTTTTTCCTTCTCGTCTTTGGATTTCTGATATTGATATTTTCCATAATCTATCATTTTGGCAGTCGATACCATATTTTCGTGATCATATTTTATTTGTACGAGATCTAATCATTTTTCTTGGGCCATTTCCAAAGCTTTTCTTCTGGGAAAAGTTCATATATTTTCTCCTGCAGCATCAATAATGATGATGTTGGGTGCTTTAATAGACTCATTGAGATATACGAGTTGTACTCTATTATCGCGATGTAGTGGCCTGTTATCCATATAACTGTGATAAGGTAAAAGTATTCTGCATATTAGTATCCGCTCCCGGCGGGACTCGAACCCGCGATCTCCACCGTGAGAGGGTGATGTCCTAAACCACTAGACGACGAGAGCCCTCCTATACTACTTGATTGTTTCTATTTTTTTAATTTACCCCCGCCAAGGATCGAACTTGGATCTAAAGCTTAGAAGGCTTCTATTCTATCCATTGAACTACGGGAGCCTCTTTTTAGTGTATAGTGAAAATTTAATAGTGAAGAGTGGTGGTGTTTTTCTATAAACAAAACATTTCTTCATTGTTAGTTATTCACTTTTAGTTTTTAATTAGATTTGGACCCTAGGGGATTCGAACCCCTCACCCCCTGCGTGCAAAGCAGGTGCTCTACCAAAATGAGCTAAGGGCCCACGAATGGGCAGTATTTTTTGTTTGGATTTGGACTTTCTCACCCTCCCGGTGAACCGGGATGCTCTACTCCCGCCCTGCGGGATAAACTCCATGAGCTAAGGGCCCACGAATGGGCAGTATTATTTTAAGTTTGGGGAGAGTAGGATTTGAACCTACGTAGCCGTGAGGCGTCAGATTTACAGTCTGATGCAATTGACCGCTCTGCCATCTCCCCAT
>CAZDFH010000007.1:0-81266 GCA_964504915.1 uncultured Candidatus Peribacteria bacterium
CGTGAGGCGTCAGATTTACAGTCTGATGCAATTGACCGCTCTGCCATCTCCCCATGAAGTATTTTTATTTTAGTGGTGTAGGAACTAGAGTAGGGAGATTGTCCGCAGGAGATGTAGTAGGGATTACCCCAAACATTATTAACATGCCGATGATAATCACTATAAATCCTACGAGTACATATCCATTTCTTGTCCCACCTAATTTATTTTCTGCCCAAGGAATTCTTCCAAAGGCTTCTACCATGTAGGCAGAAAAGTAGATTAGAGCTCCGCCAATCGCTGCCAGAAAAATTCAGATGATGATTTGTTTCGCCATAAATTTTTATGATAGCTAATTAGCGGATAACGGGACTTGAACCCGTACGAGCAGAGCTGAAGTCTGCTATGCTACACCAATTACATCATATCCGCAGCAATGAAGTTTCGGTAATAACAAAAAAAACTTCGTGGGATGTATATATATAAATAAGATACAAAATCAAGCACTTTTTTATCTTCTTGAGATTCCAAATTTTAGAATCTTTCACTGAAAATATTCTGATATCCTAAGGTCTTCAAATCTTGGGTAATTTGTTCTACGATAGCAGGATTTCCACAAATATAAAATTCAGCATTTGCTGGAAATTTTTTCTGTTTGACATCAAGTCTGCCAAAAGTGTATCCTGATATATCCTCTCTGGTAATATGGATTTCTGATTTTAGATTATGGATCTTTTTGATTTCATCTTCATAAAAGAGTCCTTTGAGATATGAGACGGAATAGATGAGTGTCTTGTCTTTTGTGTCACAATGTTTAGCCATGTTTAATACGGCAGCAAGTCAGACTCCTGTACCGATAAATACTTTGGGTACATCTGTAGTCTGTAAGACGAAATGACCAAAAACTCCCTTGATCTGTAAGGTGTCTCAAATTTTTACTTGGCTTAGTAATGTGGTTCATCTACCTCCTGTATATTTGACAGCGAATATCATCATTGTCGTCCCTTGGTCTACATCTCGATCTGCGATAGAATACGCTCTATTAAATGTACCTTCTGCATCCTTGTAGACAAACAAGACTCGTTGTCCTGGCAGGATTTTGAGTTCTTGATGTACTTCTATGGTAAATTCCAAAACCTCTTCTGTGAGATGACGATGGTTGATGACCTTGGCTGAAATGGTATCCGGAACTGCAGTTTCGACTGGTTGACTAGATGGCTGAGCTACTGCTACTGGTGGTTTCACTTTTTTTCGTTCGAGTAATTTTATTATCACAAAGACTACGAATAAGACAATATATCGTCGGCTGTGAGAAAAGAAAAATAAATGGATACAGGCACCCAAAAATGCTAGATATGCTATTTGCTGGATTGGCTTCCATCGGCGTTTAAGCTTTTTCATCGAAAACATATTGGATGTGACAAATCCTACGAATAATGCAATGAGTCCTATTACTCCTGTCCAGACTAGCAGATTGCCACTCGTGATCAAGAATGGAGCTCCTTGCTGATAGCGGATCATTTCTAATGAGAGTCGATGAAGCAGTATCGTCCGGAATGTAAGGATACCAAGTCGTTTCCTCAATCTCAATCCATACAGAGAAAGAGAGTAGGCCGTGTTGAAGATCAGATTTCTACTATATATAAGGATAGGATCCTGTGTTCGTCATTTGATTATATACATAAGTCCATCAGGAAGCTTCCAGTAACTGACAGGCAAATAGCGCTTTAGGATAATCGTGACTGGTTTGATGGCCAATAGTATGACCAACAAATCAAATCCTCGTCGAGCCATAGATTCTTGGACTTCTCGTGGAGAGAGTCATGCAAAAAACATCAGTAGTATGGTCGCTAATACTGCAATAGGTACGATATAGATTACGAGAAAAACAAATAGCTTTTCTATTTTTTTGATGATCGAGGTATACATTATATATATGTTATTCTACTAAAGGACATCCGCTTTTTGCTGCTAGTGCAGCTAAACTTTGCTCACCTTGTAAGGTAGTGCCATCTGTAAAAAATCGTGTAGGGATTGCAGCTACATTGCTACACATTGTCGGAGAGACAATACAGTCTACATAGGTTACATATTTGAAACTTTCTCCAAATAATGCTTTCTGCTTGATACAATGGCTACAGGTGGCTGTGCCATACATTTTGACTCCAGCTTTAGTTAGACATTGTGCAAAAGTGTCGAGATTACCTGTTCATGTTGTATTTGTAGTATCTGGATTTTTGGTACATCCGACCATACATATCATACCAATGGTAGCTATGAGAAGTAAGCTAAGTTTTTTCATATGTTGTACGTGAATAAATAAAATCTAACTGATTTGTATCTTTTTTTTGTTTACTTTCAACGAATAGTTTGCTTTCAACAAATAATGTGTATCGGGATTTTTTTAGAGGTCGTACCTCCGGCACTTTACTGATTTTTCATTTTTTCTTTCTGATGACTTCCGTCATCAGTCTAAAGAGATCGTGCTTTCAGCACTTTACTGATTGTTTATCTTTTCTTTTCTTTCTGATGACTTCCGTCATCAGTCTAAAGAAATCGTGCTCCTGCCTGCCGGTAGGCAAGTTCAGCACTTTATTGATTTTTCATTTTTTCTTTCTGATGACTTCCGTCATCAGTTTGAGGAGGTCGTACCTCCGGTACTTCACTGGTTGTTTATTTTCTTTCTGATGACTTCCGTCATCAGTCTAAAGAGATCGTGCTCCTGCCTGCCGGTAGGCAAGTTCAGCACTTTATTGATTGTTTATTTTTCCCCAAATTCGTTATTTTCAAGTAATCCTTTTGACACGAGATGTGAAAACACTATAAGTCAATCCGTGAAATCTTTCAGTCTTTGTTTTTTTAGATATATGAAGCTCCCCATCAGAACCTATCACGATGCACTAAAGTATATCTTTAGTAAAGAATTTACCTCTGGCGTAAAATATAGTCTGGAGCATGTTTCTCGTGTGAATCAACTTCTGGGGTCGCCTGATAGTGCATATAAGATTATCCATATTGCTGGCACTAATGGTAAATGATCTGTAGCTAAAATGGTGTTTTCTATCCTTCAACAGGCTGGCCATAAAGTGGGTTGTTTTACCTCGCCACATTTAGTAGATGTGAGAGAGAGGATCGAAACAGGTGCGTGAATAATTTCCAAAAAAGACTTCGTACGCTATCTCAATAAAGTATTGGCAACAAAAATATCTCTGTCTTATTTTGAACTTTGTGTCTTGATTGCATGACTGTATTTCAAAGATAGAGGATGTGACTATGTCGTCATGGAAGTGGGGCTGGGTGGATTGCTTGATGCAACAAATATTGTCACTCCTGTGATTTCCTGTATTACAAATATTTCTTTGGATCACCAAGATGTTTTGTGACATACTGCAAAAGATATTTCTCTCCAGAAAGCTGGTATTATCAAACAGTGAATCCCTGTGGTGTTGTGAGAGAAAAATGTCGTCATAGAAAAAGTAGCTAGACAATCTAAATCTCCCATCATTCTAGCCACACAAGAGAAATCTACTAATCTCATCTGAGCGCACCAGAAAAAAAACGCTGGCATTGCTTATGCTATTTGCAAGCAACTGGGCGTCTCAGCAAAAAATATCGTTAGCTGATTACATAATGTCCAACATCCTGGTAGACTGCAATATCTCGCTCCTAACCTCTGTATTGATGGTGCTCACAATATCGCTGGATTACAGACATTAAAATCCTATCTCACTACTATCGAAAAAAAATATCAACAAGTAGTTTATTGTTTTGCACTCAAAAAAGGCAAAGATCCCAGTGAACTCATCTTGTCTACCTTTGGCAAAAATAAAACATATATTGTCGTCCGTGCTTCTTCCTATCAGTTGGAATCTGCTTCTGTATTGGTAAAGAAGATGCAGTGATGTGATTGTGTCGTTTACACACCACAGCAAATTATGTATTTAGCCAAGAAAAATCCTCATATATTGTATATCATATTCTGATCCTTATATATGATAGGAGAATTTATTTGTTAACCACCACGCTATGGAAAAAAATTGAAAAATTGGTAAAATTGGTCTCTTGATTGCTCTCTACATCTTCTGTGTCTGCTGAGCAGAACTTATGTGAGCCAAAACATTCCCCTTGATCAATATCCTCGGATACCAGTTGAATGCATCAGTAGGGATTTTTTTCATCCCATTGATTTATTCTATCAATGATGTCATTACAGAAGTGTTTTGACCTAAGATGACGAGATCATTGATTAGGACATCAATGTTTGTTATTGTCCTTATGGTCTTGGCAGCATTACTCTTTACTGCACTACCACCATCTACTCGTTTCGCTACTAACAATCCAGCATATCTGACTATCTTTGGGATCTCAATTAGAATTTCTATTGCGAGTCTGATCGCATTTGGTGTGGGAGATTTTTTGGATGTGTATATCTTTACCAAGGTTCGTAAATGGTTTGGTACTAAACGTTTGTGGCTGAGAAATAATGTATCTAATATCCTTTCTGAAGCCATCGATACAATATTATTTATGACGCTTGCTTTCTATGCTATCGGGACTCCATTTGCAGATAATTTTCACTTCTTGCTGAGTATAGCATTGCCTTATCGGCTACTTAAATGCTGTGCTTCTATCCTTGTGACTCCATTTGTCTATATGTGAGTGCATCGACTTAGGAAAAAGAATGAAGGAATGAATATTGAGCAAAAATAAATAGAGGAATGCATATCGAGGGAATGAAAAAAGCTAATCGTAATGACTAGCTTTTTTTCTTATATTTTAACGTTGTGGATTATTTCTTATCGAATATTCTCTTCATCATAACCATTACTCGACCTCTTAATTCTTTACTCAGAGGTTTATCGATTTTGGTCATAATTCATTCTTTTTTCAACGCTTCCAAATGTCTTTGATAATAAATATCTCCACCATTATTTTTGTCTCCTCGGATGAGTCTAGAGAGGATAGTGCCAAACTGAGCTCTATCTACTTCTGTATTAGGATCGAATGTGTGTTTAGTTCTCTTGCCATCAGATTCGTATCCCATGAGTCAGAGTCTACATGCTGCTATGGCATAGTATTGAGCCTCTTTTGGAAGTTTTGTCATATCATCAAATTCACATCTTACTCCTGTAGAGATATCTTTGTCCATAATATTTATTGCAAAGTTACTTATCATTTTGGCCATATCTTTTCTGAGCAACTTGCCTTCCATATCGGCTTTTTGGATTGTTGGCATAGTGGTGATATCGTAGCCACATGCTCGTTGATAAGCACCGTTAAGCTCAGTGGATAATTTAGAATTTTCTATACTACATAATGCGTTATCTGTAGTTTTGACCAGCTTTTTATCGATGAGTGGGCATGGACCACAGAGTCTATCATAATAACTATCACTACAATCTCTTTGAGCTGGACAGACATCTTTGAATGCTGGTGGAGGAGGATATCTTCACCTATCTGAATCCTCTTGTGGTGGTGTGACTGGAGTACTTGTGGTAATCTTAAAGTAAGAGAAGTGTGAAGTTTCTATCTCAATAATGTGATCACTGATCTTTGTAAAATTAACATCTTCTCGATTTATACCATCACGAGATATTTTTACGATATTAGTAGTGCCAAGAATTTCTGGAATATAGATTCTGATACGGATAGGTCTATTGAAGATCAAAGTAGTGCCCGAACACGCAGATCAGATCTGGAATGCGGCAGTGATAGTAGGATCTACTGCTTTAATTTCAACAGTCTTGTCTTGTGGAGGTAATAAGGTAGCATCATCACAGACTTGTCCTGAAGTAGTCACGCGAATGCGTGGTGGAAGATATGCTTCTATATTATCAGAACGAATACTTATACCACTCGTATTTGCTATGACATCAGGCAGGCTAATAGTATCTGTAACGATTGCCGCACTGTCTGGTAAATCAGTAAATAGTGATGTTCTATCATCAATAGAGATATCTCCTTCATTATAGGTAAATCAAAATCTATTGTCTCTGATATGTAGATCTCATCGTAGTTCTTCTGGAGAAAATATCTCCAAAGTATTCACGATAGGTCATTGACTAACTAGTTCATCAGAGAAGGTTCAGCTAATAACTATAGTACCGCCAGAGTTCGCATCTAACGTGCCTAGATCAAAGATATATATTCATTTTCATGGGACTCAGCAGTTAGGTATATATCCTATATCAGCATCTTCATCGTCGAATCGATCTATAAATGCTTCTCTTCGATCAGTGATTGGTCAGTCATCACTTATGATATAATCTATGAGATATTTTCCTGCTCCGTCATTACTACCACAATAGAAGCCTTCTCGATCACATAGCATATCTGTTAGATTATCGTATTCATCTTCATTTCGAGCATACTCATCAAAGAATTCTTGGTATGGTCCTGTTCCGTCATTGTACCATTCTGCTAGACAAGGATCATCAAATCATGGGTATGTGGTTGCTGTAGTTCATGTCACAAAATCCATATCTGCTGTAATGTCTAAACCATCGATCATATCATAATAGATAGTGGTATTATCTAGTGATCTAGGTCCAGCATTATGATATCATAAGTTGAGGATAAATGAATTTGGCGCTAGATGAGTTACTGTTCATGACAATAAAATATCACTAAGGAGATATTGGTTTCTCCATCCTCAAAAATAACTATTCAGATAGTTTAATAAATCTGAAGGATCTTCGACGTTGGTATCGAGATAGTTGTAAGATATATTTCATCATCGGTCCATTCTTATTCACGTCAGACATGATGGAATATCTCCGGCAAAATGATTATTGTCGAGATATAATAAATACAATCCAGTAAGCAAGCACAAACTATCTAATGATCAAGAAAGTTGGTTGTAGTTAAGATATAACTGTTGTAACATAGGCAGTGAGCTAAAGGCAGAATTATCCATACTAGTAATAGTATTGAAAGAGAGGTTCAAATAATTCAAATAATCCATGCCCTCAAAGATACCTGACGATATAGTTGTCAGGAAATTGCCACCGAGGTAGAGGTATTGGAGACGAGAGAGTCCACTTCGTGCACCATGTTCTATATCAGAGATCTGATTATTAGAAAGATCTAACACATTCAGATTAGCAAGCCCATTAAAAATATTGGATGGGATGTTAATCATCAAGTTATTGGTGAGGTAGAGATATTGGAGATTAGAGAGTCCACTTCGCGCACCACTTGCTATGTCAGAGATCTGATTGTAAGAGAGTGTTAGCTGATAGAGATCAGCGAGCTCATCAAATATGCCTGGCAATATACTAGAGAGTGTATTATTGCCGAGATTGAGATATTCTAGATTAGCAAGTCCACTAAATGCACCGATTTCGATGTTATCAATTTGATTATAAGAGAGATTTAATTGATCCAAACGAGGGAGTCCTTCAAAAGCTCAGCTTTCCAAATGCGTGGTCTGACTAGAAGTCATATTCAAATAATATAGATTAGAGAGTCCATAGAACATCCCTTTCTTCACTGTTTCCATTATATTGTAATCCAAGTAGAGATTCTCCATATTAGAAAGTTCACTGAAAGCTCCACTTTCAATGCTATTAATCTGATTATGAGAAAGTTCCAATTGATTAAGATATGGAAGATTGACAAACATGCCATTCGCAATACCAGAAATATGATTATTTACCATATTCAATCTATAAAGATTGGGTAAATCTTCAAATGCGCCTGATCCAATAGTAGTAATAGCATTATTGTCGAGATAGAGATATTGTAGATAAGGGAGATTATAGAATGTGCCACTAGCAATATTGGTTAATTGATTATATGCTAGCGTCATTTCATATAGATGAGCAAGTCCACTAAACGCATCACTCTCAATACGGGAGATAGTATTGTCATCAAGATAAAGGTATTCAAGATGAGTAAGATTATGTATTTGTGCTGGAATATTGCCAGAGAGATTGTTCTCTGAAAGATCAATACTATATATATAGCTTCACTCCTCACCGTTATTACAACTCACTCCATACCGATCACATGCGGTCGTAGGAGTAATATCTCATTCCCCAAACCAGTTATCTTTATCAGACCAACCAGATCAGTTGGTACTAGTATATAGCGCAATCAGCGCATCGCATTCTCAACGAGGAATGTCCGTAATAAGTTCACAATAATTATCAAGAGATGATATATATCAGATATTTTTTGTAATACTTCTTTCTTTATCACCTGTACTATATGTTACGGTGATAGATTTGATCCCATATCATCCAGTCAAATATACTATTCCAGTGGTGGTGCCATATAAGGTACCGGAGATGGGAGCTCAAATAAAGTCACCAGAGAGGACATAATATACAAGTTCATTCGTTGTCAGTTGGACCTGGACCCCGCTTTCTATCACATATGATTGTCCTGATGCTAAGCTAAGTCATCCATTGAGTGTTGCATTGACTTCAGCGATATATTTTGCTGGATCAAAAGAGAGTAGTGGCAGAGAGAAAATAGTTTCATCATCGATCGTAGTTTTGTTGATAGGGTTGATTTGTTTGAGAATATTTTCTCCGTATAGATACTTGGTATCAGAGCTTGCTTCTCGGCTCTTTCTTCACCGGCTATTACATTCAGGATAAGTTTCTTCATCTATCAAGAAGGTTCCATCATTATTTATTGGGTTCGTCACTCGACTACATGACATCGTCCCTTCTCGATCAACCACTCATCATGAGAATATCTCAGATTCTGATCATGCCGAAATATTGCTAATATCATTGATATCCTCTCCATTGCCAAAGAGTTTTATCGCTCCATAATAGGTGTTATTCGTACAGTCTCAGTCTATATAAATACCGAAATTTCTATTATTATATGACTGTGAATTGTTACTAGTACTATTTGAAGAATGATCACTGATATAGATTCCGTGGTTACTATTATTATATGATTGTGAATTGTTGATAATATTGTCTGTAGAATAGTAATAGAACAGTATCCCATCGTTATCATTATTATATGTTTGTGTATTGTTGATGGTGTTGCTAGATGCGCTGACTAGTTTGATACCATCTTGTCCATTATTATATGTTTGAACGTTGTTGATCATATTGTGATTGGTATAATCATAGAGGTGTATACCACATTGCTGATTATTATACGATTGACTATTGGTAATTGCGTTGTATGTAGAGTGGTTAACTAGATACATTCAGTAGTAAGCATTGTTGTATACCTCAACAGCATTGATTGTGTTATTAGAGGCATTATCTAATAAGATTCCATAGTAGGTCGCAGAATGCTGGCCGTCATTGCCATTATATTGGCCATCGAGGCTAACATTATCGATAATGGTATTATTATTGTCATGTATCAACAACATCCTATCAAGCTGATTCTGGGAATAGATTGTCACATCACCACTACCTATAAGTGCAGAACAAGTGGTCATAGTAATTCAGCCACCATCAGTTGTAATGATATATGATCAGTCGAGGAGAATATACAGTGTATTACCAGAGAGATATTGTGGGATAGTGTCAGTGCCTGGAGAGATATATTCTACCGTCATCGCTGCAGGATTACAGGTATTTGTATTCCGATTTTTGGTATATTCTGATCATGATCCGAAATAAAGCGTCGGCAATCCTTCAGGATCTGGATAACCAATAGTTTTGCTTATTGTCCTAGTCCTTCATCATGTACTATAGGTTACCGAGATATGTTTGGTCTCGTATCATGTAGTGAGTGTTATATCTTTTGTTTCGATGCCTGAGTCTATCAATGTTCCTGTGATAGGAGACTCTTCAAAGTCGCCTGAGAGTACGTAGTCCGCTGGTTCAGCTACTGTTAGTTGGACCTGGATCCCCGTATCAAAGGTATAGGTCTGTCCAGATGCTACCAAGAGAGATCAATTGAGGAGGACATTAACCTCAGCTATATATTTTGTTGCATCAAAAGAGAGATTAGACCAAGAATATGCATGATTGCCATTGGTTCCATCATCTTTTATAATGTGAGTTTGTTTGAAAATATCTGCCCCATACAAATAACTCATCTGGTTCCCTGATCGAGAACTATTTTTTCATCTCAAATTACAGGTAGGATACTGTGCCACATTTACGAGAAATATCCCATCAGTATTCATAGGATTGGTAATCAAATCACAGGACATCGTTCATGCTGTACTAAGTACACCTCATGAGAAAAATTCTGTTTCGTCTCAAGCGGTAAATTGATCGGCATACACATCTGTCGTATTGGCAAATATATTTACCGTCCCATAATATTTTACTTCACGAGGACCTGATGGATACATATCGATTCACCCACCGTTGTTATATATATCACTATTGACGACAGTCGCAGGAGAATAATGGATAGTTATTCCATCGCCCGCATTGTTGTAGATTTGACTGTTGTAGAGTGTGGTGTTATATACTGATTGAAGAAATAATCAGTAAAGATTATTGTGAATTTGGGTGTTGCTGATTGTATTGTTGTTCGACGAGCCCTCCAATAAAAGTCAATGGTTAGTGTTGTTGTAAATCTGAACATTATTGATGATATTACTATTACAATTATCATATAGATATATCCCTTGCTCCCCATTGTTATATGACTGTGTGTTGGTGATAGTGTTGTGTGAAGAATACTGCATATACATTCAAATTCCGAAATTGTTATATGTGTGTACTCCTGATAGTATGTTGTAACTTGAAGAGCTTGATACGTTGAATCCAATATAATTATGATCTGTTTCCACATCGGTGATTGTATTGTAGGAAGCATTTGTTAGATAGATTCCACCATTATTATTATCATATGTTTGCGCATTAGAGATAGTATTGTTTGTAGATCATTCTACTAGAATCCCTATGCTATTGCTGAAAGATATAGCATTGCTAATTGTGTTGTTGTTGGAATCATATACTTGGATTCCCGCAATGTTAGTCCCATGCGTACCTCAATTACCATTATTAGTTCCATCTACTTTAATGTTATCTACGATATTGCTGGTTACTTCTGTAAAAAATATAATTCTGGAGAAATAGCCATCTGAATATATGGTCACATTACCACTTCCTATGAGGGCCGAACAATGTGAAGGATAAATGTAATCGTCTGTGATAGTATATGCTCATGGATTGGCTACATATATTGTATTCTGAGATAAGTGATTTGGTATAGAGTTGGTTCATGGATCGACATATACCACACTCATGTTATTGAGATCACAGCTGTTTCCAGTCCAATGTTGAGTGTAAGTAGATCAGGATCTAAAATAGAAATATGGCAATCCATCTCAATCTACATAGTCTATTTGTTTATTGAATGTTCTCGTTCTCTCTCCTGTACTATAGGTTACCGAGATATGTTTGGTCTCATATCACGTGGTCAAGGTGATATTTTTTGTTTCCGTGTCGGTGAGTGTCCCTGCCATAGGAGACTCTTCGAAGTCGCCGACAAGTACATAGTCTACAGATTCAGCTGCTGTTAGTTGGATGTGGATACTACGATCTATCGTATAGGTCTGTCCAGATGCTATGACCATAGATCCACTGATTAGTGGATTATATTCAGTAATATATTTATTTGTGTCTACGGTGAGTGTCGACCAGGAGTAAGCATTGCTTCATACTCATGTATCTTGTAGTACCGCAGTTTGCTTCATGAGTGATGTCCCATAGACATAGCCGATAGTACTTCATGTTCGATCATTAATTCTTCATCTTTCAAGACAACCAGCTTCAGTCTGAAGAAATAAATCATTACTATTCATTGGATTGGTAATCAAATCACAAGACATAGTTCAGCTTTGCTCGAGTATTCATCCAGAAAAAAAATCTGTATCAGATCAGGCAATAGGCAGTTGATCCTTGAAATGTGAGCCATTATGAAATAGTTGTAATGTCCCATAATAGATATTAGATTCTATGTTGGTGTCTATTGCATATGTGTTACTATACAATTGGGTATTGTTGATAGCGTTGAAAGGAGAATTATTCATCTCTATTCAGTAGATATTGTTATATATCTGGCAATAGTTGATAGTGTTGTACTGAGAAGAGTTGTTTATAAAAAAGAATCCATAACCATTATTATACGCTTGTGAATTATTGATAGTATTGTTGCTTGAATTGTAGAAATACATTCCATTGTCATTATTGTATGTCTGGACATTATTGATGACATTACTGTTTGAATTGCTTTGTAGATAGATTCAGATGCTGGTATTATATGTCTGGACCTTATCAATGATATTGTTACTTGAGCCTATGAGTAAAATTCCGCCAACAGCATTACCGTAAACGTGCGAATTGCTTATGATATTATTTGTAGAATTGGAAATATGAAATCCATTCTGAGTATTATTATATACGGTAGTGTGGTCTATGGTAGTGTTGCTTACTCATCACTCTATCTTGATCCCATGTTGATTATTGAAAGAGCTACTACCACTAACAGTATTGTTGGCTGCCGCATATATCTGTATTCCTGCAAAATTAGGCGAATGAGTATCTCCATTTCCATCCTCGGTACCATCGATATCAATATTATCGATGATGGCATTTGTTATGTTGCTTACAAAAAGCATTCTATCTACATACCCAGATGAATAGATTACCACATTGCCACTACCGATGATAGCAGAACAGTGAGCAAGATTGATAGTCCTAGAGGTGATATGTGATCATGCAAGCAAGACATAGAGTGTATTGCTAGATAAATTTGCTGGAATAGCATTAATTCCGCTTGTGGTATAATTGTTGATATAGGTTACTGTCATACTTCACGTATCACAATCATTGCCAGTCCGGTTGGTCGTATAGGCAGAATCTCCGCCATAGTACTGTGCTATGATAGTATCTTCTGGCTCTGCAGCAAAAGTACTTGCTAGACCTGCCAATCCAAAGAATCATGCAAGCAAGACAAACGTCTTGACCAAGGCAAATCATGCAAATAGTCAGCCTACATATTTTTTGTGGTGCTGCTTGAGATGTGTGTGGATACGGTGATGGAGTTTCATTGTGCGTGATGGCAAATTTAAAAAAGATATATCACTCTCCCCTCAAAAAAATCATTGTATCTATTTTTTTCGTGGTCGAGTTAATATATTATTACACACAAAATGTTGATTGGTTGTTCCTTTACAAGAGATTGTAGGTAAAAACCTGCGAGTTGTCAATTTCTCGAACTTGCTAATCAAATAAATATATTGACATCAAATGAATAAACCTTTTGCAAAAAAAATATATCTGAAAAATATCTCAGTCCAGAATAGTCTTTTCTCGTATGTATTGCTAACTACTCGTATACCACAAACCATGTAAAGTCAATGAGCAACTGGCTATATCTGTCTATATTGAAGATAAGAGATGGTCAATGGTAGATTGGAGATGAAACATCACTAAATTTCAAAATAACAAAAAAGCTACTTTTTATAAAGTAGCCTCTTGAGATTATTCTTAATTTTCAATTTTCCATTTTCCATATACACACCATAATTATTTTTCTAGCTTCGGAGACGCATGCAATGCGTCTGTACAAAAAGATGGTGGTGTGTATTTCAATTTTCCATTTTATTTATCAGCTCTCATCAGCATGAGCATAACGTATCATCTTAGCTCTTGAAGGAGTGGGTCAGTATTTGTAATAATGTCATGATCTGCAAGTGCCTGTAAGTGATTCGTGTAATACAAATCGCCATCCATATTGTACGTGTCTCATCGCATTGCTCTAGATAATACTGTACCAAATTGTGCTCTTGTTACGATACCGTAAGGATTGAAGCTTGTAAGCCCTTGACCCATCAATCATAATTGACAAGAAAGTTTGATATAAAATTTCATTTCAGTAGATTGATCTGCAATATCATCAAATTCACAGAGTGCTCACGTATTGGGTACTTTGCCCAGAATCTTGATAGCATAATTGGACATCATCTTGGCCATATGTGCTCTGATGAGTGTTCACTCCAGATTTGCTTGTTGGATAGTTCCCATGGTGGTGATACCATTGGTGAACGCATACAGATATGCATTATTCAATTCATCTGTATATGGTGATCATACAATAGATCATGATGTTACTCAATTTCTGTCATTGTTGATTGTCCCTGTAGAGTTTTGTGTGCCACATAAGTTGTCGTAGTGAGATGGAGAAAAATCTCCACCTGTACAATTGTCTGTTGTTGGTCAAGGTCATCCAGTAGGACCGACGGTAGGTGATACTGTTGCGACACAAGCATTGTTACTAAGTGTGTAATTGGAACTACAGGTGATTGCACACGTAGTCGCATTGACTGTCCCATTGGAGACAGAAGCTGGGCTACAAGGAAGAGCGACCGTCAATCATTGGTCAATCCCATTGCTAATAGTGCCACCTATCTCGTCAGTAGCATACGTAGTGAATAAACATCCGCTCGTGATAGCAAGTGCTACCACCAGTCAAAGTCAGAATATTTTTTTGGTAGATATCATCAACAAAGTACTTTAAGGTATAAAAATAGCATAGACTTCCTTGGTTGTTAGTCGTCTTGGGAAACTCTTATACCATAGCTTGTAGAGTATATACCTGCTGCTCATAATGGTATCTTATAAAACATATCCAACATAATCTGTTTGCCTCGTGCATTGGTGTCTCTATCCATACCTCAGATGTTGAGATTGCTAGAATAGGTATCCTCCGCAGTAAGTGCTCCTGTGCATCCTGCGACCCCATCTGTATCTGTAGATACACCATCAGCTGATACTACAATCTTGGTGTTGTTAGTGACGAGCATTGGAGTGATTGTGGTGTTTGACCAACTAGCTAATTTGAAGTTGAGTGTGTCCATGCCACTATTATTGATAGTCAGATTAAATCTAAAGTGATATCCACTACCATAACCTCCGTTTGGAGTAGGCGTACTGCCATTTAATATCCTAGCTACTGAATTGACTACGATACCATCATTCTCTCCTGTAGTGGCAGCTGTTTTGTTGAATGTATTATAGGTTGTTGGTCATCGAGAGCCAGCAAGATTTTTAGCGTGAACGTAAAGGATATGTGTCCCGAGAGATAAAGCAGACACATTTATACTTCCATTAAAATTTTTGGTGGTAGTACCTGCAGATGCAAGAGTGAGATCACTGCCAGCATCATCACTTCAAGTAGTATCGAAGAAATATTCTACTTGGCTAATAGATGATGAACCAGTGTTGATAGCATTACCTGCAATGTTCATTGTTTCACTTGCGTCAGTTGGGATATTAAATGTGACTCTAGGAATCTGTGTATCTATATAGAATGTGCCACTAGCATAATTTGTAGTAGTATTGCCTACAGTATCGGTTGCTCTTAAGATAATAGTGTATGATCAGTCTACTAGTGTATTAAGAGTGATGGTATAATTTTCATTAGTTGAATTAAATGCTCCATCGGAAGCAGTAACTCCTGTCCATGTATTTCCACTATCTAGACTGTACATAACCCCAGTGATGCTTGTCAAATTGTCCGTTGCTGTACCTGTGAATGTTGGTGTAGTATTGTTGATATACACTGGACTTAGATTGTGGAGAATGACGACTGGTTTGGTGACATCGACAGTGAAACTTGTGATAGAAACAGCAGCTGATTCATTGCCTGCCTGATCAGTAAATGTAGCTGAGAAGTTTGCATGTACTCATTCTCCTACATCACTCAAGGTTATGGTGTTTGCTCCATTTGATGGAGAACTGACAGTCTGAAATAATACTCATCCACTATATATCTTGATAGATTGTCCTGTCGCTTCAGCCACCGTGATTCAGATATTAGGTGTGGTATCAGTAGTGGGTGTCGTAACCGGCGTAGAAACTGTAGGTGCCGCTGTCGCTGTATTGTCAGTGTTTAATATAAATCCTCACGTATAACTAATATTCCCAATTCAGTCAATTGTCTTGAGACACAGATAATCTGTATGATTTCACGCAATAGTGAAATTTGTAGCTGATGAGAATGAATTTCCATAGGTATCACTACCATTACATGTGCTATCAGCACTAAATCCATATTGTGCAGACGATACTCCATCTACATCAGTTAATGTTACATTTATGACATCATTCTTGATGGGTCCACTTGTCGTCCCTTCATTAATAGTATATGTTGGTCCTGTAGTATCGATATATACAGTTCCTGCTGATGTGTTGTCTGCCATAGTATTTAATGCAATATCCTTTGCTCATGTTACGGTAAATGTCGCAGTTCCATTTATTATTCATGCTACACTAACGGTTCCTTCCCGGACAAGATGATTATCTCCGCTATATCCATTTACATGTGTGCCGGCAGTGCTTCCTGTAACTATGTGTCCTGTCGATCCAGCAGTTAAGATAACGGTAGGTGGTATAGAAGTATATATTCATGCTGTGGCTTCTGTAAAATATACGGTAACATTTATTGTCCCTGATCATGGGTTAGGTGTGGCAACGACAGAAGAGACCATAGGTGCAACCGTATCCCATGTAAGATTCATAGTGTCGTAGCCAGTATTGCCAGCATTATCTACCACTAATAATCCTACTGTATATACTCAGTTTGCACTAGCGTTAGTAATATTTAGCGTTGATTGATTGACTACGGCTCCAGGAATGGTAAATGCTCATATATTTGTCGTAGTGTTGGTCCATAAGTAGCTAGCTACTCATGCAACGGCTCAGTTTACTGTTCCCGTGATTACGACTGCATGATTGGTTACCATATCTGCTCAGGCATCTACACTTGGTGCTGTTTCATCAAATACTATTGTGTCAGTCATATCTGATGTAGTATTTCATGCAGAGTCTTTGAATCTCATATATACTGTCTTAGTACCGTCTCATGCAGATAATGTCCACGCCATACTTGAGCTACATGTTTGTCGGTTAGTAGGACTTGATGAATTATCAAATGCTACTTGTACTCATCCTACTCCTGCATCTGTGGCACATGTTGTATTTAATGTGACAGATCTGGTGTTGGTATATGCGGCGGTGTTGTTAATAGAAAAGCTTCCTGATATAGGAGTAGTATTATCTATAGTGAAATTATAATCAGAATCATCATGTGGCTCGGCCATTGCTCATGCAACTTTTACTCTGATTTTGTATGTAGTTCCATCAGCGTAAGAGGTTGTGTTGAATGGATAACTCAGTGCCCCACCTGTTGAATTTACATTGTAAGCTACTGCAATCGGGAATGTGCTTCATCCGTCACTTGATAAGTGGATATCTATGCCACTACCAGTATTGCCTACTTCCGTCCATGTGATGGTAGTTGTCCCACTAAGTACTAGACCAGCATCACTTGGTGCTGTGATATGGATGCTACTAAATGCAGCACTGACCTTAATCAAAACTCCAAATAAAACGCCGACGATTAGCAATCCTGCTAATCCAGAAAATACTTTCTTAAAACTTTTTTTCATAATTTTTTTTATAGAAATTAAAAAAACATAAAATATGCGTGTAGTTGTTTCAAACATTACTAATTCATAGGGATAATCAACAGAAAATTCTTATTTACTATGGCGTTTTTATTTATTGAGATGTGTTCGTAATTGACAAGTCTACCATAATTATATAATGTGTGAAAAATTATGCTCTGATAGTTTTCCTGTAAACTTCCTTTGACAACAAACTATACTTCGTTAAAATATATCCGTGAAACAATTCAGTCTGCCAATTTATTTTGAAAATACGTAGACGGGTAAACCCTCCAGTTTTTGTTTTTTTAAAATGTGGGCGGGTAAAGTATTTTGTTTTTCCTACATATATATGATACAAACAAAAGAAAATTACTACGAATTACTTCCCGAGGCTTCGCTAGCTGCATTGCAGACCTCTTTTGATGGATTGAAGTCAGAAGACATCGTCGCTAGACAAAAAATTTATGGTAAGAATATGCTGAAACAAGTGGGCGGTAGATCGTTCTTCGTCAAATTTTTTTCTCAATTTAAAGAAGTGTTAATTATCCTCCTGATGGCGAGTGCACTGATTTCTTGGTATCTCCAAGATTATAGAGGGGCAACTATTCTGTGAATTATTCTACTTATCAATGTCATTATCGGATATACTCAAGAAGCAAAAGCTGAAAAGATAATGGAATCCCTCAAAAAAATGTTATTTCCGACCGCTAAAGTCAAAAGAGATGGAAAGTTGATTGAAGAAAAAGCAGAAAATTTAGTGCCAGGAGATATCATATATATAGAGGAGGGCGACAACGTACCAGCGGATATTAGAATACTGCAGGAATCAGATCTACAAGCTAATGATTTTTCTCTCACGGGAGAATCCAATCCGATGAATAAATTTACTCATGCGATAGCTGGAGAAGTATTGGTCTGAGAAAGAAATAATTGTCTCTGGATGGGAACGACGATCGCAACGTGAAATGGGCGGGGCGTCGTATTCGCGACCGGTATGGATACAGAGTTGGGAAGAATTGCAAATTTATCTCAATCACAAGAAACGACTAATAGTCCACTCCAAAAAGAGATGGCCGATGTGGCAAAGAAATTAACCATTGGGACATGAATTCTTGTGGTGATTTTAGTCATTATTTCTTTGCTCGCTCATTTTTCATTGACGCAAGCGTTTATCTTTGCTGTCGGTGTCTCGGCGGCCATGATACCCGAAGGACTGCCTGCGCAGGTGAGTATTGCCTTAGCGTTGGCCGCCTCGAGGCTCGCCAAAAATAGAGCACTCGTGAAACAATTGTCATCAGTTGAGACGCTTGGCTGCGTCAATATTATCTGTACCGACAAAACGTGAACACTGACCAAAAATGAAATGACGGTCAAACATATGCGACTTGGTTTCAACATCTACAATGTCGGTGGTGATGGCTATGAACCAATCGGAAACGTTTCTCGGAACGCGGGCAAACCCCCTGCCTCTACAAGCTCCGGGCTTTCCCCCTTGCCCACTGTCGTGGATAAATCAGGGGGACCGCAAGTTATTCAGAAAGAATTTTTAGACCAACGAAAACATTTTTTCTCTACCTTATATCTCGATTCCAATGCAAGAGTAAATCCACCAGACGAAGAACATCAGACACGATATGCGCTAGGAGATCCGACAGAAGCAGCGCTCGTTTCCTTAGCTCAGAAGGTGGGTATCGATACAGAAAAGCGAGATGATTTTTACAAAGAAGAGCATCAATATGGTTTCGATTCTGTCAGGAAAATGATGTCGAGTGTGCGTGATATCGATGGAGAAAAATTATTGTACGTGAAATGAGCACCATCAGCAATTCTTGAGCACTGTACAAAAATTTTTGACGGACAAAGTATAAGAAATATTACCGATGATGATAAAAAAAATATACATATGTATATAGATGAGCAAGCATCGCACGCGATGAGAAATTTAGCATGCGCGTATAGACCAATTCCTGACTATCATGAGAAGATGACACTGGAAGCAGCCGAGCAGCAACTAATCTTCTTGGGCTGCGTAAGTATTATCGATCCGCCAAGAGCAGAAGTAGCTGCCGCTATCATCGCAGCCCACGAAGCTAAAATCAAAATTGTCATGATTACAGGAGATTATGGTATTACCGCTGAAGCGATAGCCAAACATATTTGACTAGAAACTGATGCGCATTCCGTGACACACATTGCTGGCGAGGAGCTCAAAGCGATGTCCGACATACAGCTTATTCAATCATTAGAGAAGCCATGATCGATTATTTTTTCACGTACATCACCAGAAGATAAACTCAGAATTGTTAGCTTACTCAAAAAAGATCGCGACGTCGTCGCGGTGACTGGTGATGGTATCAATGACGCGCCTGCGCTCAAGAAGGCAGATATCTGAGTTGCAATGGGTAAAATTTGAACCGATGTAGCGAAGGAATCTTCAGATATTATTTTACTTGATGATAGTTTCCATACGCTTGTCTATGCGATCAGAGAAGGAAGAATTATTTTTGCTAATCTCAAGAAAACAATATTATCTTGTATCACGTCCAATGGTGGAGAATTATTTGCTGTCTTGCTCAGTTTATTTTTCGGCGCAGTATTCGGCTTGCCGATTGCTATTACAGCCGTCCAGATATTAGCGATCGATTTAATCACAGAAATGTTTCCACTGACGGCGCTGACACGAGATCCGCCACAGAGAGATTTGATGACTCAATGACCAAGAAATATTTCTGATCACGTCATTAATAAACCGATGATTATCGATTTGATTCGATCATGATTTCTGATGTGATGACTCTGATTTCTCAATTACGTCTTGTTTCTTATTTTCCATGGACATACACTTTCGACAGTGACGACCTGAAGTATCTATTATCCAATAGCAACATCTATCACCTATATCACTATCGTCTTTTGTCAGTTCGCGAATATTCTTTCTCGTAGGGCTGAAGAAAAATCTATCTTTACCAAATATCTCCGGGCTAACAAAAGATTGCTGATAGCATTCGGCATTTCGCTCGTCTGTCTCGGCGTATTAATTTATGTTCCCGTTGTGAGTACCTATTTTGGATTCGGAGCTCTAGCAATCGAAGATCGATTGTTCCCTATCATGGGCTGAATTGTTTTCTTACTTGTTCGCGAATGGGTAAAGGGATTGAGAGAAGTGAGAAGGAAAGAAGAATAGAAAAAATGTTGAAGCCTTCCGCATGTTGAGCCTGCCCGCCTCGGCGGGAGTTGCCCCCGCAGTCCTGCGGGGGTGGAGGGTGATGATTAATGTCATTAATGATTTAAACTTCTCAACACTCAACCTTTATAAATCTTTCCTTGAAAACAAACAATACTTCGTCAATATTTGTTCGTGAATATATTCAGTTATTTTGTTCCTTTTCTTATCTCTTCATCCTGATATCTTTTTACTGCAGTAGCGATTTCATCGTACGCTTCTTGTACGCTTCCGAATCCAAATACTTCTACTTTATCATATTTTTCATGTTCCAATATTTTAATTTCTTTAAAGAATAACAACATTTCTTTTTGCATGTGTGCTCATAGGTCATCGATAGTTACTACTTCATCTCGTCTTGGATCTCACATAGGGACCGCTATGATCTTGGGGTCTTCTCCTGCGTTGTCCACAGTATACAAGATACCTATTGGTCTGGCTTTGACTAAGCATCAGGTAAATGTCGGATTGGTGACTAATAGAAATACATCACAAGGATCACCGTCTTTGGATAATGTCTGAGGGACAAATCCGTAATCACAGGGATAGTACATACTGTGATGAATTACGCGATCCAAAGTAAAGCACCCAAGTTCCTCATCATATTCGTATTTATTATTTGATCACTTGGGAATATCGATGACGGCGTGTACAATTTTTTGCTCCTTATCAGCAAATGGTGGAATGTCTCTTCATAAATGCATAGCTAAACAATGTATCAATATAAAATAATTCGTGTGGTACACTATATCTATTTATGATTGGCAATCAATTCGTAAATGATAGGGAAAGTAATCTTTCCTTTGAAAACGAGATGTACTTTGTTAGTATGTGACTGTGAAACAATTCAGATTATTTTAGTTTTTTACCAAAAACACATGAGGAAAACTTTAGACAACCTGACCAAAGCCTTTGTTGGGGAATCACAAGCAAGGAATCGCTACACGATGTATGCGAGTATCGCTAGGAAAGAAGGATATTTACAGATCGCAGAGATTTTTGAAACGACTGCTGATCAAGAAAAAGAACACGCAGAACGATTTTTCAAAATGATACAAATCGTCAAAGAAAAGCTTGGAGAAGATATCGCTGAAGTCACCATTGATACAGCTGCCTTCGTCAAAAAATGAACGACAGCAGAAAATCTACAATACGCTATCGATGGAGAACATCACGAAAATCAAGACCTCTATCCAGAGTTTGCTAAGATTGCCAAAGAAGAATGATTAGATGAAATCGCAAATCGTATCTTAGCTATCTCTCACGCAGAAGAACATCATGAAGCGAGATATCAAGCTATCCGCGATCGTTTGGTAGACGGTACTCTACGAGCAAAAGCAGAAGATATCGAATGGATGTGTAGCAAATGTGGGTATGTTCACAAAGGAAAAACTCCACCAGCAAAATGTCCCTCATGTGATCATGAGACCAATTATTATGTCGTGAAATGCGAATTGTATTAGATGTGAGACATGAGACGTAAGACGTAAGACAAAAGAAATCTCAAGTCTCAAATCTCAAAATCTAAAAAATCCCTCCGCTGTATTGCGAGGGGATTTTTTGCTATAAGGAAAAAGAATTGATTACGTTCGCTATATGCAGCGGGTAGTTCAATTCTTTTCTTGAAAACTAATTAATGGTCGTGGTGGATTGTAAAAATCATAGGAGCCCACGATATTGCTAAAAATATCGCTAACCACACTATTAATCCAAACGCGTTCCATTGAAAAATGGCTGGTTCATGGTTGCTCATCAGAAAGACATCTATTGCGGCTAATCCATTGAATATGAACAGGATCCGCAATGTTATTCTAGATGCTTTCTTTACGATTCTCATCTCTTCTTTTGAGAGAGAGATATCCCTCACAATGGACAATAATGTTTTTTTTAAATTTTTCATATGCGTTATTATTGGTTTGATTTCTGTTTGGATGTATAGGATATACTTCTGGCTTCTAAAGTCAATAGTTGTGCAATTTTTACATATCTCCGACTCTCAAACTTCGACTCTCATTTTTCTCTATGCTTCACTCCGCTTTGTCTATCGGCAACTTTCCTTCTTTCACAAATCTCTGCACGGCAAATCTATCGATCTCCATAGCTTCATCGAGTAATCCTAGTTTTCACAAGACCTCGCGAAGTTTTATTTTGTCCTTAATCGAAATATTCGACAACTGGCTCGCAGAAATTTTTCCCGTATTGCCAAATAATTTCAACAATCATTTTTTCTGTAAATAATCAACTAATATGTCTTTGATGGCTTCTTTTTGTCACTTAGCATCTGACTCTGCGCGAGCGAGCGTGACATATTCATCGACCAATCATTTGATCGTTTTCTCACCGAGTTCTCATCAGACAATTTCATCATCATATTTCAAATGTGCTCGTAATGGGCAGATGGACTGATATTCACAATAGCTACAATTGTTACTCTGTACGGGCTCAAAACTTTTTTTGTCTCACATATTGAGACTGAATTTTTTGTGCTCGACCTTTTCTATGAGATCAGAATATTTTTTCACGACAGTTTGTATACTCTCGTTCGTAATCTCTCGTTCATCCACCAAGTCAAAATGTAAATAAAAAAGTCTGGCTTTTAAATTTTTGAAATACTTTGCATATTTTTGCTGGACTCCCAAACCATAGAGTGTGAGCTGTTCTATGTATTCATCTTTTTGCTCTGGTGGTAATTTTTTTCACGTTTTGTAATCGTTGATGATGAAAGTATCTCCTTCTTTATCTATTCTATCTACATAGCCTCTAAACTTCTTGTTTCCACCCTGTGAAGGGGGGATGCTGAGCGAATGCGAAGCAGGGGGGTTTGTTCCCGCGTCCAAATCAAACATTAGTTGAATCTCTGTTCCTATTACTTTAATATTTTCAAATGGAGCAAATTTCTCATAATAATTTCTGACATAGGTTTCACCCCTACGAATATAATCTTCGAGGGTATTATCTCACTTCATTTGCAACTCTTTTTCTTTCGTCGCTTCGGCCAATTCTTTATCTCGTATATCATGAAAATCTTTCACGACAGCTTCCAAACTTGGCACGATAAATGTATTTACTTTGTTATACAAGTTTTCCAGCACCGCATGGACACTATGTCATAGTATCAAATCAGCTGATGATTCGAATTCTTTCTCAATCTTATCAATATATCTATACTGATATTTCCTAGGACATTGAGCGAAGAGTTGGAGTTGGGAGAAGGAATACATGGAAGAATAGTTCACGAGTTAAAGAGTTAACGGGTTGGCGAGTTTTGCATTCTTGCCAAACTCGTTACCATTTTAACTTTTTAACCCTTTAACTCAATTCCTTTTCCCCATTGAAAAACCAATCCAAAACAATATACTCTCACATACAACATTTATTTTCCTACATACTTATGAAAAAAGTCGCGCTGATTATTCTCGACGGATTTGGCATCAATACCAAGACGCCAGCAGAAAATGCCATCACCTTAGCCAAGTCACCCACGTTCATTTCATTATTCAAGAAGCTGACTACTCAGCTAGATGCTAGTGGTAGAGCTGTCGGATTGCCTGATGGGCAGATGGGAAATTCTGAAGTCGGTCACATGACGATAGGGACCTGAAGGATTATCAAGCAATATTTGGTAGAAATTCAAGATATGCTCGATGATGGTAGCTTCGCGAAATTGCCAGAGTTTAAGGCGGGTATCGCGCATTGCCAAAAAAATAAATCCAATCTCCATCTTTTACAACTCTTCTGAAATGGATGAGTCCATGCTATGGATACTCACTTGGAAAAAATAATTTCTCTGATCCCCAAGGACGTGCCGACCTTTCTTCATCTGTTTACTGACGGTCGTGATACAGATCCACATTCTGCGTTGGAGATGATGAAACCATTTCAAATATTTTTGCAAAAATTTCCTCATGTCGTGATAGCAAGTCTATCGTGAAGATACTACGGTATGGATAGAGACAACAACCGAGAAAGGATTCAGAAATCCTACGATGAAATAATGTTTGGCCAGTTACAGACCAGTGATACTCCATGTGAATATCTTGCGAAACAATATGACCTTGGATTGACGGATGAATTTCTTCCTCCTGTATGTTTCATGGATGCAGAACAGATCGAGGATGGTGATAGTATTTTTCATCTCAATTTCAGATCAGATAGAGGAAGACAAATGACCCAAGCTATCATGGTTTCTTGCAATCCCAAACTTGCCAAAGAATATCCTACTCGACCAACCAATGGTCGGACAGTCAAAAATTTGAGAGATATTTATTTCGTGACGATGACAAAGTATTACAAAGAATACGATGGACATCTCTTTATCAAACCAATGGATGTCAGCAACACCTTGGGAGAGGTAATCTCCAAACATGAAAGTAGACAATTGCGTATCGCAGAGACAGAGAAATTTCCTCACGTGACTAAATTTTTTAACGGAGACAAATATATCGTCTACGATGGAGAAAAAGATATCATCGTACCATCACACAAAGTGGCGACCTATGATCTCGATCCAGAAATGTCTGCCGAAGAGATTCTCAATGAATTTCTCAAGTACGGGAATGATTATGAATTCATCGCAGTCAATTTCGCAAATGGTGATATGGTAGGTCATACCTGATTTTTACAAGCAGCAGAAAAAGCTATCCAAAAATTAGATACTTGTGTAAGTGAGATAATTTCTTTTTGTAAAAAAAATAAATTTGAATTGCTCATTACTGCTGATCATGGAAATTGTGAAGAGATGTGAACTCCTCAACATCCAATGACTGCACATACGATCAATGTCGTACCGTTCCGATATATTTCTGGTGGCGAAGTGGTAAAGACTAAGCCAAGTGGCTGATTGTCTGATATTGCACCCACTGTGCTCAAGCTCATGGGGTTGGATGTGCCAAAAGAAATGACGGGAAAATCATTGGTATAGAAGTGGTAAAATGAGTAAAAACGGTGAAAAAGGATAACAGATGACGGATCACAGATAACCCCGTAGCTTGTACGGGGCAGGCGGTAAAATGAGATGGAGATATAAAAAGATAAACAAAAGATTCTATTTATTCATTTTGTTTGTCGATGAGGAATTTCGTAGGATCGGTACTCCTGACTGCAGGATTGATAGCTGGTGGTGTATGAGCACAGCAAGTACGCACGCCTAAAGACAAAGAGCAAACCGATATCGCTCAATTACCTAGGGATACTGTCGTTGATACACCTAAGACAGATGTTCTTTTTACCATCGATGATGGTCCAAGCAAATATACATTAGCGATAGCGAAGACATTAGATTCCTTATGATATAAAGGAATATTTTTTCTTGTCGGAGAAGGTATTACGTCCAAAAATAGAGCTGATCTTATAGAAGTGCTCACCATGTGACACACACTTGGTAATCACAGTTATTCACATCCAAATTTTGCTAAACTTGGTCTCCAAAGAGCAGAAAGACAGATTATTTGAACAGACACCTTGTTGTCATCACTTATGGCTGAAGCTGGTGTCCAACAGCAAAAATATTTTAGATATCCATATGGTGTCAAAATTCATAAAGAGTATAGAAAAGAGTTTCAATCATTTTTAGATTCTCTTGGGTATGCAAAGCCTATGTATCGACATATGGACAGAGGACTGTATGATCGATCACATAAGGCACAAAACTCAAATATTGCAAGCATTAAGATTGGCGATACGATTGTAATCCATGAAAGATCGTGGGCAGTAGATGAAATCATACAAATAGCTGATTCTCTGGATAAAAAAAGAGCGAAAACAAGAAGTGATTAGGTATGTGATTATATATTTTGTGCTTTCTTCTTATAGATTTATTATGTATATACAATCTCTTGACTTCTGTCTATATATATATATGATGGAGCCCTAAACCAAAAATCGTTTTTTATGAAACATCATTCCAATTTTTTTGAAAAAGTAGGTATAGGGGTTGTGGGATTCTTTGGATTCGTTGTGCTTCTCTGCATTATCGGTCTTCTCATTGGATTCCCTCTGATGTGGTTGTGGAACTGGCTCATGCCGGTATTGTTCGGTTTGAAGACCATAACCTTTTGGCAGTCGCTTGGACTGTTCATGCTTGCTAGCCTACTTATAAAAGGAGGTTCCTCTTCCTCAAATTCCTCAAAGAGCTAAGTAACCTATTTGGGTTGCGAAGGACTAACGCGTTGATCGTGTTAGTTTTTTCTTATACCGAACTGCTTTCGAAATTTCTAATGACCTTGTTTCTCTCGTGCTTACAGTCTCTCAATTTGCTGGTCAACTATAACTTTATCATTCAGAAAAATTACGTTTCACTTGTTTTTTTGCGATTGAGTATAACATTGAAATACATACAGCAATCCTTATATATTCTTCGTGACTTTATTTTTCTTATTATATTCTCATGTATCATCCCTCTAGAAATCAAAACACCTTGACATGGTCGACAACCAGAATCACTGTCTTGGAGTACTGTAACAAGAAGTATTTTTTCAATTATTATCCTCATGCACTCAAGGATCTCAATGAAAAACTTCGACTAGACACATTACTACTGAAGAACTTAAAGAGCTTGGAAATGTGGATGGGAGAAAAGACTCATCACTTATTATCAGATTATTTGAAAGCATTAAGAAAGGGTGAAATTACTGATGAAAAGATTCAACAACTGAAGGATGAAATAGCCGATGAGATGAAAAAAGAATACGAACTTTCCAAAAACAGAGACTTTTCTCTTGGTTATGATAGAGACCAAAAGTTTGGTTTGTCTGAGCACTTTTATGGCGAAGATATTGATGAGAGATTGGAGCCATCTATACATAAAGTATGGGCAAATCTCGATGCATTTATCGCGAGTGAATGGAATGAAAAAGTACAATATTATTTCAAGACTGCCAAAATGGTCTTTATTGAAAGCCCTAGACAAAAGGATTTTGAAAGTATGAAATTGAAGTTAGGAAATATTCCAGAGCTAAGACATATCAATATTATGGCTTCACCAGACTTTGGTGTAGTATTTGACGACAAAAAATATCTGATCTTGGATTGGAAGTCCGGACAGGAAAAGATGGATACAGACGGTGTCACGGATCAGGTTAAAATTTATGCGTTGAAACTTATCCTCAAAGGGAATCATTCCGTCGGTGATCTTGAGATCGAATGATATGAAGTGTATTTACCTAGTTTAAATAAGATTGGAGGGAAAATAGAGAAAGCTGATATCGATGGTATCATCCTCAAGCTGGTCCAGGATATAGAATTTCAGAAACAGTTTATCGTAGATGGAGATGTGATCAAAAATGAACCCTTGCCACATACTTCATTCCCAAGGACGACAAGTAAGAAAAAATGTGCGAATTGTACATTTAGGAAAGTATGTGAAGATTTAAGAAATCTAGAATAGAATATCCACGCAATCATAGGATACTGTAGAGACGTATCCCCGTAGTTCTACGGGGCAGGTGCATGCGTCTCTTTTTCTTGTAATGGAGCCACATGCAATGTGGCTTTACATGGGTTGCGTGGGATTATTCCTGTATGAAATGAGGCAATACCGTAATATTTTCTTCGGTAATCTGAAATGATTGATGCACAATAGGTTTCATGAAATCTGAAGGGACAAGGTGAATCTTGATCCTTTTTGTTATCTGATTTTTAATTAATTTCAAAAGAAGATATTTTCCACTAATAGCTAATTTCTTTATCGGATTCTTGGTATGAGCAGAGTGGACGAAATGATTTCGCGTCAGGGGATATGCTATCTGTTGCTCATGTTCCAACTTACTTGGAAATGGATAGAAGTAGCCAAGATCATGGTACATCATTCGCTTCTCGGCACTACTGTTTCTCGTAGCTCGAATGGGTAATCGTCAGAGATATCTCATGACGCTATTGTGTCGGATGACATCTGGTTTCATTTTTCTTACTCTTCGTCGGAGCTGGATGCTGGCGACAATGTTAAACATGGCGGGAATAAACCCTAAGAGCTTGCAGAGCTTGCCTCGCTTGCCGGCAGGGATCTTGATGCCAAATAGTTGTACTTCATATCACATATCTTCCAGTATCTCTTTAGCATCGTGAATATAGGTCTCTATGCCACCTATCTTGCTCGTAAAATCTGATGCGATGAGAATTTTTTTCTTTCCATTTAATAAATATGCTATATTTGATTTCCGATTTTCTTTCTTATATTTCTCGATAATGTCCGTGATAGGAAGTGTCGCTTTGAAGTAGTCAGTTTTGTTGAGTTGGTGGATCAGAAAATATATTTTTTCTCCTAAGGTCTGTCCGTGTGCTTTTGTGAGGTCGAGAGCTGGTTCTATAAATGGTGCATTTCCACCTTTTGCAAATCCGATAGCTGGTAAATCTCGTAGGATGCCTGTCAATGCTGACAGTCCAAATGTTTCTAGACAGGTAGAAGGTGTGAGTAAAAAATTACAGTTGCTGACATATCTTCTGATGGTATCTCTGGATTGTCGTCCGAAATAATGGATGGTCTGGTATTTGTGTGCGAGATATTGTATCTGCGTCTCATAGCTTCCAGAGCCAAATACAAAAAGCTGAAAGGGGAGTTCATTACTCTCTTTCCCAAATCTTAGGATCATTTCGATAATTGCATCAAAACCTTTCTCCTTCTCTAATCTTCAGAAATATAATAATCAGAGCATATTCTTGGTAATGGAATAAATGGGAGGAATTAATATTGAGGAACATAGAGGAATGAAGTGTTGAGGAATATTGAGGAATGTCGGAATGACTATTGGGTTAAGCTATTTACATCATTAATTATTCACTTGAGTTGTTCAACTACTAATTCCATTTGCTCTGGAGTATCGGCTTCTACAGTAAATTTTATCTTGTCTTCTGTATTGGATGGTCTCATGTTAAACCAAAAATCTGGAGCATAGATGCTGATACCATCTATACGTTGCTGTTCGTGCTCAGCATATTTTTCTTTGATTTTTTCTATCACTGCATCTTTATCTTGGACGATGATGCTAATGACCGGGCTCTTGGCACGAATCACATATGCGTCTATTAGTGCTTCTCGACTTGCATATTCTTCCATCTCTTTCATGAAGTAATAGAGCGCCAGCAATGGCATTTCATAATTTCCTACTTCGCCGAAGAGAAAATGTCCACTTGATTCACCAGCAAAAATTCATCTACACTCAGCAAGTTCTTGGTTGATAAAATATCTGCCAACCCTCGTCATTCTTGCTTCTCCTCATGCATTATTGATGGTATCGTGGAATATTTTAGCACACATAGTTTCATGTAAGATAATATTTTCGAAGTCAGTATTTCATTCTAATAATATCTGTCTAGCAATCATCGCTCCGATAATGTCTCATCCAACGATCCTTCCATCTGGTCCGATGATGCCGATTCTATCAGCATCTCCATCAAACATTACACCGAAGGAAGCTCAGGTTTCATCTATCTTCTCTGCGAGTTGTCTGTAGTTCACGTGCTCTTGTGTGTCAGAATGATGCGCCTTGAAATCTGAATCTGCTGTGTCATTAATGAAATGCACGGTGTGTCTATTATCGATATATTTGGTTAATTTTTTTTTCTCACTGGTTACGGCTGCACCATTAGATAAATCGACGACAAAGTGATATGGCTTGGTCAGTCATTCCCATTTCTTTTTTAATCTCTCAAATAATGACTCTTCTTTTTTCACTATCTTTTCATCTAATGTGTGATCATCGCGATGTCTGAGATCTATCTGCTCATCTGCGATATAAGCTTGCTGAAATAATCCTCGTAACATCTCTGTGGACAATAGTGCGACCTCTCTATCAAAAAATTTCATCCCTACGTGCTCGGGAGGATTGTGTGATGCAGTGAATGAGACGCCGAGATCAAAATCGTTTTGGGTCAGGTAATACGCCATTGCGGTGCTACAAATCCCGTATGGATACTCTTCGCTTTGATCAAATGCTGCGTAAGAAATTCAAAAAAAACCTGACTGTGCTAGTCACGTTTCAAAATTTCTCAACAACGAAATATTCGCTTTCCTTACATCGCTTGCTATCAGAAGAGTGGAATTTTTTCCAAAAGTTTGTATCATATAGGTACCGATAGCTTTGCCCATTGTGTAGGCAAATTGCTCATCGATTTCTTTGCCATAGATGCCTCTGATGTCGTAGGCCTTGAAAGCCTTTCTATAATTGTGAATCATCCTTAAACGTAGCTTAGAATAAAATTGAGGAATGTGGAGGAAAATCGAGGAATGTTGAGGAAGAATTATTTTTTGTCTTTTTCCTTATTCTTTTCTTTCAGATATCTTATTAAATTATATATCTTCACTGATAACGCTATACATTTACTTTTCATTTCAGAAAAATATTTTTCATCTATATATGCAAACTTTTTTGCGGAGTATAACATGCTTCTTACCTCTCCACACGATCATTTAGAATAATATAAAAATTGAATGAACTCCTTAGTTGATCATCTTTCGAATCATTCTGCAATATTATTGGTAATAGACATCGCAGCTCTCATGATCTGAGATTGGAAATCGAAATTTCTGAATGTCTTGTCGTAAAAAATTTGTCCCAAGCTATGTACTAATTCTCCTCAGTCTTTCCATATATCCAATTCCTCAAATGTTTTATTCGCCATATGTTTGTTTTATCAAATAAAAGCGACATTCCTCTTTTCCTCTCTTCTTTCCTCAAGAATTTACTTATTCTTCCGTTTCAATATCTTTGTCTTATCCTTCCTCCATTTCTCGATGTTTGCATGATGACCACTCAGTAAAACTTTTGGTACTTTCATCTTCAGTACTTCTTCTGGATGTGTGTATTGTGGATATTCAAGATTTTTCATATCTTCTTTGATGCTATAACTCTCATCTTGTCGACTGGCTTCTTCCTTGATGACTCATGGAATTAATCTCGTGATAGCTTCGATCATGACCATCGCAGGGATTTCTCAGCCGAGTGTAATATATTGGCCGATAGAGACTTTGTGAAATTGCTTCTTATATTTTTTCTTCATATATTGCTCGAAACGGTAGTCTATACCTTCATATCTGGTACATACAAAAATCAAATGGTCTGAATCACTCAACGTGTGTGCTTGCTTTTGCGTAAACATTTCTTTGCTCGGACTCAACAAGATGACGTTGAAAGTTGAAGCCTTCGGCTGTTGAGAGTTGAGGGTTTTTGTATTTTTTTTGACTTTAGGGACTTTTGACTTTATAGACTTTATGACTGCTTCGACGGCTTCGATGGCTGGTTTTGCTTTCATGAGTAATCCAGCTCCGCCACCGTAGATAGTGTCATCTACCTGTTGATGTCTATCCGGACAAAAAATTCTAGGATTTACAAAATCAAAAGTCAGAATTTTTTTTTCTCTGGCTTTCTTGATAAGTGAAGTTGTAATAAAATTATCGAAAATCTCTGGAAAGATAGAAATGATATGTATATGCATCTTGCTTTCTCGACAGAATAAAATTCATGAATTGTCTTGCTCGTGTACATAATTTACAAACCTGCCCGCCCACAATTTTCAGATGATGGCAGGCGGGTTACCAAATTAACGAATTACCGAAACAATAACCTAATTTTAAAATTCTTAAATTTTCAAATTGTTTTGTAAATTAGTAAATTCGAACATTCGTACATTTTCTTTTAAAATCATTTAGCTAAGTATTGGACTAGACGAATGATTAGGTATGAACAGGCAACTATCACGAGACCAATAAGAGCTCAGGTGATTCATTTTTTGGCTGATGTGGCTAGACTATCATTTCCTCCAGCTGCCGCGAAGATAAACATAATTCCTGAGATGAGTAATGCTATCGTGACGATAGTTCAGATGAAAAATGTGGCAGAGAGGACGATGTCCTGTACAAATAATCAGACAGATGTGGATTCCCCAGTATCTCTTATACTGCTTCTGATGCCTAGTGTATCATAGATATTAAATTTACATTGGCCATTGAGAAGGCATTTTTGTCAGATGGTAATACCGTTTACCGTGGTATCAGTTGGAGTTTGATTAGAATTTGTAACTGGTACGTTTCCAACATCACATGTCTTTGTTGTCCCATTATATGTTCAATTGCCTCAACATCGTGCTTGATCTAGTTCTGCTTGTGTCATTGCTGTACATGTGTTTGAAACACACTTTTGTGTGTCACTACAAGCTGGATCACATGACTCTGTATTTGTTGTCGGTGCTATGCTAGTACATTGTTCTTCTCCAGCAACAGTCTTGCATTGATTATTCAAACAGTTGGTTAAATTTTCGCATGTTGCAGCGAAAGACAGATTACTACTAAGAAATAATATGAGTAAGCATATACTGATTATTTTTTTCATGAAATTCTTAAGCGAATAAAGCTGTCTTTTATATAACTATTTTTGATTGTTTTGCAAAATCAATTACGTATCATTTCTAATGATTTATTTGTGGTAGAAATGATGGTTAGTCTCAAAGATTCACTTAGAAAAACTATTGCCCATAAGCATTGGGGGAAAAATATGATATGAGCTGTTGCTTTCCATGAAGTGAAGGCGTATTTTAGTGGAAGGTTGAAAGTGGTCTGCGATACATTCGGTGAAGATAAGCTCAACCTTGAATGACATGTCAGATTTAATAAACTTTTTCTCAAGACGTCTGATCCGCAGATTAAGATAGATATTTTTCAGCAGAAACCAAAAATCTTGGTCCGTGTAAACTCAGCGATTGCTAAGCTTGGCTACACGACCAAGATTGTGGATATTATAGTGAAATAGAGTGCTTTTTTGCCTGCTTCTAGATCTGTGTTATATATATTATGCCATTGACATTTGTATACTAATCAGTATATTATTTTTGTTATTTTTATGGCTTTGATCATAAAAACAGATGGCTGAAAATTTTGAGAAAATTATGGATCTTCCATTTATTAGATGATTGGTCGCTGATCCGTATGGCACCTCTGACAAAGCGAGAAAGTTTATCCGTGAGTTGCCAGATAAATTAGACAATTCTCAAGTTGTCGAGTGATTAAACAAATTATGAAATACCAATGAACAAATAGCTAAGTGAATTTCTGATATTGTGCTTAGTGGACAAAGATGATACCAAGATATCTGATCTGGGTTACAGGATTTTTCTTCGTCTATGAATTCTTCCATGGGTGATATGGCACGAGAAATTGAATCAGGAATGAGTGACCTATCGAGTGCGATGGAAGCTGCTTATGGAAGTAAATTACCTCAAGGGAAGACGATGTTGGAGCTTTGACAAGAATTGAGTTTTCATTGAAAAAGGACTTTGATTGCACTGGCTGCACATGGATGAGTGAGTGAATATCAATTAGAGAAAGTCTTTCATCCGAATTTTGTTTCTTATTTGAATCAATGATATTCTTCATCTCAGGTTTCTAGTATTCAGTCTAATCTTTTGCATAATATGTATACTCTGAGAGAGGCTCAATCACAATTGGGGAAAAAACAAACACTCTTGAGACAACAAAGTAAGGCATGTAATGAATCCGATTTAGATAGAAGCAATGAATTGTATGGTATGGCAGAAGAGCTAGGGTCTCAGGTAGATACTCTAAACGATAAGGCTAGACAGATCCAGCAGCAGTTATTATCCCATGAAGAAATTCAATTATTGGATGTAGCTTGTGTTGCTAGAGGGAAAAGTCTAGAGGAGCTGGTTAACAGTGGAATCGTTCGTCCAAAAAGTTTAGAGTTGCTTATTAGAAGCCGTCAAGTGGATGGTAATATGTCAGCCGAGTTCGCTCGTATGATAGTAAAAAATAAAGATTGACTTATAAAACCACTTGTACAATTGGATGGTATGGCAGGTATCTTGCAAGAGACGAGAATTAGTAGAAGGATAGGGAATAGGTGAATTTTACAAAGAGAAGAAATAAAGGATAAACTTGATATTATAGACGATTCTGTGGTTGATTGATTTGATAAAGTTGTTGATGGTATCTCGTATATGTCTGATACGCTTTCCGATTGATTTAGTACGGCAAATCGTAAGTTGGAAAGTATCGATTCTTCTGTCAAGGATGTGCATGCTTCTGTCAAAAGAGTTGGCGAAGTATCCTATGGCATAGCACTACCCGTAGAAAAGAAATTACAGGTACTGATGGAAGATATGGGAACTGCATGAAAGAAAACTTTCTTAGCTCTCTATGCTAAAGGGCTTGTGAATAATGTCGATGCTGGCGTCTTGAATTCTATTTTTACTCCTGTGTTTGTGGATAACTTACATGCTTGAATAAGCTCTGCAGAAGCTAAGAAATTGCAGAATCAGAAGAAAACAAAACTCTGAACATTGCAAAATAAACTCCTCTTGCCTAAGAATCAAAAAGGCCCTGCTCATCAACAAATACAGAATGAAATATCAGAGATAGAGCAGTCGATGATGTCTCAAGATGAGATGGAATTATTAGATCTTTATAGAGATGCTCAAAGTGCGACTGATATACAAGATCTGGTTCATGAATGATTCCTTGATGATACCTCTTTGGAACTTTTGGTCAGACATCAAAAAGTGGATGGTGACTCTTCACTTGATCTTTCTCGTATGATGAGGGTAGATGAAAATGGAGTGATGCCTAGATTTGATTTGGATGGTGACGTAGGTAGACATTGACAACTCAGAGCTCAGACCATTCAGTGAAATATCGCGCTGAGGCAGAGATGAATAATGATTAAAGAATTAGAAAATATATGAGAATATATTCAGGAAACTAATTTGTGAATCGATTATGTGAATTCTAATCTAGAATCTATTGGCAATCAACTGGATTCAACAAATGGATATCTTTACGATATTCTTGATGCTAATTACGAAACTAATGCTCTTTTAGGAGAATCTAATTCATTATTAGAAAAGGGAAACGTCCTTACTGTCAAATCAAATCTTCTTTTGAGTAAATCTAATTCGCTTGCTATCCAGTGAAATGCTTTGTTGGCAGATAGCAATGCACTTGCCCAAATAACTAATCATTTGCTTGTCGGTCTTAACGAACAAGTGGCACGTACTGGGGAGCAGATTATCAATGTCCTAGAACATGTAGGAGGAATCCTCGTTTCTTGATTTGGAGCAGTAATCGATGTCTTGAATACTATCGAAATAACTGGACAAGAAATTTTAGGTGAACTATATAAGCAGTCAGAATTATTATCTCATATTGATAAAAAACTTGGCAGACCCTTGGATACTCAAGCCAATGAATGTTTCATCTATGGCATGGAAATGTTGTGAGTTGCAAAGCAACAACCTACTAAAGAAGATCGATCTGCCGCATTGGAGAGTTTTGAAAAGTGAATACAACTCAGGAATACTCATCTTCTCAATCTGTACGGTGCAGGTACTGCATTAAAACATCTCAATAAGGACAAATGAGCGGCTAATTATCTGCATAGAGCGTATAAAATTGCTACTAAAGCTGATGATACACTATTATCCAAAAATATCGCTATGGATCTGGCTAAGATATATACGAAGCATCTTAAACTAAAAGAAGCTAAAACTTGGCTGGATGAAGTAATCGTTCGTGATGCTTCCTGTATAGAAGCGTTTCTATTGAAAGCAAGGATTACTAATCTTCTTGGTCAAAAAGAGGAATTTGAAGTATTGCTTAATATACTTTATCATAAAATTGTGGTCTGAGGAGAACAATTTGCCTTATCTACTGACTACGAAGATGTCCTACAATATATATACAAACCAGCTACGGATCTTGTAGATCAATGTATACAGACATGAGTACTTACTAAATTGCTTGATATCTTACCCAATCTTCAGTCCATCTGACATATGGAAGCTATAAAAACAATAGTTGCCCACGTCCTATTCCATTATCCTCAAAAATTATTGCATACATGAGTTGATGTGCGTAATTTGATATATACACATAAAGATTATTTTCTTCCTTTCTATCAAAACTATGTCAATCAAACATTTGTGGGGTGAACATCTACGCATTTCTTTGCTCTTGCATATCTCTGACATTGAAGTATTGACGCCGATATTCTTGATTGTCTTATCGATACGTGATTAGCTTATGATTTGGATTATATCGCATTGCAAAATTCTTCTGCGGCAGAGCAGAGAGACGCTCACAAAAAAAATCTTCAGGATAAAATATATACATTATGATCTTCTGCAAAATATATGTTGAGAGATTATCTCAAAAATCGTCAGGATTCGCCATTGATTTAGTTTTTTATCTTTTCGCATTCATGCCTACTAGTGCTTTTGACCAGACCCAAACAAATGCTAAACGAATTGCTCCTGATAAGGTTCAAATAGATTTAGCAGTACAGACAAAGCCAAATATGGACTTCCTTTTTTATGTTGATGGAGCACTTATCCAAAATATGATGTCAGATGGGGAGTGACGTATTAAAGAAACTGTTGTCGTATCCCATACTGGGAATCAATCCATTCTTGTTACACTGAGTAATGTAATCCAGTGAGTAAATGATGAAATAATGTCTGAATTAAACGTTGTAGATGAAAGAATCGAGGCTCTGAAATCTGTGAGTATTAATGGATTGAATCTATCGAGTCCACAGTGTCATGCATATATAGACGACTATGAAGTCGTGATGACTGCAGTGAGGCAAAATGGTTTGGCTTTGCAGTTTGCTTCTCCTATCCTGAGGAATAATCGTGATATTGTAATGGAAGCAATGAAACAGAATTGATCTGCTTTTGAATATACACGATTTAGGAATGATTACGATATTGTAATGATGGCAGTAAAAAAATGTGGATCATTTTTGGCTGGTGCAAAAGATTTACAGAATAATTATGATATTGTCATGGCTGCAGTGAAGCAGGATGGCACAGCATTGCATTGGGCTTCAGACAGCTTGAAAGATAATTATGATATTGTCATGGCTGCAGTGAAACAACGCAATACTTTTAGTGCACATACATTTAAACAGGCTTCAGATAGATTAAAAAAAGATTTTTCCATATTTAGTGTTGTACTGGAATCAAAATGTCGTTTGCCTAGCAGGAGATGTTTCCATGAACTTATAGAGGAAATTTATGAATCTAAGTACAAATGTCCTTTTCGTGATTTTATCTACTGTGTGGATGATTATACTTTATGATCATCGAACGAATATAATAATAATAAGTTCTTGGTATTACTCTGTGTGTCATGGGAAAATAATATGGAACATAGAAATAGACATGCTAGAGCTTCTTATCTTAAAGACATATATTCTAAGATTTCTCCAAATTTACAGTTAGATAATGATGTCTTAGATATGATGATTCTTACTCTGAATAATAAAGAATTATTGAAAGATGTCCCTGTCCAAGTAAAAAAAGATGAAGCATTTATAATGCAGTGTATTCAAAAATTTGGGTATGATCAGATACAGGAGTATTTACCAGCAGAGACCAAAAAACTTCCTAAAGTGAAACCACTTAAAGAGGCATCTGATGCTAAATTGCATTTACAATTTCATAATGATATGATCAGAGTAACAAAGAATGGGATGAGCTTATTGTCTCTTTCTGAAGGCTCAAAAAATAACTATGACATTGTCATGGCCGCAGTTATTCAAAATGGGCATTCTCTTCAATATGCTTCTAGTAAGTTAAAAGATAATTATAATATTGTGCTTACTGCAATTACCCAAGATGGGAGTTCTTTCCAATATGCTTCTAATAGATTAAAAAATAATCTCGACATGTTTAATCGTGCTGTTGAAATCTTTTCTAGTGCATATTCTGATGCTTCTGGAAAGTTGAAACAAGATTATATATATTGTGTAAAAAATGTGACACTGATCGCAGACGGTCATGATGGTACTGAATTCACTGATAATAAGCGACTGGCATTGCATTGTTTGGTATCTAAAAATATTTATGCTCAAGTATCTCTAAGATTACAACAAGACCCAGATGTCTTGTTCGCCGCGATGAGGTATAATGAAAATTTATTTCGAAGGATTCCAGAGGCTTTACGAAATGATGAAAGTTTTGTAGCCCGTTGTGTGAAAACATATTCGGAGCTTCCTTACCGTCATCTCTCCGAATATATGAAACATCTTCCAGAGATGAAGCTTATTTTGTCACAAACAAAATAATTATTTATTTATTTAATTATAATCATGTCTATCAAATCAATCATTATCGATAATAAACAAACTACTGCAAAGAGAGTGGCGCCTGATAAGGTGCAACTTGATCTTGTGGCTTTGCCTTTGGATGAGCAGAATAATACAGGTCCAAATATGGATTTTCGTTTGTACGTCAATGGGATGCTTTTGCAGAATATACAATCGAATACAGAAGGCTGTATCAAAGAATCGATAACTATCGACAATGTGGATAGTGAACAAATAACTATTAAGATACAGAATCTAGCTGAAGGAGTCAAAAGTGATATAAAGTGTATTATGATACAAAACAATGATATCTTCGCTGTGAAAAATCCTATAGAAGCAAAGAAGATTGAAATAAAAACAGGGTCTGAAATAGATACAACTGCACACAAACTCTATAGTTTACACCAAAGTACTTTTGCCGATTTCATTTTAATCGATACTTATTTTAAGAATATTGTGAGTCAGGAGAATAAACATGATATGGTGTTTATTAACCAAGAGTTTGATAAAATCCAACAAATAGCTCAACTTAAATTCTGTTTAAATACAGCAAAAGAACTGGAATTTTATTCGGAATATAAAGATCAAATAGAAAAGATTATCTCGTATGGGAAAACTAAAATGACTATTTATGAAGTAAATACTGTACTAGAAGAGGTTCAAAATATAATAAATAATCATAATCTCAATATTGGTAACTTGAGGAATCGTAAACAACAATTATTCGATAAAGAAAAAGAGGTAGCTAATCAGATAAGAATACAAAATGAAGAAACGGAGAAGAGTAAGAAAGAAGAATTAAAAAAAACATATATTATGCAACTTAAACTCGATCCTTCTAAAATAACTTCTTTGGAACTGCGAGCTAAAGATGATAAAGAGATAGTAAAATATGCTTTGGAGCAAGATGGGCTATCCCTCCGATATGCTGGTGACCAAATAAAGAAGGATAAAGATATCATAATGATAGCACTACGTCAAAATCCAAATGCTTTCCAATTTATTGCCGATAGTTTAAAAATAGATGAAGATTTTGTTATACAGTGTATCAAAAATTTCAAGACTGATATTCTGCCACATCTTCCCAATTATGTTAAAAATCTTCCCAGGATAAAAAAAGAAATTTCTTGTATAGAAACTGCTAAACACAGAGTATCTCAAAAAGAGGAGATGCTTTTTTATGTTTCTAGCATTAAATGAATAGATGAGAAAATATTAACTTTTATTGATGACTTACATAGATTACAAAAATTATCTATACTATATTTAAAATTTGCTACAGTGACTGAGGGTATCGCTGAGAATAAATCGCATAAAGTTGATAAATGTGGTAATGGTGAAATAAATATTTTATTGAAATCCATACTGACGTTAAAAAATTATTCGTGAAATGATATATCAGATTGGATAAAAAAACCCTATTCGGATAAAAAACATCATATTGATATGCTCTATAATGATGATTATCCTCGTCTCAACCAATTGCAATGTCGCCATGATGACCTTTTACAAGAAAAAGAAAGATTTTTGGAAGACATTAAAGAATTAAAAAAATCAAAATAACTTTATTTTCATCAATTATGATTATGCCTATCACATCAATCATTATCGATAATACACAAACTACTGCAAAGAGAGTAGCACCTGATAAGGTGCAACTTGATCTCGTGGCTTTGCCTCTGGATGAGCAGAATAATACAGAACCTAATTTGGGTATTCGTCTCTACGTGAATGGACAGCTTTTACAAGACTTACAGTCTGGTCTTGATGGACGTTTGGTCGGGTCTGTGGTCGTGAGTGATACTAATTCCGAACACCTTACTCTTGAGCTGGAAGATATCGTGCAAGGGATAAGAAGTAAGATAAAATATGTAATGATAGAGGCTATTGTAATTCCCGAGGCAGATCCAGAGCCTGTTGTAGTTGATGAACCTCCACAGCCAACCGTAAATGTTAGTTTGCAGAATCTTTATACGCTTCATAAAGAAGCTTTTAGTGAGTTCACATTGATTGATGCTTATTTTCAGGAAATTATTAAACCAGAAAATGGCCATGATGAGCAATTTATTAGGGATGAATTTAATAAAATGAGTGTGATTGCCGATCTAAAATATCATATAAAGAAAGCTGAAGACCTGGAATTTTATGATACATATAAGGAACAATTAACTAAAAAGATTACTTATTGTAAACAAGAAATGACCATCTATGAGCTGCCTATTATCCTCAAAGAAATCCAAAGTATTATAAAAGAACATGATGCACGTATTCTTACTTTGAGGCAAGACAAAAAATCTGCAGAAGATAAAGAAGCTCAGGCGAGACAGCAAATAGCTGATAAGGAGAAAAAGGCTCAAGAAAAACAAGCAGAAAGGGCACAGAAAAAGCCAATGTATATCGCCCAACTTAAAGCTAATCCTTATGTGATATCCTCTTTAGAGGAACGAGCCAAAGACGATAAAGAAATTGTGCAATCTGTTTTGTGACAAGAGGGGACGTTGCTGCGTTACGCAGGGGATACAGTAAAATCTGATAGGGAGTCTGTAATGATGGCTTTGCAACAAAATACTAATGCTTTCTCATGTGCTTCTACTATACTTACTACAGATGAAGATTTTGTTTTTGATTGTTTACATAAATTTTGAGAGCCTATACTTCATCAATTGCCAGCTTATATTCGTGGTGTGGGTAAAGTGAAGCGTTGGATTGATGCGTATACTACTAAAAAACAGGATCTCACTACTAGAAGGCAAATGATTTATTCTGCTTTGCAAGAGCTAGGTCCTTTGAACGGAGACATACGTTTTTTACAATCAGATGTGCAAAGTGCTCAGAAAAAAGTCGATGCTTTCCCAAACCTTTCTTCTCTTCTGTCTCAACTTAAAACACTTCTACAACAGATAGAATCTTCACATAAGGAGTCTCAATCTCTTAGTCGTCAGAATGAGACAATCTTTAATGCAAATTCTCTTAATAAGAAAATGCAAAATGTCCATAACAACCTGTCAAGTTACGAAAGCCAATGGAGTGCTATATGTGCAGAAATAAAAAAAACACCGATATATGTGGATGTTTCTAGTCTAAACAGATACTATTGAGCTTCTCCATTATTGGATCCTAATTATGTCCCAAATCTAGAAAAGCAGTGTAAGGATGGCTTGTTGTGGGCTCAAAAAAAGCTCAATGAACATACTGCCAAAATAAATGCAATTAAGGCTAAAATATGAGATGTGGATGAGCAAGAATTAGCTCGTTTGGACCAAGACTTAAATCAACTCTATAAAACCATCACGATCTAGAAACCAAAACTCTTGGTCCGTGTCAACTCAGCTATTGCTAAGCTTGGCTACACGACCAAGATTGTGGATATTATTTCGAAGTCACTTTACGTAATGATTTTTGTCGTAGATTGTCAACAGTAGTTCGTGGGGCACCAGCAATTTCTTGATATCTTATACCGCCTTCTATAAGTTCATATCTTTTGAAGAGATTATTACGTTCCAATGCCCACACACCTGGTGCTGTTTCTTTGAGTAATGCATAAAATTGGCTTCAGTTTCTTTCTTTGACGATGCAATAGTGTATATTTCCCACCTGTATTCTTTCGACTTTGGGATCGAGAATTGCATTTCCTCCTATCCTTAAGTCATTTGGATCAATCTGTACTTGATTTGCCACCGGGATATATGCGTTTGCATAAGCGCCATAGAATCTGATAACTATACCATCTTTCAAACTTCATTCTACTTTCACGTTATCTAACCCCCTGTCTCTCAATTTAGCATTAATGATGTCTTTGTTCGCGTCAAACGGTATCTTTTCTGTCGTATTCCCATTGAAACTAAGTGTATATGTGCCTCTGTCTGGTATAAGACCCCCTAGAGTGATTTTTTGTTCTTGCTTTATATCAATATCTGTTCCGTTGGGTATGGCTGGTGCTAATACTATTCCTCATGACTGCAATCTCTTGGTGTCTATAGTTACTTTTTCATTATTGTATTTGTTGGCATAGATGCCAATAAATTTGATAGTAATCCCTGCAAGCAAATCTCCTACGACCTGAATATCTCCAAGTTCTGCATTCCTCAATGCATCATTTATGACTCAAACGGTGGCATTGTATGCTATAGGTAGGGTTTTATTGCCCGCAAAGGCGAGTGTATATGTACCTTTGTCTGGAGGGGTGCCACCAGGTAGTGTGATTGCCTGTTCATGGTTAGTGACAGTATCTTCTACACTTGCATTCCTAGTAATAGCAACTCATGCTTGAGTTAGTGTCGATGTATCTATGGTCATTGGAGCTTGATACTTATTCATATAGGCACCAGCAAATGTGAATTCTATTCCTGTCAATAAGTCTCCTGTCGCATTTACTCCTGCAGGTACACCGGTTGCTATCATTAATGCATTGGTTATAGTTGCTGCGTCAGCGTTATGAGCTAGCGGTGTTGTAGTATGACCACTAAATGTCAAAGTATAATTCCCTCCATCTGGAACTACCCCAGCAGGCAATGTAATTTTTTGTTTTTGATTTACTAGCAAATCTTCTACTATTGCTGGTGCAATGCCGACTCATCAGGTAGTGAGTTCCGCTGAATTTACAATAATGGTCGGCTGATGATCATCTGCGTACTGTCCAGTGAATAATATAGTAATGCCTGTATTTGTTGTCATACTTCCTGTTGCCTGTAATTCTTCCAGTTGTGCTGCTTTGAGAATAGTATTAATTTCGACTGTATTGGCATCATGAGGTATAGGTCCTGTGGTAATCCCATTGAATGAGAGTGTATAGTACCCTCCAGTTGGACGATTGCCGACTACTTTGATGAGTTGTTTTTGATCAATCATCCTTTCTTTGCTATCTATATCAGCCGGTGTTAAACCGATTCATCATTTAGTTAATAGCTTAGTATTTATTTTCGGCTTTTCCTGATGAGTGTATGCATATTTACCATCAAATTTGATAGTTATTCATCCGCCTATAGTACCCGTAGCCTTTAGGTCACTTAGACTTTTTGGTTTCGCGTTGTTCAACGCGGTTTGTATAGCTAGCTGAGGAGCGTTCCATGGTATGGGATCTGTTTTATTCCCATCGAATTCTATGGTAAACGTTCCATGGTCAGGCAGATTAGCGGCATCTCGTTTGATTGTGTACTTTTCTTTTACTCTTATCCCCTTTTCAAAATCTTTATCGATGTCAAAATATTCGATGGTATCTGTTGTATACGTTCCAGTGAATAACCTTTTGCGTATTGCTGTGGGGATTGTTCTTGAGAACTGTTCTAACCTACCAGCCGAATCATATTTAGCCACCGTATTTGCATTTCGATTCCAGGCAATATTTTTTGGACATTGCAATAAATCTCTAATCTCTGGAGTGTTCTTTAATCAGATTGCATTATCGAATGTTCTCAAAATTCCACGTGGGTTAGACTCCTGTGTGTGTCCGTCAAATCCTGTGACTCATTCATTTTTTCTTTTTGTAAGTCGTGACATATGTATAATGAGGAAATAAATACTATACGCTAACTGGTGTCTCTGGGGTGACTGGTGTGGTAGGTGCTACTTGCGAACTATTCAATACATCCATCGTTGCTGCTTTATTTTGTGCGATATATTCTGCACTATTTTCCTTCTTGAGTCCAAAATCTAGGTTGGAAATTTTCACTTGGTTGATAAATAATTTGGATTTATCTTTTTGACTCATATCGGGATCGTCGTTGATGCCTTTTAGCGTTTTGGATAGATTTCGTACCTTATCTCATCGTCTTTTTATCTTATTATATACTTTTTCTTTTGCCTGTTCCTTATGCATATCTTTGGTTAATTTATCCTTTTCTCTTCCAAGTCTCTCGATTTTTTGTTTAATATGTTTTTTGTCTGCATCGTAGTCGTTTCGTGACTTATCACTCTCTGATTTGCCCTCTAGTTTTTTAGTAATTTCATCGATTCTTATTCTCCTCTTATTAATGTCGTTTTCCATATTTTTTATTCTTCTATTTATTGCCTGTATTTCACTATCTAATATTGCCATTTTTGATGTATTGTCGATTACTCTGTCCTGCATCGCAGTTATTTTTTTCTGTTGCGTTTCCAAGTATTGAGTTATAGATTCTTCATCAGTCCTTGATCCAAGATAATCCTTACAAAGTTTTCTCTTGTCTTCTAATACCTTCGTTTGTTTCTTCTCGAGATCTCATTTTTCTCTTGCTGTTAGCGCTGGTAGATAGCCAGGATCTAACTTTATCTCAATATCCTCTAATTCACTCTTGTAAATCAAAAATGCGTCTTTCTTTTCTTCTAGTGTATTTTGTTTTTCTGTCGCTTTTTTAATTTCTCCATATGGTCCATTTAACTTTTCTTTGTTTTCGCTGTCAAGTTTTCCTCGTTCGCCTTGTTTTATAGCCAATTTTTTTTGCTCATCTAGAATGAGTAGTTCTCTATCGTCTATTTCACTCTGCTTTGTGTCTCTTTCTCCACTTCGTTCACTATATGTTAGATCTCATTCATGCACGTTATTTTTCATTTTGTCTTCCACTCTGTTGAGTTCAACATTTTCGTCATCTATTTCTTTCTGCTTAGCCTCAATTTTTTGTTGAAATCATCGCTGTGTTTCGTCGACAGCTTCAGGATTATCAATAAGAAGTTTGCTCGCTTGTCGTTTTCATCCCATAATATCTACTTTGTCCTTCACTATTCTGTCGAAGTCTGTAGGGTTTCCGATTGTTCCTATGGCAAATTGTTGAATGACGAGCAAGAGATCATTGATATCTCACTTTTCTGCAGTTCGTGTATCTAATGTGGTTACTAAATTATCGCGATTTCTCGTCGCTTCTTCATGTGCTGGCGTTCCAGCTGTGGTTTCGGTTATTTTATCTTCAGCTTCTTCCCATTTTTTTTGGAAAGTTTCCATGAAGTTATTGAATTGACCTTGTATATCATCGTGCTTTTTGCCCAATACATCTTTTTTTACATTTTTTTCTCCTATGTCATTTTCAGGGTATCTGTCCTTATGGTCTTCCGTGATGCCTGTTCTACCGTCTTTATTGAATAAGAATGGGCCTCTTTCTGTAAGATTTAGCATATCTCTGAGCTCTGAAGATTGCATAAGATCGAACATAGCGTGATCTTCTTTGGCTGCTGCATAAAGCGCTCCTAGGACTCATCTTTCTTCTGCCGTGGTGAGAGAATTGTATATCCGCTTAGAAGGTTTGGAGATGCCTTGGGCTATGAGATTACTTGCTCCTTTGACGGCGTATCTGATACCATCAGTCAGATGAGTAACCTCTTCTCCTGTTGCACCTTTTACGATCCCTATGGCCCTGTTGTATGCGTCTTCAGTAACTGTTTCTACTTTATTCATTCCTGCAGTTCCATTCTTGTACATGTAAGTGGCTCCTTGATTTCCTAGATCGACTATTGGTTTAATGGTCGCTGTAAATGGATAGAGGAGATAGAATGGTGTCTTCCATGCTTTATATCATCCTTTTTTCATCATATCATTAAATCTGCCTGAGGCAGTTCCTACTGCCCATGTCAATCCTCTTGTTGATTGTGACCCTACTTTGTTGGCGATCTTAACTGCCCCAGAACCAATTTTAAGTGTCTGTTTTACGATATTTTCTGTGGTTCTTAATGCTCTCGTAGTCATGGGAGTGATAGATTTATCAAGTTCATCTCTGCCACGTTTGACAAAGGAAAGTTTACTTAGGATTTTACTGAACCAACGATCATGTTTTTTAGATTTATCCATGTTCTGATAAAATATTTCATTTTTGGTTGTGTTCTGTGCCATGATGATCATAGCAAACACAGATGCATCATCTGCACTATGCCGTTTTCTCCTAAAGAATCTCATGAGACCTCTATTTTTGGCTTTGAGGGCGTTTTCTACGAATTGTTCCAATATACGCATACCAGATCATCTTCTTTGTATCTTCTTACCTCTGAGGGCAGGGACTCTACGTCTCATGATAGCTGATAATACCTTTTCCATCTTGTGATAATGCAGTTTACTGAAATCATTATCTGTTTTTTTGTAATTATCTTGTTCCCTAGCGAAAAATATATTGGGGAAGTGTTCAAATAAATTATTAGCTTCTTCAAATTGCGCATTAGTTAAATCTCCACTTTCACCCATTTCATCTGCGATTCTGAAGATGTTATTTTTTACTTCTCCTCTGTGATGTGCTACGTCCCTGTCAAAATCCCTTCTTTTAGCTCCGAAAACAATATCTTTCTGATGATCGAGTAAGCGTTTAGCTTCTGTAGTTACCTTAAACATACTTGACGAAAAGAAATATTCGCTCGCCTGTGCTTCACTGATCCCTGCACTATATAGTGCTTCGTTGAACTTGGGATGCTGAGAAATATCTTGCCGTAATCTATCTATGCTTGCCTGTTCTTCATTTTTGCCGAAATTTTCTATCTGGTTGTATTTTTTGAGGGTCTCGTTGACTACGGTTTTCATATCTAAGGTGACTAGTACTTTATCAAGTTTTGCCTGTTGTTCTGGTCTAATCGCAGAATGATATCATTTCACTACTAATCCATGAAGGGCATTCACTACTTTAGTCATATGCTTAAAGTAGAGATCTAGATCTTCTAGTGGTTTTAGTTTTTCTCTAAATTTTTTGAAATCTGTTTCGAGTTTGGCATCATCTAAGTGGAGCCCATTTGCACTTAGCTGTAATATGACATCTGAAATTTTTAAAATTCTCTGTGCGGTAGTTTCATTCGTAAAGTGTGTAGAGTCTGCCAGATCATCCAATCGATTTACTTTGCACAGTGTTTGTAACCTTGTGCCAAGTGCATTGAGTTCAATGTGTTCTGCATCGGTCATCTCTATCTCGGCTCTGCTTGATGCTGCCATTAGCAAGATCATGTCTTCGGAGAAATGACTATTGTTGAGTAGTTTCTTCTCTATGCCTTTGATAATGTCATTTAAGATGTTCTGCATATCTTCGTCCCTTATGTCTGTCGCATCATCTAGACCTGTAAGTTCATTCGCTGCATTTTTTGGTCCTTGGGCAGCATGGATAAGTGAGGCGATATATGTAATTTTTGCTTTAAGTCCACGACATCTTTTTAACTCTTCCCATTCATAATTTATTGCTAATCTATCTTCTACATCACCGACCTTGAGAAATAGATAATTATGTAGAGCTTGGTCTACCTCTTTCCTTATGTTTCATGCTTTGGGTCACTCTAGGACAGATGCTAGTCTAGTGGCAGTGACATTAAGTACGTTTTCCATCTCTAATGTCTGTCTGGCATTGACTTGACCTAGTTCAATCTGTTTTTTTGGTGTCTTGGCCATTATGTATATATAAGGTATAAAATAATTGTCCTATTATGCTGCTTTGTCTACTTTCTTGCCGTATCGAAGGTTTTTGAGGTTTCGTGAGCTTTGCCATTTTTTGAGTTCCTTTTTGCTGGTAAATCGGCTGGAAAGGAAGTTTACTGGCTCTAAATATGCCTTATATCCTATCCTTCCTAATCTCCATGTTGTCTGAAATGGTCGCTTCACTACATTCCCTACTCATTTTCGGAATCATTTTTTGGATGTCTTCACCTTTGTACTATTGTCCATTGGTATGATTTTGGTTTCGTTTTCGCTTGGTTCTGGTCTTGGTGATTGAGGAGTTGAGGTCTGTGCTTGCAAAGCAGCTTTCATATCTTCTATACTTGGGGCTGGTTGCGGTTGGATTTCTACTTTGTCTGGTTGCTTGTTTACATGTGCTTCTAGTCGTGATCATAAATTTGGGTTTTTCCCATCGTCTGTAGGTTTCCCGTCTGGGCCTTTTTTACCATTCTTGATAATGTTTAATGCGTCTTCGTATGTATTTACGTCTTTAAACATGTCTAATGCCTTTAACTTGGTTAATACTCCCTCTGATGTCGGATGTTCTCCTTCGAATCTCCCTGCGAACTCTTTGTTCATTTCCGCTGTTTTCTTGTACATATCTACCATCTCTTCTCTGGTTTTTTCTGTCTGTTTAGCAACACCTGGAGTCTGATTTTTTGTGGACTCTTGTGGCTTTTCGACAGTGTTGGGAGTTGTCGTCGTTTCCTCCGGCTTCTTCTCCTCTTCTGTTGGTTGTGGTGCTGGTGTATTAGCTGCCATCGGTGATTACGGGTAAATAAAACAAGTGGATTTATTCGGATAAGTATTCTGCCAAAAAGTCTGTTGTCACTTCTTCGAGTATTGTCGCATATTTTGGTACCTTATGGAACAAATATCCATCCAGGTCTTCTGGTGAAGTGAGTTTTGCCTTTTCGAGTTCTTCTTCGTTCACAAATTCTTCTATTCTGTAGAAGAAAGATTCTTCGATTTCGGTTTCTATAATTGCTTTTTCTGTCTCATCTACTGTTTCTCCTGTAAGTTCTGCTACTTTCAGGAGTGCATATTCTTTGGCTTCATTTAGTGTCTTCAACATGTGTGTATGGTAAATAAATAAAATAATTAAGCTGTCTTGTTTATGTCTTCGTCATCTTTCCCATATGTACTTAATTTCACTTTCTCGATATGCGCGTCTTGTGCTTTCTTGATTTTTTCTTTAAGTAATGATCTAATCATGTTTTTGTGATCAGAATCACCCTGTACTGGTTCTAATTTTGCTTCCAAATTTGCTAGTTCTGCTTTGATATTGTTTGACTTTTTATTCCATCTCAATTTGATCCAATTTCTTTTGATCCCTTGTCCCGCTCATCGATATTTGCTTCTTGTGATGGCCATAGCATATATCAACAAATTTTTGGGATAATTTTGGCCTCATTTTTCTTCGAAGCTATTTAGTTTTTTGGTAATATTTACCAACCTTCTTCTCTTGAAAGAAAGTGATTCCATAAATCCAGGGACATCTAACAATGCACCTTCCAATTGTCATTGTAATCTTTTGATTTCGGCGTCTTTGCTGTCTTCGAGTCTGTTAACATGATCATTTATCGTGGAAGTGAATGTAGTTACCTCTTTGGTGAAAAATTCTTTTAATTCTTTTTCGGTTGGACGCTTGCTTTTTTCCTTGCTATTCATTCTTTTTTTGAGGTCTTCATGCTTTTTGTTGAAGTCTTCCATGAAATCGTCGCTCTTTGCAGGAGAGTTCCTTTTCTTTAGCTCTTCGGTTATTTTGAGTGCTTCGTCTCGATTTTTAGTCTTCTGAGCTAAGGTAAGCTTGGTAGCCAATTGTTCATTTGAACTGTTTTCAAATGGGTTGGCTACAACATTTTTGCTGTTACTGTTTTCATTAGTCATCTTGTATGTGTAAGATAATAAAATCTTCTTGATATAATTGTAACCAGAAAAGCTTTTTTGTCAAATTTCCTAGGACTTTTTTCTTGAAGGTGAATTTGATAAATCAAAAAAAATGGGCCAAAATTGGTCCATATTGTCAAAAATTGCTATAAATGGCTTAGAATAGCCTAAAAATTGTAAAAAATGATGCAACATCGTGCAACATTGTGGAAAATTGTTTTTTTTACTGAAAAGCTAGTTCTTATTTAAATTCTTTAGACATCTGGTTTTTTCTATATGCATTAGCAAATCTGTGTGCTTCATCTCTTGCTTGGAGTAGAATCTTATCGGCTTCATCGTACACCATTTTTTCTTCGTGAATTGTCAGCGAATCGGTGAAGGCAAAAATTTTCTCTGTCACCAATCCTTTCGTGGATGTGGTTCAGATATTTATTTTTTTTCTCGCCTCACCTTTGCCTAGTGAAATAATATCTATTCCTTGTAATATTTCTTTGAGCTTTTTATCTTCTTTCATGATTTTTTTGATCACATTGAGCTGTCACTTTCCTCAGTCTATAACTAGTAAATCTGGCAAATTCTCGCTTTTCATTCTACGCTCGATGAGCTCTTTCAATGCTTCATAGTCATCTCATTTTTCTGCTTTGATTTTATATTTGCGATAGCCGTGTGGGTATTTGATTCATCACAAGAGACAGGACAATCATCCGCTCACTCGTCAGCCAGAGAGATGTGAGATGTCGATACATTCTATTTTGTAAGGAAATTTTTTGAGCTGATATCTTTTCTGTAACGTGCTGAGAATGTCGTTCATGATATTGCTTTCGTCAAATGATGAATTGACAATGTATGACTGGAAAAGTGATTCAAAAAGTTCTTTTAGAGGATTTTTTTTAAATCCTCCACCACTTCGTGGTCCCCCTCCTTTAGCAAAGGAGGTAAACAGAAGACCATTTTTATTTTCTTTTTCATACAAGGTGCCAAATTCTCTCTGGAGATCAAAAATAATTTCATCGGATTCTTTGTCACCTTGGTGCTCTTTGTGGCGAATAATGTCGATAAGTTTGCCCTGATAGAAATAGAGGATAATGTAGAGCCACCACTTGCCGACTGGTTTTACGTGGATGATGTAGCCAGTCACGGATTCTGGCAAGACCACGGTTTGCTGCTCGGTCAAATTGTCTATTTCTAGGAAAATATCTCTGAGTCTGCCTGCTCGTTCAAAATTATTTTGCTGACTTGCTTCTTGTATGTGTTCTTTGATGACGTCTTTGATCGGTTTCGTATTTCCCTTGAAAAAGGAGGTGATGGTGTGGATAATTTTGGTGTATTCTTGTTTAGCTTCGTCACGGGACGCGGACAAACCCTCCGACTCACCTTCGTTCGCCACCTCCCTTCACAGGGCGGTTTCAAGTGGTTTATTTTTGGCTAATGTGCACCATCCTTTGCAGATGCCGAAATAGTAATCTGAGCATATTTTGCCTTGTCTAAACTGAGTCGTCTTACATCCTCTAAACTTGAGTACTTGTCTGAGGTATTGGAGAAATTTCTTGAGATTTTGCGTATTGTGTTTTGGTCAGATATAGGTCGCTTTATCGTGCTGTTTTTTTCTAGTGAGAATGATTTGTGGAAAGTCTTCGTTCGTAATCTTGATATACACATAACTGTTATCGGCCTTTAATAAATTGTTAAAGTAGGGCTGATTTTTCTTGATTAAATTATCTTCGAGATAGAGAGCTTCGCTTTCATTTTTGACGACGTGAAAATCGAGTCCACTCGCTTGAGTCAACATTTCCTGTTTCCGTAAAGAACCTGGAGAGAAATACTGCTGTATTCTTTTTTGGAGATTCTTTGCCTTTCCGATATAGAGAATCTGGCCTTTAGCATCTTTGAAGATGTAGACTCATGGATCAGTAGGAATATTCTGTATATTGAGTGAGAGTGGCATAAAAATTAATGAGCTAACGAGTTAAAGGGTTAACGAGTTAACGAGTTGTTTGTACTGTTTTGATGAGAAAATGAAAGTGGATTGAGAAAGCAAAGGAAATCAGTAGACTAAAGGTCAACGTAAATAAAACATTATGAGCAAAAAAATGCAATATGCTCTCGAAGGCTCCTTAGTGTGGAGTGGCTTCGGGATATTTTTAATTGGCTTCTGGGCTTATCGTTTCTTTCGCTGGTTTCTCTCAAAAGAGATCGGGAAGTGTGTGGCGATAGCTACTGCTATCTGCCTTTTTGACTCCATAATTTTTTTTGTGGTTGTCCGGGGAACACCAATCTTTTATACCTTCTGGCTGATTATGTAGTCATAGCGTATGGAAAACATTATCTTTGCGGTCGTTACTGGCCGCTTTTTTATATAACAAAAAACCCGGTCGAAACCAGATCTTTTGCTTATTTATATATGGTATATATAGATACTTATTTCTTTTTTGGTTGTTTAACCAATTCATATACACCCTTTTCTACTCTCTTGAAAAGATCTTTGTATTTCTGGAGATTGAGCATAACGGTATTTGGAGAGACCATTTTTTCTTTCAACATTTCTCTACACAATTCTTTGACATTCATTGGTCTGTCGTTCTTCTCGAAGATCCTTACTAGGATTTCCTTGACCATACCTCCTTCATATCATCGTTCTTTCAATCCGTAGATACCAAGTCCGAGGTTAACAAAGATGTCGTTGTTCTTTACTAGTTCATTATGTACTGTGTTGATTTTTACATTTTTAGCAGGGAATCGTTCCATGATCTTGGAAGGTAATTCCTGATAATGAATAGGTTTGTTGATCCTTCTCATAGTGTAGAGAATCTTGAGTTTGATAGTCTTTGGATTGACGTCTGCGAATGTTGGCAAACCAATCTTTCCATCAAAGACACTTATTTCTCTAATTGTTTCAAAGAAATTTACATAGAACAAATCGTTCTTGAGATAATGAACTTCTTTATAATCCTTGGCGAAATCTTCTTTGAGATGTCCGATGAATTCATATAAGTCTTGGCTCTTTGCTCTCTTTTCGAAGTAAGCAGCGATGGTCAATACCATCTTAGTCAATAGATCTTCATACAATGGTTCTACGTAGAATGCTTTGTTCAAATATTTATTTCTCTTGAGATAGGTTACATCAAAATCTGATACTAAGACTAATTTGATTTCTTGCTTAGTAAACTTGAAAATGTTTTTGTTGAATAATTTGGAGATCAAAATATCTTCACACAAGATACCTCCATGAGCATCAAGAATTTTCTTGGCTTCATGCAATACTTCCATGTATGTCTCGTTGCCTACGATCAATCTTCTAAATCTCATCAAGGCCTGTGTTTCTATTTGTCTGATTCTTTCTCTAGTAAGAGAATATTCTTTCCCAATCCTTTGTAGAGGAATTTCTTTGCTACCGTCCAATCCAAATTTTTTCATCAATACTAATCTCTCCTTTGGTTTGCAGTAAATCAAAATGTCCTTGAGATTGGTCTTCTCAATATCTACTTTGAGCTTCTTGTCATCCATCTTTACGTTGAAATTCATGATGGTATTTTAAGCGAATAAAAATTAGGATTTGTTACCTCTAGGGTATAAGAATTAGCTCTTCAATGTCAAGAGTATTTTGTGGTAACAGAGAGTCCGTTTCGTCTTGACGTTTTGTCTTGAAAAGGGCTTATACATTGAATTTGAAGATGATTACATCTCAGTCCTGGACAATATATTCTTTCCCCTCCAATCTTACTTTACCTTTTTCTTTTGCTTTGTTTCGTGATCATGCCGAGATAATGTCTTCGTAAGATACTATTTCTGCTTTGATAAATCATTTTTCAAAATCTGTATGAATTGCTCCTGCGGCTTGAGGAGCGCTAGATGCGATAGGTATCGTCCATGACCTCGTCTCATCTTCCCCTGTGGTGAAGTAATACATCAGTCCTACTTTTTCAAATCATAGCTTGATAAGATCGTTTAATGTCGGTATATGAGCCACTTTATCGATACTTAGTAATTCTCTAATAAATTCATCTTTATCTGTATCACTCATGTCCATCATCTCTGATTCGAGTTTTGCACAGACAATGGCGACCGGACTCTGGAGTTTTGTCATAAACTCGTTTGCTATCTCATGAGCAAAAGGAATATCGTCTTGTCCGATATTGATCGCGTAGACGATGGGTTTCGTCGTTAGGAAGTTGTACGATTTGATCAATTTTACGTCATCCTTACTCAGTTTGTCTTTTATGTTGTGTGCGATCTTTCCCTGGATCAACGCCTCTTGGATCTCCATTAAAATTTCTACTAATCTGACTTCGTCTTTGGTCCCCTTGCCGACTTTGGTCTTCTTTGCGAGGTTGGGAAGATTTCTTTCGATGATTTCTAGATCAGAGAAAATTAACTCTGTATTGATAATTTCCACATCTCTCATAGGATCTACAGCGCCCTCTACATGCACGACTTCGCTATCTTTAAAATATCTCAATACTTGCACAATTGCATCGACTTCTCTGATATGAGAAAGAAATTTATTCCCCAATCATTCACCCTTGCTTGCTCATTTTACTAGTCCTGCAATATCTACAAATTCGATACTAGAATAAATTTTCTTCTTAGAATTGGACATCTCAGCTAGCTTATCAACTCTTGGATCTTTGACGTCAACAATACCTATATTTGGATTGATGGTACAAAAGGGAAAATTTTCCGCAGGTGCGGCGTAGGATTTAGTCAATGCGTTGAAGAGGGTAGATTTGCCGATATTCGGCATTCAGACGATTCCTATCTTCATTGTCTCTTAATTAATTGATTAAAAAATTACGGATTACGAATTTCAGATTCGTTCTTACCTTATGTATTTGTTCATGAATTGCAATTTATACTGCTATTGCGAAAATATGGATTCGTGCTTGCTTGCGTGTATCGCTTGGTACTATGGTACTTTTCTGGATATGAAAATTATTTTTTACCAACACTTCTTGTATTTCATCTGTTTGCCAGTAAGCAAAAAATCTATCTCGTTCATCAAATTCTTCCCCATCTCATTCTTTGAGTCACAGGAAAAGTAATCCTCATTTTTTTAATATACGATGAAATCATGCTAATGTTTGTTGTACTTCTTCTTTTGGTATATGCAGGAGTGATGCTCAGCATCGTAGCCCATCAAATGTGTAATCATCAAACTTTATATCTCTCATATCCATGAGTTGTATATCTGCTTCTGGATAAGCTTCTTTGGCCATCGTCACAAACTCTGGGGTAAGGTCTATCCCTGTTACGCTCATTCACCTTTTGCAAAATTCTCAGACATCTCTCCCATGTGCACATCAGATATCCAATACTTTTTTCCCTTTGATGTTGTTTACGAAATATATGAGGGCTGGCAATTCTGAACCATGTTTTGAGCGCATTGATTTGTATGCTTCAGCAGAGTTGCGATATCCTTGTATGGTTGTTTTTACTGGATCTTTGGTGTCTCACATTTCTCTATGGTAATGATGTAAATTATTTTTCTAAAACGCACCGACTGTTCTCGAAAACAAAAATTACTTCACTTCGTTCGTACTTATTCTTTCTCAAATCGTCGGTACAGCTCTCGCATCTGAAAAAATTTATTTTATACATTTTTTTAGTGGTCGAGACTGAATCCAAAGTCTTCTTCAAATTTTGCTGTGGCGTCTTGATATCATTGCTGAGTTTCATTATCGACATCTGCATCTATCCATCATCGGCAAAGTTGCTTGGGGACTATAAAACCGAAGCTTTCCAAGACTTCTTTTTGTGTCTGGATGACTTGTTCATTATTCCGATTATGCCCCATAGCAATAATTCCCGCTTCAATATTTTTTACAATATTTTCTTCTCATAATGTGCTCTGACGATTTTCTATTCGTGTCAGTCTTTCGATGAGCTTCTGGTAACTTGCATTTGCTTGGCCTCGTCTGACAGAGGTAAAAAACACTACAACTTCTGACTCAAACAGGGCTTTGGATACCTTTCGAAGTTCATCATCGTCGTGGTTGATATTGGCTCGGCATCTATGGAATCCTGTCGGATTTTTGTCTGTGTCTTTGAGCTTGGCTCCGATGAGTCCACAAGTATTTCCCTGTAATCATGAAACGTTGCCCTCACATGGATAGAGAGTCAATTCGTTGATATCAATCTGTGTTATTTTATTTGTTCAGATTTGGGTAGTTATGTGGGTAGCAAGTTGTGTAGATTTTGGTGTCTCGTGAGATCCACTTCGTCTGTTGGATGTCGTGAGAAAAAGTATTTTCTTCTTCGTTTTTAGATGATTGATGGTCTCTGTGAGATGCTTGTTCATGGCATCGGTAAAATGGGTAAAATGAGTGAAACGGGTAAAAACGGATAACAGATAACAGACTTTCGACTTTATAGACCTGAAGACTTTATAGACTATGTTTAGTTAATCTCTATATCGATGTGTCTGACTTGTGGAAATTTTTCTTTGATTTTTGCTTCTACCTTATCAATATGTGTGCCGATAACTCTCGGTACTCTTCTTGTATAGTCTACGCAAAATTCTAGGAAATCTGGATAGCTATGTTTTACTTTTTCATATTCTTTTTGTAGAAAATTATCCCTACCAATACTCTTGAGCAATCCGGTTCCATTACATTCTATTTCACATTTAATATGATAGGTATCGAGGTCCAAGATGCTTGATTTGAAATCTATGACTTTCTCTATGATTTCATCTTGTTCCATGAGTTCTATGATATCTTCTTTCAGATCATTGGGGATTGCCTTCCCTATGAGAAACTTCTTATTTTTCATAATCAGAAATATTGCCATGACTCCTAGTAGCAATCCAATAATAATAGATCCCACAGAATCTCGTGTGCTGTTCCCTGTGATACGATAGAGTAATACACTTATTGCGGCAATAATAATACCCAATAATGCGATTCCATCTTCATATACGACAGCTAAAGTGACGGGGTCTCAATGCTTGAGCATATTCTTAAATTTCTTGTCTGGATTTGCTTTGATCAATTCTCTAAGTGCGATACAAAATGTCCCTCCTTCTACGATAAAGGATATTGCAAGGATGATAAATATGATGTTATTCACCAAAATCTCTTTTCCTTCAAATAATGTCATAATTCCGTGGTAGGTCGTCACTCCCGCTCAGATGAAGAAGATGCCACATGCAGATATCACTGCTCGGAAAAATCTTTCTTTCTTAAATCCGTATGAATATTCTCTATTTGCTTGTTTATTGGCGCGGTTAATTCCTATCATGAGTAGTGCTTGATTGCTTAGATCAGCTGCACTGTGGATTGCTTCTGAGAATAGTGCTCCAGAACCAGACAAACAAAATCAGACAAATTTGAGTATGGTGATAAGCCCATTACCAAAAAGTGCGGCGAATACGGAAATTAATCAATGAGATTTTTTGGCTGACATGGCATCGGTAAAATTGGTAAAATAAGTGGTGAGTGAAATGGGAGAAGGGTAAGTACCATTTTTTATATTTTTAGATATTCTTTTACGAAAAGCAATCCAGCGATGGTTCTGGAGTCAATAATCTCTCATGACATAATTTTCTCTATACATGTGTGGAATGGAATTTTATGTACTATGATGTCTTCCATCTCATCTCATTCTTTTTTCGCTGGCTCTAATCATTCAGCTAGATAAAGAAACGATTTGGCTTTATGCCGTCATGGGAAAATTTCTAATTCGGTGAGTTTGGTAAGTTTGTTGGCTTTGTATCCTATCTCTTCCTGAAGCTCTGTATGTACTTGATCTTCTTGTGCAGATCATTCTTCTATTCATCATCTTGGTAGTACTAATAATCTTTTGCCTGCAGCTACTTGAAATTGCTCTATGACAAATACATTATTTGCATCATCTAGTGCAACTATTATCACTCCAGTGCCTGTGTTTACGGGTGATGCTACATATTCAAAATTTCCTATCTTCCCATTCCCAAAATCGATCTCAGAGAGATTGATGGTAAATACTTTGTCTTGGTATACCGCTTTGGTAGATAGTATCTTCTCCATATATATGTAATGGGTAAAGTGAGATTTGAGTAAAATGGGAGAACGGATAACCGTTTTCTATATCTTTATCACATAGATCTCTTTGCTTTCTTTCCTGCATGATTTGGGTTTGAATGTTTTGATTTTTTTTCATCCAAAAATTTTCTTAAGGTGAAAGATATATTCGTCAAATCATGGTCACATAAATAATTTGGTTACAAATTTGCCGTCTGGTTTTAAGAGTGTCTCGTACATTCGGAGTGTCTGTTCTAGTAGTGCAAATGATCTCATCGCATCTACATCTTTGGTCCCAATAGTGTTTGGAGCCATATCTGACTGGATAAAATCTACTTGCTGAATATTATTTTTGGTTAAAATTTCTTTCACTGCTTCCTGATCGGTCACGTCTTGTTTGTAGGTGAAGGCATTTGGTATACTAATTTCTACCTGTTGGATATCAAATCCAATAATTTTAAAATTTTTCTTCCCAAGTTTGGTGAGGAGGTTTGTGGTGTACTGCATTCGTGATCATGGGAAACATCCAATATCGATAATAGTCTGTGTTCATTTATTTATGAGATGAAATTTGTCCTGAATTTCTTCGAGCTTAAATGCACTTCTTGCTTTATATCCTTGCTCCTTGGCTTTCTGGAAATAATGGTCATAGGGATTGTACATGTGCGTGATAAGACGTTAAAATGATGAAGTATTTAGTTGCTGTGGATACAGGGATATCCTTTTTCTGGTCATTCTGGTCGAGCTTCTCTTATGAGTGCGTTCATCTTTTCTATATGGATTGGATGCCCATTATTTAGTGCCTGGCACATCCTCAGGATCTCTTTGAGACTTTTTTCTTCTCAATCGATTTCCGAGTAAAGCAGAATCTGATAGTATTTCATAAAATTTTTTATACTCAGTTTGTCTGGGGAAATATCTTCACAACATTTTATAAGCTCGGCAGTGTCTGTAGATGCTTTCATCCTTTCTATTCTTGTCTGAAGTTCTTCTTTTGTATCTATATATCTTTCTAGTCCTTCTTCAAATCTTTGAAACCATTCTCTTTCTATTTTTTCTCCTCGGCTATGTTTCTTTGCTAATTCGTTGAATGTCTCTGGATCCATCTTGTCCAAAAAACTTGTGCCTAGAGAGTCATATAAAACACCGCACTCTTTGAGTGTATATATGATTTCTCGTTTCACTCTTTCTACATATATGTTCTGTGCCTGAAAACTATTGAACACATCACTATCTTTTAGCTGTCATATATCCTTATTCATCATACATGATAGTATTGATAAATGTGAGGTATATATACTTTTTTCCTCGCCAAAAACAATCTTACTTGAGTATTAGCTTTCTGAGCTCTTTCCTGATCTGTTTGTGGTCTGGGAGAAATGATTCTACTAATGCCCAAAATTTTTTGCTATGATTTTTGATTTTCAAATGACAGATTTCGTGGATGATGACGTATTTGATATATTTGGTAGATACATGTACTAAACTCAAATTGAGTGAAATATTTTGGTCACTTGTACATGATCATCGTTTGGACTTGGTTTTTCTGATTGTTAGCTTTCTGTACTTGATACCTAGCTTCTGGCTGTAATGATCGAGAATCGGTGTGGCATATTCTTGCAAAATTTCTTTCAAAATTTTGTTAGTGTATAGTGTAGAGTGTATAGTTCAAAGTGTTGGTATTTTTTTGTTGTGTTGTTCGTAGAAATCCGTAAGTGAAACACGTTCACCAAAAAGTGTGATCGATTCGTGGTCGGAGGTCAGCATATGTGTTTTTTTGTTGTAGCGAACGAGGAGTTGTGCTCATTTTTCGAGCAAGGTATTTTTGAACGCTTCGTTATTTTTTAGCTTATTGGGAATGGAGATAAGAATCTTCCCATCCTTATCTATCCTGGCATATCCATTGCGAATATTTTTGTAAATAATTTCTGGCATTTGTATTCGAGTATAAAATTTCTTTGCTAGAGATTATAGATTACCATCCCTAAGACAATAAGAAAAAAATTTGATTGCTTTCTGGATTGGCTTGTGTATTGTTATGTCTACGTGATTTATTCTCTTATGCTTTGCTATGTTTGTGAGTAAGGAATTCCGTATTCTGACTACTAAATCACTAGAAGTGATAGATCTTACTCATGAAGTAGAGCAATTTCTTGAAGCGCATAAATGCAAAAACGGTTTGGCAAATATATTCACCAAACATACTACAGCGACCATCAAAGTCAATGAACTGGAGGATGGATTTGCGAAAGATTTGAAACATCGATGTGACAAATATGTGCCAGAGCATGACTTCTATCATCATAATGATTTGCCAAATAGAGATCCCAGTACTATGTATCACGATAGAGAAGAAAGCCTTGATGGGCACTCGCATCTCAGGTATCTATTGATGTGAACGACGAGTGAAACGATTCCCGTCATAGACGGCAAGATGCAACTGGGCAGATGGCAAAGTATTCTCTTTATCGAAATGGATCATGGGAAAGAGAGAACTGTTGTTTTTAGTTTTACAGGAGAATAATTCGCCGAAGGCGAAGTTGACGTCTTCGACTGTTGAGAGTTGAACCCGCCGTGGCGGGTGTTGAGAGTTGAGGATTGAAAGTATTGATGATTTTAAAAAATCCGCCAAGTGACGGATTCTTTTTTATGTTTTGGAGGCGCATGCAATGCGCCTTTATCCGGGAGCTTGTTTGTTATTTTCCGTATTTTGCACTTGCTCATAATTTTTCTTCGATTCTCATCAATTGATTGTATTTACAAATTCTATCAGTTCTACTTGCTGATCATGTTTTGATGAATCCTGTGTTTAATGCGACCGCCAAGTCAGCGATGAAGGTGTCTTCTGTTTCTCCAGATCTATGAGAGATGATAGCATTCATACCATGATCTTGAGCCATACGTACACAGTCTACGGTCTCTGAAACCGTTCAGATTTGGTTAAGTTTGATAAGGATAGCGTTGGCCATGTCTTGGTCGATTCCCATTTGTAATCTCTCCATGTTGGTCACGAAAAGGTCGTCTCCGACAAGCATAATTTTGTCTTTCAATCTCTTGGTAATTTCTTTCCATCCGTCAAAATCATCTTCTGCCATACCATCTTCGATAGAAATGATTGGATATTTTTCTACTCGTGAAGCGTAGAGATCGACAAGTTGTGTGTGGTCAAGAATTTTTCCTTCACCAGCTAAGTTATATTTTCCCTCTTTGAAAAATTCTGATGCGGCGCAGTCGAGTGCTAATTTTATTTTGCCTTCGTGTCCTGCTTGTTTGATTGCTTCCATAATCACTTGGATGGCTTCTTCGTTGCTTCCAAGATTTGGCGCATATCATCATTCATCTCCGACTGAAGTTACCATGCCTTTTGCTTTCAAAATTTTCTTCAAGTTGTGAAATACTTCTGCGCCCATTCTGACTGCTTCGTGAATATTCTCAGCTCCGACGGGTACGATCATAAATTCTTGGATGTCGACATTGTTGTCAGCATGAGATCATCAATTCAAAATATTCATCATAGGAAATGGCAATGTATGTCATTTTCCTTCATTGATATATTCGTAGATTCGTTTGTTTTCTGATTTAGCAGCAGCTACGACAAATGCCATAGAAACGCCAAGAATTGCGTTTGCTCAGAGCTTGGATTTAGTCGGCGTGCCATCGAGTCTAATCATCAATTCGTCGAGTTCTCTGACGGTCGGAAAATCTTGTCCGATGACAGCATCTTTGATACTGGTATTTACATTGTTGACGGCTTTCAATGTTCCCTTGCCGAGATATCTCATCTTGTCATCGTCTCTGAGTTCGAGTGCTTCGTGTACTCCTGTCGATGCTCCTGATGGGACGATAGCTCTCCCCATGACACCATTGTCCAATGTGACTTCTACTTCTACGGTTGGATTTCCCCTAGAATCTAGCACTTCGCGTGCAAATACATTCTGAATCTTACTCATCTATTTATAATTAAGTAATAAAATAATAAAATAAGGTGTCGTTAGCGAGTTCACGTGTTAAAGGGTTAACGGGTTCTTATGGTAAACAAAAATTTCTGACTGACTTCTCATTTATTCTTTCTGTCACGTTTTTCAAGATGAATGGTAGACTGTTTGTCTCTTATGTATTTAATTTTTTTGCTTTTTTGTAAGCTTGCACCATGCCGGATTGGATGCCTTTGTCTACTCATTTTTTCTTCATCGTCTCAAGAGCGGCTTGTGTCGTTCATCATTTGCTGGTTACATTTTTTCTGAGCTGATGTGCTGGAAGTCATGATTGGTCTAGTAACTTTGCTGAACCGATGAATGTCTCTCTAGCAATCATTTCTGCTTCACTTGCTGTGAACCCAAATTTCTGTGCTTGCTTCTGGATAATTTCCGTCATATAGAAAAAATATGCTGGGCCTGATCATGAGAGTGCAGCAATCTTGTCTATCTCGTCTTCATTTTTTACTTGGATCATTTTGCCGACAGAAGCGAAAACTTTTTTGAGTATTTGCATTTTTTTCTGATCGATATGTTTTCCTTGTACGTATCACATGACTCATCTGCCGGAGCTGAGAGGGGTATTTGGCATTGCTCTAACAACGTTTTTATTTTTACTCAATGTACGTATTTTTTGGATAGTGATTCCCGCCATGATGGAGAAGATTAACGTGTGTTTTCCAAACGGGGTGAAATCGACGGTTCAGATATGTTGTGGTTTGACTGCGAGGATAAGAATATCTGTCTTTGGATTGATGCCAAAGTTTATGTTATATTTTTTTTTGAGTCTATTTATATTGTCTGGGCTTTTTTCACTGACAAAGATTTTGGACGGAGGATATTTAGCATCTATAAATGCCTGCAACAAAATCTGTCACATATTTCCACAGCCGATGAATTGGATATTCATTTTAGTAATTTTTTATGTAGTAAATGACGGACTATGTATACGTTTATTGTGAGCGAAATCAATTTATCATAATGGACTTCGTAGGACATACTTTTACAATACTCTTTTTCTGGTGCCTCCCGGCGGGGCCCTACGGGGTGTTACTTTTTGCTCCCGGGTTCCCGCTGGTGCGGGACAGGCGCCAAGTAACCTAAAAAACCCTTTATCCACCGAAGGTGGGCTCGTCGACATTAGGCAATATCGTGGGTTTCCTTACTTCATCTTCTGCTTTCCATTAGGCCTACGTTGGCTTCTTTTTTTGCTGGTAGATTAATGTCGACACCTTTGTGCCCCAAACTTTAAGTTCTAAACTCTAAGTTCTAAGTACTCCCAACTAAGTTCTAATTTATCTTTCGATGATTTTATTCTCTACCAAATCAATCAAAACCGATGGTCTGCCATCCAATGTTCATCCATCGATTACGTAATCTACTTGCTCACTTATTTCTGTCGGTAATTGAAGAATATCATTTATCGCAGGTTCTCCAGAGATGTTGCATGAGGTGGTAATAAATGGTTCGCCAAGTGCTTGTACAAAATTTTGAAATGGATGTTTGATAATCCTGACTCCAGGTGTTGTATAGTCAAAAATATAGGTCACTCCATGATAAGTATTTAGATATATTTTCAATGTTTCAATATTCGCTTCGGGATATTCTTTTTCTATCCAATCAAAATCTGGAGCGATGATGGAAAATAATTTTTTCTCATCTCTTTGTTTGATGGCAAAGATTTTATTGACCATCATCGTAGAATATATTCATCCGATACCATAGATGGTATCTGTAGGATAAATAAAAATCTTTCCATCTCTTGCTTCTTGGAGATAGAATGGTTGATTGTCTAAGAATTCTTGTAAAGGAACTATCTGCATTGTTCAATAAAATGATAAAATGATAACAGCTTCGCGATAAAATGATAAAGTGCTCTTCTTACTCTATAAATCCTCATGATTGAATGTTTCGGAGCTTTTTGTAGACTCCGTCTGGCTTCGCGAGAAGCTCTTTGTGGCTACCGTGTTCTATAATTTGTCCTTTGTCCATGACGATGATTTTATCCATTTTCATGATCGTTGAAAGTCTATGTGCAATGACGATAGCTGTCTTGTTTTTCAATACTTCATCCATTGCTTCTTGGATGAGTTGTTCAGACTTGGAGTCGAGACTGGATGTTGCTTCGTCCATGATGATGATTCTCTTATTCTCCAGAATTGCTCTTGCTATCGCTACTCTCTGCCTTTCTCCGCCAGACAATTTAATTCCTCTTTCGCCGACGAGTGTCTCATATCCTTCCTTGAAGTTCATGATAAACTCATGACATCTTGCCATCTTGGATGCTGCGATAATTTCTGCTTCTGTCGCATCTGGTTTACCGTAGCAGATATTTTCTCTTAATGTCCTATGAAAAAGAATCGGATCTTGTGGTACCATAGAAATGCTATCTCTGAGTGAATCTTGTGTCACTCTGGCTATATTTTGATCGTCAATCAAAATCTCTCCACCTTGGATGTCAAAAAATCTAAACAGAAGTTTGACTACGGTTGTCTTACCTCATCATGATTCACCTACTATCGCGACTTTTTCTCCGGGTTTGATTTTGAGATCTAGTTTCGTGAAGACGGGTTTGTCAGACACATAGTGGAAGTCGACCTGGTGAAAGTCAATCCTACCGTCGTGGACCTTCAGTATTTTTTTTGTGTGATCTACGATTTCGTGTGGAGTAGCTAATATCTCCAGCATCTCTGCAGATTCTCAGATACTTTTGTTTATTCTTTTGAAGATGTGATCTAAGGTAGACATTTGATCAAAGAGTTTGAATACGTAGGTCTGTACTAATACGATTATTCAGACTGAGATGACTCATTGTGCTCGAAGATGAATGGCTGCGTATAATGCGCCTATCTCAAAAGCTACCAATAGAGTACTGTTTATCGCACGAATGACCTCTCCTCTAAATCGTGTCTTGCTTTGTATCTTGCGTCGTACATTTAATGTGTCGGTAAACTTTTTAATTTCTCTTGAAAGTGATGCAAAGGTCAAGATATTAAAGTTGTTACTAATGGTATCTGAAAGCTCTCCTGTGATTTTGGAATCATGCTCGTTGGCTAATACTTCATAAGGAATATTCCGTCTGTATAATAGATATTGTACTATGCTAAAGATGCCTACGAAGATCAAAAATATCCATCATAATAATTGGCTTTGCAAAAATATTGTGATAAGAATAAACGGAAGAAAAATTGCCAATCTCCATATATCTACCATAAAAATATCGGTAATCGTTTCATATGCTCCCGCTAATTTATTCACTTTTTTTATGAGAGAGCCAGAAAAATTGTTAGAAAAAAATCTATACGAATGTCTGTGAAGATAAGAAAAACATTCAAGCATTACTTTCCTAATATTTCTTGTTTCTAGTGGGATGATGCTACATCCGAATAATCTCCATCATCCTGCTCGGACGATGTTCAATCCTAGAATGATCATCAATATGGCTATTAATTTTTGTACTGTTTCTAGCTTCGATCCTCCTGTATATGCAAGCATAATATCGACCATATGTGCAAAATAGATAGGCTGGACGAGAATGCTGATAGAAGCTATTAGTACTCCAAATAAGCCTATAATCATCATCCACTTCTGTGACATATTTATCCTCCAGAAATATTTGATTACCTGGCCCATGCCGATTTGTGATTTTTGCTTCTTGGGCATTATAACATGTGCTACTTATTAAAAAGCTACGGCAGTTGTCCGTAGCAGATGGATAGAAGGAATTGTTTTTACTTTTTCTTGTCTACTTATAAAAACATTCTCCTCGTAGTCATCTGCCACTGGTATCGGTCCTCGCTGTGATATTTACCCATTGGTATCGCATATACAAATCGATATAGATAAAAAACTGCTCTATATATGTATACGAATAAGTAGTCACTTTGTGACAAAATGGTAGTTGGTATCTAGTCGCTAGTAGTTAGTAGCTAGTAGTTAGTAGCTAGTGGTTGTGATGGTATTCCAAAATTTATAACTTAGGTAGGTCCATCATGTCCGTCTTTACCGTAATTTTCATTTCTGATGTGATGATGACAGTAATGATCCCATGCAAGAGAATCCATACGGGTGTAAGTGCAAAAAATTTCATAATATATGGATTGGTAGAGATGGTCGTAGCTAGTCCTTGAAGCATCCCTATATTGCCGACATTTATTCCCATGAGTGCAATCTGTAATGTTAGGATAATACTTACTATTGTCATTGGAACCAGTACTATTTGCAACATCTTTTTGGATGCCTCATCGAAGGGGAGGGATATATGTATCTTGGATTTTTTGTAGATGATGACGAGTAGGACGATGTACAACACCAATATGATAGTAGTCTGTCCATTCGTGAAAAAAGTTCAGAGTGTTTTGTAACTTAATCCAGCAAATTTTAGTTCAGGGAACTGAGTGAGATAACTAATAAGCATATTGATGGAGATGCTGGCTGCTCGACAAATACTGCTGAGGATGTAATTCCCCAAAATTATTTTGATCATTTTCTCTACGCCGATGGCAAACGAAAAAATTATTAGTGCTGCGAGAATGATGACGATAATATACATTATTACTTGCTCGGTCATTGGCTTCTTATATATAAAAGTATTACGTATCAAGGCATAAGCCTGCCTGCTGGTAGGTAGGTATCAAGATATGGTCTTTTGTCTATGTTTTTAGGTTGAAAAAGCTCCTGTGATGAGTACATGTATAGCATACTTTTACTAGCCTATGCAAATTGATGGAATTTTCAAGGAGAAGATGATTTACGTTATGGGAAATCCTTGTGATCGTTGTAGTAATTTCTGTTGGTTTAATGTCTATTATCTCGCTTCTCACCTATGGTATCAATTTTGTGCAAAAAAGTAGACAGAGAGTCATTGCGCTTAATCTTGCTAGAGAAGGTATCGAAGCTGTTTATCAAATAAGAGATACTAATTGGCAGAGGTGGTGATGAATGAAAGATGCTTGTCGGCTTAAAGTTGATCCGTTATTAGATGAAAATACTCCCTGATGTTCCGACGATACGTGGATGGCGAGTGGCCATTACATATTACAGACGACCGTGATGTCCGGTCAGCAATATTTTGTTTTAACGTGATATACGTTAGACGGGTTACAGCTTTCTGGTGGCATCACTACAGGAGAACTGAATTATAGTTTGTGTCAGTCATGAGGGGTACGAACTTCTTGTCCATGAGTGGTATCTCTGACCCCAGAGGGTAGATACTTTAGAGAAGTAAAATGATACGGAGTATTCCTCAAAGATGTAGCTACTACATGAGGACAATTTATTGTTTGTCCTAATGGTACTGATGTGCAGACGTGCGGATCTGAACGTGCTAAAGAGTTCCGTTTCTGTAGTAAAGTAGTCTATGTCGGTTATGGCACGGGTCAAGTAGAACTGTGTGGGGTGATTACTAATTTTAAGGGGAAATAAAAAATCGAAATTAAAATTTAGAATTTAGAAACCACCATTTTAAAATTACCAATTAGAAATTATAAATTTTACTCCAGTATATAAGATATGGACGTCAGTGAATTAAAAAAGTTTTTTGCTTATAAGCCATTTCTAAACAAAGATCCAAGATTGTTATTGGATACTATTTTGGAACAAGCACAAAGATATCTCCCCAAAGAACAAATCCCTAAAATCAAAAAAGCATATGCTTATGCACTGGCTAAACATACCTGACAAAAAAGACTTTCAGGGGAAGAATATATTGTCCATCCTCTCAAGGCCACGATTTTTCTTATGGAAATTAACCCTGATGTCGAAACTATCCAGACTTGTCTTCTCCATGATGTGATAGAAGATTGTGATGTCTCGGTGGAAGAAATAGAGCAAGAATTTGGTAAAGAGGTCGCTGTGCTCTGTGAATGAATGGTAAAGGTTTCTAAGATCAAATATAAGTGACAGGATAGGCACCTAGAAACATTAAAGAAAACTTTCCTGGCTATGGCCCACGACTTGAGAGTTATCTTCGTAAAACTTGCTGATCGTATCCACAATATTCAGACTTTGCATTATCATCCCAATCCCATTAAGAGGCAAAAAATAGCTACTGAAACTATGAAGATTTTTGTCCCTATTGCTAGGAGGCTTGGTCTATATTATTATCAAATTTATCTAGAAAATTGATCTTTCCAGATTCTTTATCCTATAGAATTTCAGGAAATTTTTGCTTATATCAAAAAGTATTTTGGCGAAGGTGAAAAATATACAGAGAAGGGTATTAAGATTATTACTGATATGCTTCACAAGGAAGGTATCCGTGATTTTGAAGTGAAATGAAGAGTTAAAAGTCCGTATAGAGTATTTGAAAAAATGGAGTATAGATATCACTCTCAAGATATATGAAGTGTTATGGATCTCTTAGCTTATAGAGTGATTACCAAGACGGTGGCTGATTGCTATATGGTACTTGGTATTATGCACAAGTATTATACTCCACTCATCAAGAAAATTAAGGATTATATCGCGGTCCCTAAGTCCAATGGCTATCAGAGTATCCATACTACGGTGCTGGGTATGTTTACTTTCCCTGTCGAAATCCAAGTAAGAACATATGAGATGGATGATATCGCGGAGTATGGTGTGGCTGCACATTTTGCTTATAAGGAGTCAGGATCTTCTGTGAAGGTATCTTCTCAGCAAACACAATGGATCAAAAAATTACAAGATATCGTCAATACTTACAAATCATCTGATGATAAAGAATGATTTAAAGAAGAGCTTAATATAGAAGTTTTGGATAAACGTAATTATCTTTATACGCCTCAATGAGATGTCATAGAATTGTCTGCTGGTGCTAGTGTATTGGATTTTGCGTTTGCTATCCATACTGATATTGGCTTGAGATTTAAAAGTGCAATTGTCAACTGAGAAATCAAACCTATCAGTTTTGTTCCGTCAATGGGCGATGTCATCAAAATCAATACCTTCAAAAATAGATATTCAGCAAATAAATATCGGTTAGATTTTATTCGCACTTCATGAGCAAAGACTGCTCTCAATAAATTTCTCAAGGCACAACAGAAGACAGATATCATTAGACAGGTCACACAAGATCTTAATGAATATCTTGATTCCTACTGATTGCCACATCTGGGTAATTCCGAAGATAAAATTAGCAGACTCTATGATAAAGAACAGCTTGAGAGAAAACTTCTTAGTATCTATGATAGGAAGGACAATCTTTCTGGACTTGTTAAAGAATCTTATCGCAAAGAATGGGAAAATGCACGTAAAAAGGCTTCTTTGCCACTCAGAAAACATGTACCTAATCAAGCTACTGTTGCCGTGGATGGAGATCAAATTCTCAATTACTCTTTCTGCCCGGAATGTACTCCGGAAGCTTGAGATAGAATTATTGCGAAGACAGGAAAAGATGGTATCAAAATCCATACTTTGGATTGTAGAGCAATGAAAACGATCGCTTTTGATAAATTTCTGGAGGCACATTGGGTGTGAGAAGAAGAAAATATATATCAGGTGATTATTGAGTGTAAACTTTCTACTAAATACTGACGTATTATGAATATCGTTCAGATTTTTTCTGATTTAAATATTTCTGTCACGCAGGTGTCTATTAAAAATTTGCCTGATGGAAATAGTGTCGTCACTATGGAATCAGAGCTAGCTAATCCCGCTAAGATTACTTTCCTATTGAATAGCTTGAAAAAACATGATGATTCCGTACAGGTGCTAAAGAAGAGAATCTTCTAAATCGGTAACATGAATGACGGGTAAAATGAGCGGAATGGGAAAATTGGTAACATGGGAGTTGGGTGAAATGAGTAGAATGCAATTATTGCTAAATTATATATTTTAAACTCTAAATTATTTCATCATGGGATCTGGTGTAGGTACAGTAGTAAACTCATCTGCTGGTATGTGGGGGTACTTTTTCCAGGGCGGTGGCTCAGGTACGGTGTTTAATATTATCTTGGTGTTAGTATTGTTTCTGTGGATTGTCGCTATTATTTGGACGGCTAAAGATATTATATCTAGAACTAGTAATCCATGATTACAGGCTGTCAGTATTTTGCTTGTTACTTTTTTATCGCCTATCCTTGGATTGCCTGTATATTTCATTATTAGGCCTGTGTATTATAAAAATGATAGCATCCCTCGGAGAGAGTCTTGTGCTTTGAATTTAGTAGCTTGCGACAATTGCCATACCCTTAATCCCAAAGAATACGAATGTTGTATTGCCTGTGGTGAAAAGTTAAAGGTCGTCTGTAAACAGTGTGGTAAACAATATCCTCATGCATATGCTTATTGTCCAATTTGTGGAGCACCGAATATAGAATAAAAGGCTATCGCCTGTTGAATGTTGAGAGGTTGAGAATTGAGAGTTTAGAAGTTTATACATTAATAAATTTGAAAATTGTTTTGATTATTTGTAAATTACTGAATTTTTAAATTATAGTTATATATGTTTCTTATTTTTACCTTACTTATTCTTGCTTTTGGAGTGTGATTATTCTTAAATGTTTTCGCATCTTTTTTTCCTTTCCTGCAAAACATTGCCACAATCTCTGATTATAATACTGCTTATTACTCTGCTTTGTCTTCTGTAGAAAGATGATCTCTTGTCCTTAGATATAAGCAAGCGTGATTTCAAGGTTCGTGATGAACGTTGGCTGTCACGTCGTGGTGACCACTCAGTGATCAAAGTCCGTTTTTTGGTTCTGGTAGTAATCAGGGCAACCGGTGGGATATCCATTCTAGGACCTTAACTATCCCTGCTTTGTGAGCGGGGAATGTAGATCGCTTTTTGTTGGCTCCTGATAGTCTCAATTATAATGCTATCCGTTACGATACGCAGGAAACAATTTTGCTGAGTGTGGATGCCACCGTAGATAGTGAAAAATATTATACGTGAAATAATTCTATCATAAACTATTTTACCTGAGGTTCTCTTTCGTGAGAATTTAGGTTGCCTCCAGCAGTGCGTTCAATTTTTATGGTCGGAGGAGATCCACTCTTGTGTACAAATGTTGCTAATCCTGCTTGTGATCCCGATGGAAATTATCTGTATGATGAGGTGGTTTTGAACTGGTCTCTTCTTGGTATCGCAGCTGTCCCTTTCAAGATTATTCCTACGATTAATATCTTTTATTATGGGAATACACCAAATAAACTAGTTAACTATTCTTTTGATAATGCACTTAGGGCTTCAGTTATCAATGATACGTGAACGATTGTCATGTGAGATGCTTCGCATCAATTCACTTTGATTGATGGAGGTGATTTTTTGACGGGGCATACCGTGGTATCGCAAGATACTGGTATCCAGCAAGAGCCTTTTGGTACTATTCTCTGATGATGATTATACCACGATTTACAGCTAGCGTTTGATCTTGTCTCATTATTACGCAGTACGCAATGAGCTATTTATCCTTATTTGGAGTATCGTTTCGAATTTCCACAAGAGATCTCTGATAGAGTCTATACCCTCGTCTGACACGGACGCAATCGTGAGTATGATGTTCAAATTGTCATCAAAAAGCCAACTGCAGAATGAACAGTCGGTGGTGATTTCACGGTAATCTTCTAATTGGGTAAAACGAGTAATGAGTAAAATGAGAAAAGAATTATGGTAGTGGCGAAATTAGTAGAATAAAAAGCTAACCATTGAATGAATGGCTAGTTAAATGTGATTTCATGTGAAATATAATAGAAGTATGAGAAATATACATAGACTATATTTTTGATAATTCATACATGTGTGATGCATTTACCTGTATGGTATATCAATATGTGGCCAATGTAGTATTAATATCTTTTAATCTGCCAATTACATTATTCTCCTGATTTATACCAATAACCAAATCTGTACTTTTATTGGCATCAAAATACATTGTTATAGTAAATACTTCAAAATCGCCTCAAGGATTACTTTTGTAGACAGAAGTTCACATGATACCAATATTATTTGGTATGACCAAATATTCACCTAATTTATTCTTAATGGGGCTATTAAGAGATATATCATAGTCACTTCATTTTTTAAATAGTTCAGGATTTTTTTTGAAATTATTCCTTACTGCTTGTAATGCTCTAATATTTTCTGCTTCTTGTTTAGTATTTGCCATATCTGGATTGTATTCAAGATATGTTATTACATTTTTCCCATCAAATCATTGAGGAGATCCTTTTAACCATTGTTTAAATTCCTCGACATTTGCCATTCCGTTGATCATATATTCTTGTGCTTTTGGATTCCATTCTCCAATTGATGTAGGTATTTTATATATTGGACCGTTATCAATTTTTTCTTTAACTTGTTTTTTATCAAAAGTTTCTCAAACATCTGTAGGATTTAGTTTTGAAGATCAAAGTAGTAATGCATCAACTTTACTCTCTTGATTGATTTCTATCATTATACATGGGTTTTTAGAATAAACACTAATATTATAACATATAATCCTATATTTGTCAAATTTCTTGCTGCTTTTTTCTGTGGAAGATTTCTCGTTGCAATATACTAGGAAATGCCTATATTTACAGTAACCAAAATCTGCTTTCTAAGCCGGACTTTAGTTTAAGTCTTTTTTTTAAATTTTATCGTAATCCAATGAAGATCAGAAATATTGCTATTATTGCCCATGTAGATCATGGGAAGACTACCTTAGTTGATCAGATGCTTACGCAATCTGGTACGATGAAACTCGCTGAAGACCAAGATCTCATCATGGATAGTAATGACCAGGAAAGAGAAAGAGGTATTACTATTTACTCCAAAAATACCTCTATCAATTATCATGGTGATGTCATTAACATCATCGATACTCCATGACATGCTGACTTCTGAAGTGAAGTAGAAAGAGTATTAAAGATGGTGGATAGCGTTCTACTATTAGTTGATGCATATGAAGGACCAATGCCTCAGACGAAATTTGTATTGAAGAAATCTCTAGAACTTTGAATCAAACCGATAGTCGTGATCAACAAGATAGACAAAGATACAGCAAGACCAGGCCGAGTCATAAATCAGTTATTTGATTTGTTTTTTGCGTTGGGGGCGACCGACGAACAAGCAGATTTTCCTATCATTTACTGTAGTGCCAAAGGATGATATGCTTTTGATGATCTCAAAGATTTTGCTGAGGCGAAAGAAAGTGGTAATATCACTCCAATGTTTGACTTGATAGAAAGAGAAGTGACACCTGCACCAGATTACTCTGACAAACCTTTTCGTATGCAGATCGCCAATCTCGGCTACGATGATTTTATCGGTAGACTTGGTATCGGTAGAGTATATGAATGAACTGTTGCTCAGGGACAAGAAGTAGTCATTTTTGATAATGAAGGGCATACGAGAAAAGGAAAAATTACCAAAATATTTACTACACTTGGTATCTCTAGGATAGAAACAAAACAGGCTTTGTGTGGCGACATCATCACTATTGCAGGGATCTCAGATATCTTCGTAGGAGAAACCGTCGGCGTAGCAGGCTGTGAACCATTCCCACCGATTCATGTCGATGCTCCAACACTTACTATGGATTTTCTTGTCAATGATTCTCCCTTTGCTGGTAAAGAAGGAAAATTAGTGACGTCAAAAAATATTCAAGAAAGACTACATAAAGAATTGCAGACCAATGTAGGACTAGAAATTAATTTTGATAAATGAGGAAATAGATTCGCCGTTTCTGGTAGAGGAGAACTTCATTTATCTGTGTTGATTGAAACGATGAGAAGGGAAGGATTTGAACTTCAAGTCTCAGCTCCCCAGGTAATCTTCAAAGAAGAAAATGGTAAAAAAATGGAACCAATCGAACACGTAGTCATCAATGTAGATGAACCCTTATCATGAATGGTTATCGATATCGTCGCTAAAAAGAAAGGACAAATGACAAATATGACGACAGTAAATGGTATCACGACTCTGGAATTTGAAGTACCTACCAGAGGACTACTTGGATTTAGATCTCAGTTTGTCTTGATGACGAAAGGTGAAGGTATTATGTACAATTCCTATTCTCATTATGCACCTTACAAGGGAGAGATTCCAAAGAGAACAACTGGATCAATGATTTCGCAAGAAAATGGTAAATGTATGAAATATAGCATCTGGAAGTTACAAGAAAGAGGGAAAATTTTCATCTTGCCATGATCTTCAATGTACGAATGAATGATTGTCTGAGAATCTGCAAAACCAGGTGATATGAAAGTAAATCTTACCAAGAATAAACAGCAGACCAATGTCAGGGAAAGTGGAAATGATGAAGCTATGAGATTACAACCAATCATTACTCTGACACTCGAAGATTCACTTGCTTATATTAGCACTGATGAATATGTAGAAATCACTCCCAAAAACATTAGACTAAGAAAAATATATCTTACAGACTCTGCAAGAAAAAAAGCAGGAAAACCACTTTAATCTTACAACCAACACATGTTATTTTCAGAAATGAATCTCAAACAATGACTCCTCAAGGGGCTTACTGAGATGAACTATACGACAGCTACCGATATCCAAACTAAAGTTATTCAGTTAACTTTAGCGAATAAAAATATCGTCGGACAATCACAGACAGGAACAGGTAAAACAGCTGCGTTCTTGATTCCCTTATTGCAAAAAATTGATACTAATAAAGTAGGATTACAGGCACTTATTCTCGCTCCGACAAGAGAACTCGTAAACCAAATTGGTGAAGAGATTTTTGCACTGACAAAATATTATAGAGTGAATGCTGCCTGCGTCTATGGTGGAGCAAGCCAAGTCATCCAGAAGAAATTTCTTGCTAAGCATCCAAGTATTATCGTGGCGACGCCAGGAAGATTATTAGATTTTATCAATCAGAAAGTTGTCGATATTAGCAAAGTGAGTTATCTCATCCTGGATGAAGTAGATAGAATGTTGGACATGGGATTTATCCGTGATATCCAGAAGATCCGAGGCATGATGCATCAGATACAGCAGACATCAACCTTTAGTGCGACGATTAGCCCAGAGATCAAAGAGATTATTAAATGACATATTGCTGAGTATGAATTTATCAAAATCGGCGAAGCTGTTACTGTGGACAAAATTAATCATAGCTTCGTCAGTGTGGCGCATGAAGATAAAATTTTAAATTTACTAAGTATCATTCATTCACATAGCAAAGATAAAATTCTCGTTTTTACACAGACGAAGAGAAATACGAAGACACTTTGTTACGTGATAGAAAAAGCTGGATACAAAGTCTGAATGTTAAATTGAAATATGAGTCAGTGAAAAAGAAATGCAACATTACAAGAATTTAAAGATGCGAAATTAAAAATATTAGTTACGACCGATGTCGCAGCCAGAGGACTCAATATGGATAATGTCGGTTTGGTCGTCAACTTTGACGTGCCGAAGGAATCAGAAAGTTATATTCATAGGATAGGAAGGACCGGTAGAGCCGGCGCATTTGGGAAAGCGATCATGCTTGTTTCTCCGGAAGAATCTAAATTATTTGCTGATATAGAAAAAGTACATCGCACGAGGATCAAAAGATCTGACCACTTTCCCGTTGTGGATACCAACAAACAGTTCAGCTGACACAAACTTGATAAGTCTACGGATAAGTTTGGTAAAGGTAGACCAAATCCATTGAGACAAGGACAATGAACTAGACCATCAGCTCCAAGCAAGTGACATTTTGCTCCGAGAAGAGATGAGGCGAGAAAACCATTTAGAAGAGATGATACAAAGAAACCGTTTGGCAGAGATGATGTAAAGAAGCCATTTAGGAGGGATGAAGTGAAGAAACCATTTAGATGACCAAGATCTACTGGTCCTGCTCGTAGCGGTGCGCCAAAAGCGCAATTTCGTGGTATGGGGAAATCGTATGGGATGAAGAAAGGATAACAGATAACCCCGTAGCTTGTACGGGGCGGGCGGTAAAATGGGTGTCTCTCCAGAATTTTTACTTGCAAAATAACTATTATTATTTATAATCTTTGCTGTCTGAAGGGTTCGTCCCACTTTGCCGGACTAGTTTGATCTGGCACAGACACCAAAATGCTCCGCTATTACTGTGGAGTTTTTTGATATTTATAAACTTTCATCGAAATATAATCTGTGATATCATTTCATATTCCATGCTGGGATGACTGAGACGAATTCATAATGTTGCCACTGAGTAACCTTTTTAACAACGACTTTAATCCTTATCCAGTGTCATTGATATGCTTCTATTACTCAAACGAGTCAAAAATATTTAACTTTCATGGGTGACCTAATCTTTCTTCAATTCTTTTTAGTTATTATATCCTGCAGTTCTTGCTTATATTCTTGGTATAAGTGGGATTTCTCTATTATTCTATCGATTAGCAGAAAACACTTGTATCTCATACGTATCTCCTTCTCGGTTCTTTTGTGTCTCTTATCCTTGTTTTCTAGATGCCATAATGCTTGAGGAGTAATTTTTACTTCTCCAAAAACTGGTGAGGGAATCTTTTTGTGCTGTTCATAATATCAGAGGATTTGCTCTTTCATATCTAAATACACAATCTAAAAATAAGCATTTTTTGAATTTTGCAGTCACTGTTTGCAATTTTTGGGAATTCTACTTATAAAAAGTTAGAAAAAAATGGACAAGAATAGGACAAAAATATGAAGAATCCGTTCGCCTTGACTTATCGTCGATAATTTTTATAGTCACGATAACGAAATAAAAGTCTAACTAAATATAAGATCGCCTATGAAACAAAAATTAAAAATGAACGGAAGAGATTCACCTTCCAAATTTTTTTCAAATGTGAATCAGAAAATAAAATGAGTTATTAATTAAAAAATGTTAAATTTATGAGTAAAATCTTATCTGAATCTATCGCAAGAGAATATGCAGCTCATGTTTTGGGTATTAAAGCAGTTACATTAAAGATGCTCCCTGATTATTATGAATGGGCATCAGGATGGCATTCACCAATCTACTGTGATAACAGGAAAACACTTTCTTACCCTGAAATCCGTACATTTGTAAAAGAATATGCGGTAGCGTTTATTCGCAAGAATTATCCTCAAATCGAGGTAATGGCAGGAGTGGCTATAGGAGGTATCCCACAGGCCACGCTTATTGCCGACGCATTATCAATTCCTCTCGTCTATGTTCGTGATGAAAAAAAGGAACATGGACTGAAGAATATCATTGAAGGAGTGCTGGTGCCAGGACAAAAAGTGGGATTTTTTGAAGATCTCCTCTCGACTGGTGGGAGTACTATTAGAGCTGTAGAAGCTATCCAAAATGCAGGTGGGGAAGTTCTCTTCACTATGGCAGGTTACAGTTATCAATTTCCTAAGATGGAAGACATGTTTGCAAAAAAGAATATTCCAATTCATACAATAAGTAACTATGAAATTCTTATACAAGTTGCTGTAGAAAAGGGATATATTGCAGAAGAAGATCTTTCAATACTCGCCGAATGGCGTACAAACCCAGAAGTATGGGGTAAGTAAAACAATTAAAATTATTAATTAATACTAAAAATTATTAGAAAAGGAGAAATTATCATGGTAGTAAAACACAATTTTTACAAGTTGGCACGTACCCATAAATTACAGAATACACTGTATTGTGGTGGATTGGATTTCCATTTATTCAATGGGTATGATGCAAATATGGCAATTTACGGTCCGGCAGAACATTATTATGGCAAAGAAATGTATGAAACCGTGTATAATGTTTATGCGACAGCTGTTAGTATATTGCACTTCGAAAATCCTGCTGATGCACCAAAATTTGCAAAAATTATTACTCTGCTTGAACTCTATGCAAAGAAAATAATTGATACATTGGTGATAAAATGTAATGTCCGGGTATTTAAACCACAAGCCGCGTTTTACGAACAATTCGGGCCAGTCGGGTTGATTCTGCTTTCAAGAATCTGTGGATATATCAAAGAAATGGAAAAAATCCATGATTTATTGATCAACCTTTTGGACTGCAAACGTGGGGACATATCCACAACACAAGAAGCTTATTTCCGTGCATTACTTGGTGACCTTAATGATCCTTTGGGTATCAACTATACACCCTATGGGTTTGATATCATAAATGTGACACCATGGATGGGGAAAGATGTTCTTGCTTTGTGCGATGAGAAAGCAGGTAAAGACCTTCTTGGTTTAAAACTCATGCGTCAGGGTAAGGGTATAATTGTTGTCAATAAATCATCCAATCCTTCAGGTCCTGAATATCAGGAATTGGTGCTGAAAGATGGAGAAATTACCTTGCAGATGAAAAACGTTCATGACTTGTATGCCATTAATCAGGAATTTGATCTGGAATATGATGGGCTTTCTACGATTGGTATGGTCGTAGGATCCACGCATGAATGTGATGGAAGTATTCGAAAGGCATTCCCCTCAACAACCTTATTGGTTCCGGGTTTTGGAGCCCAGGGTGGGAAATTCAATAAAATAATGAAAGAACTAATTCCGACAGGTCCGCATGCTGGATTGGGAGCTATCTTCTCCTCATCAAGAGGCACTATGTATGCGTTCCTTACCGAAAATGGAGGAAGTGGAAGGGTTGAAAATCTTGAAGCAGACCTTATAGCATCTATTGCATCATTCAGAAAAGCCGAAAAACAGGCATATGCAGATGCTAATATACCATACCCATTTGAAGGATAAAACGAGAAATAATTATTATTTTGACATTTACTTAGAGCTCCCGGCTTTGTCCGGGAGTTATTTTTTTAATGAAAATTTATTCTTCCAATAAATCATGTACTTTCTGTAAGTGCTTATCATCCACATGCGTATATATCTGTGTCGTCGTAATAGATGAATGGCCGAGGAGTGTCTGGACGGCTCTGATATCGGCTCATTTTTTAATCAGACTCGTGGCGAAGCTATGACGTAGGGTGTGCGGAGTTACTCTTTTTTCTATGCCGGCCAGCTTAGCGTATCTTTTGACTAATTCTTCCACTGCATTTCTGCTGAGATGTTGACCTTGGCTATTTCATGATTGGCTGGTAAATAAATATTCGGAGTCATCATCTCTGAGTTCTAAATATTTTTTTAGTGCGTCTCTCGCTTGCTTGGTCGTAAAGATTGCTCTGATCTTGGATCATTTTCCTATGACGGAAAATTGATTGGAATCTATCTTGATATCTTTTTTTTGCAGAGTAATAAGTTCCGTCACTCTGAGCCCAGTGCCATAAAGGAACTGCAAAATTGCGTTGTCTCTACTTTGTTGCAAAGCTTTTTTGCTTCGTTGATCTGGAGCGTTTAATAATTTCTGTATTTCCTCATCATCCAAGAAACTGAGATTTCTCGAAGGAAATTTTGCGAGTTCGAGTTTGTCGGGGCTGATGCAGTCGATATCGTTTTTCAAAAGAAATTTCAAAAATGCTCTGATGGCGACGATGTGATAATTGATCGTCCTGACACTGAGTCCGTTCTCGGTCAAGGCCATCCTGTAGTCGAGGAGCTGCATACGGTTGAGGTCAGTAATTTTTATATTTCACAAAAAATCTACGAGTCTCGTGAGCCGTAGATGATAATTTTCGATAGTTTTGGGACTAGCGTTTTTTTCGTATTGGAGATAGTACATATATTTGTCGATGAGATTATTCAATGTATTGGTAGTCGTTTTATTTTTGAAAAAATTATTGTGTCAGCGTACTTGGGATTTCTTCTGATGCGGTAGTGCTTGGGATGTCTGAGCTTGGTGTGGATAAGGCATTATTTTCTACTGTCTGCAACTGAACTAAATAGCCAGAAAATTGTGCAAGGTAATTTGGCACCATATCATTAACCAATACATCGCCACTTTCAAGTCTATTAATTAGGTCAGCTCACTTTTTAGTTATGTACAATCCAAATTTGATCAATGTTTTATTGTTACTTGCTTTACCTGCATCGAGATAGTGTTGGCCTTGCTCGACATAGGTGGTGAGTTGACTGATTCGCATTGCTGATGGATCACCATTATTGTCAGTGATATTTGCGATGTCGACAAACATATTTTCTGCGCCTGTGCTATCAGCACTTGCATGTTGATCTGTTCCTGTATCTGCTACGATGATATCACCTGTGAGTTCTGTTCCGGTCAATACATCACCAGTGATGGTCGTATCGACGACTGCCACTTGGCTTCATGAATTTCAAAGTCCCATCGGATACATCGTTGTGATGACAAAATATCCTATAAATCCTAATGCAACGAAAAGGACGACGAAGAATAACATTTTTACATTTTTAGTTTTCTTGGCTGCGGCATCGGCTATTGCTGGTGCAGCTGGTGTCTGTAAGATTGCCTGTGCTGGCGCAGGATTTGTCGCAGGAGTGACCAGATCAAAAGGATTTTTCACTGCTGTGGTAGTTGTAGCTTCTGCTGGACTTCCTAATAGACTGTCCAGATTCATTGTACTCGCTACTGGTGTAGGTGCGGGTGTCTCGACTACTGGCGTCTCCGGATGTGTCGGCAATATTTCGGTCTCATTCACTACCGTTGGAGTTGTTGTATTCCCTAAGTTTTGAATGATTTTCATGTCATCTTGCAATGTCATTTCTTTCGCATCTAGAGGCAAATTATCTTCGACAATATCTGCTTTGGTTTCGACGGGTTCCACTTTGGGTGTCTCTACCTTTTGTGTCAAAGCATCTTCTTGTTTCAATCGATCATTATTGGCTACTGGAGATTCTTTCACTACAGGAGGTAAATCTAATGAAAGATCTATATCTGGAGTTTTGACTTCAGGAGAAACCGTAGCTTCTCATTGCTGAGCTACTGGTGTAGTAGGATCGGTTGTTGGTGTGCCGGAAGTAATTGCCATAATCGTATGGTTACAAGTAAATGTTTTAATCTAGACTCAATTATAGTCAGAAACGTTTTTTTGTCAAAAATTTGGTGCCCCAAATTTTTCATCCATCCTTCAATCAAAAACACTGAAACATGTTTTTGAAGTAGGATGTATCAAAATTCTGCCCATGAAATTCATTGGTTATATTCAATGATATATATGGTATTGCTGGGCGCATTTGTAGGGTACGTTCGCGAACGTACCTTACGGAGCTAGCCATTATGTCTAGCGATGACTAGTCATCGGATTTTGACCTTGGGATAGCTGGTTTTGATGGTTTTGGCGATCTGGTTGAGCGTAGATCAGGTAGTCGTGACGTCGTCGACGAGCAAAATCGTTTCCCCTCCTTTCAGATGTGTTTTTTTCAAAGAAAAGGCGTTTTGGAGGTTTTTTAATCTGTCTTTTCTGGTGAGTTTGGCTTGGGATTTTGTATATGTTGTCTTGTCTACGAGTTGACTACAGGGGAGTCAGAGTTTCTTGGCCAGATTTTTGGCTAAAAGCTGGGATTGGTTGTATCACTTTACAAATAGTCTTCTATATCGATGACTTGGCACAAAAGTTATGAG
>CAZDFH010000008.1:0-71346 GCA_964504915.1 uncultured Candidatus Peribacteria bacterium
TGTATCACTTTACAAATAGTCTTCTATATCGATGACTTGGCACAAAAGTTATGAGAGAGGGGCTGCTCTTCAAATTTACTTGTAATGCTAAAATGAGTCTATCGGTTAAGAAATCGATGACATCTTTTTTGTGGCCGTATTTCAATTTGAGAATTATTTTTTTGATTCCATTGGAATAGCAAAAGGGGATGATGATTCACTGCAGGTATCGATTTTTTTCAGATTTACAATCGAGGCAAGTTTCGTAGTTGGCCGAAAATCTGTGGCAAAGTGGGCAAATCTCTGGATGAGGGATGAGATTCTTTTTACATGTTTTACACAAATAATCTCATTGTTTGCTACAAGAGATACAGTGAGCGGGAAATATCTTTTCTATGATTCATTTTCGCATGGTGAGATTGTATTCCTTTATTTTTAGAAAAAAAAGGAAAAAGCTAAGAAAAAAAGAAGCCGATGGGCTTCTTTTCTCTAGAAAATATTTTGGCAATTATTATTTCTTGATGACTGCTTCGATAGCTGCAAATCCCATATCTTCTTTATCATTGATGAGAATGTATAATTCGTCACCTGGGTTTCCTTTGAAGAAGGTAACCGCTGCTTGATTTAAGAAGTAAGATTTTCCATCGTCAGATAATGCAACGAATTTATTATCATCTGTCTTGGATAAGATAGCTCTAATATGTTTTCTTTCTACGGGTTGGATTAATTTGTAGATGAATTTGCCTTCTTCTAGAATCTTCAACTTCAACATGTCACCTGGGACAAGTTTCGTCTTGCTAGAATAGTTTAGTGGCACGGGATATTTTTTCTGATCATTACCGACCATGAAATATCCATCAAATTTTCCTTCTACTACTTCAGCGTTTTCTTCATTGTAGGTCTTGACCTCAGTATGCCCAGTTACTCCTTCCATGCCTTTTTGTGTCCCATCCAATGTTTCTGGATTTTCCGGATCAAATTTAGCAAGTTGATTGAGGATCATGTGCATTCTTTTGATGTCTGATTCCATTTCGCTGAGTACGTTTTGTACAAATTGTACCATTTGTTGATGTTTTTTCATCAACTCTTCCTTGTCTACTTTTTTAGTCGCAGCTGTCTTGGCTGTCGGTTTAGCTACTTTGACAGTAGCTGGTTTTGTCTCTTTCTTTTCTTCAGCAACAGGTGTTGCTGCCTTTTTTGTTTCTGCCATTTTTTTGTTTGATAGGGTAAAACTTTATGTTGTAAGTATACGCATTATTTTTTAGAATGCAAATATTTAAACAATATCACAGAAAAAATTTTTCTGCAAAAAAAGTTTGCAATACGTCTTAATATGTGTATCTTCTTGATAACTTATTTTATCTTATAGTACTAAGATATGAAATTGTTTTCGTCATTACCAAAGTATCTGCTTCTCGCTGCCTTATTTGTCGGTGTCACAAGCGCTGCAAGTGGAGATCTTCGAAACTGGATGGATAATCTTTCTAGCGACATTCCATTCTGATATCTTTCTAGTCAGAAAATATCAGTGAGCCAAATAACTAGTGGTAAAGTGATTATTTCTTCTCCGGTCATAGAAGACGAACTTGGTAATCAAATCAAAAAATATACCGCTATGTACAGCGAACGCCCTTTGTCAGATATATTGGAAGATACAAACCTTCTGAGTCAGTCTAAGGAAAAAACATTTACGTTCGTTACCCTTGGTACTACTGCGACGATGGAACTTAGTGTATCTGCTGATGCTCTCGATCCAAACAAAGTATATTATCTCTCTATGATTCCAAAAGATCAAAATAATATTCTCTGAGAAATATCTAATGAACTACGATTTAAATTATCTAATCAAACAAGTGGAGAATGAGTATACACTGGTGGGACAGCACATGCTGCTGCATGAGCAGATATGAATCTTGCTAATGTGACGGAGACGCATGTTGGTAATCGTGTGACATTGAGATGGACTGCCATTGACGGATCTGATAGTGTAGATATCTTCCTCTTCAATCCTACTACTGCTACATTTGTTAAGCTTGCTACCGTCGATATGTCTGCTGAGACTTATACATTTACGACGACGAGAAATGGAGAACATATTATCAATTTTATGCCAAATAATGGAGGTAGAGAGAAACGTTATACCTTTACGATCGCTGGTACTACACCAACTACAACCACAAATACTATCAAAAAAGTTCCCCACGTTGGTCCTGCTGAGAATTTATTAGTGGCTGGCTTTATCGCATTTGTATTGTATCTCTTATATAGAAGATCTACAGCACATAGAAAATAGTATCTATATAAATAAAAAATAAATAAACTGAATTTTTATCACGGATTACTTATGTATGTATATATGTTTGACGACAACGACTACCACCACAACGACTACGATATAGTAGTGGGAGTTTCTTGTCATCAGTAAAACTCCTGCTCACCACAAGTAGGATTTTTTATTATTTATATTCCATTAAGATGAATAAAGTTGAACCACAGGACGATGAATTGCTTTTGAAACAAAGGCATTCACTTGCTCATATACTCGCACAAGCCGTGCAAAGAACTATCGATCCGATGGCTAAGTTATGAATATGACCATCTATCGATGTCTGATTTTACTATGACTTTATCTTCTCGGAAGGTGTTGAATTTAAAGAAGAACAACTCAAAGATCTTTCCAAGAAGATGCAATGAATTGTCAAAGAAAATCAGCCATTTCATCGTATCGATGTCGATTACAAGAAGGCAAAAGAAATCGTAAAAATGATGGGGGAGGAATTTAAAATTGAATTGATGGATGAATTTAAATCTCAAGGAGAGACAAACTTTTCTTTTTATATCAATACTATTCCTTTTGATGCAAAGGAGAGATTACTCAAAGATGCCAAACCAGCATATATCAAAAAATATGAAAAATTGACTGAATCTTTGAAGCAAAAAGATTTCATCACGTTTATCGATATGTGTGAATGACCTCATGTAGAGATAGGAAAGGAAATTAATGTTGATGCTTTCCAACTTGATAAACTCGCTGGTGCATATTGGAGAGGAAATAGTGAAAATCCTATGATGACAAGAATTTATGGACTGGCATTTGAAAGTAAGGAGAAGTTGAAAGAATATATGTTGATGATGGAAGAAGCAAAAAAGAGAGATCACAAAATATTGGGACAAAAGTTTGATCTGTTTAGTTTCAGTGAATATGGTCCAGGATTCCCATTCTTTCATCATAATGGTATGATGATCATCAATGAATTACAAAAATACTGGAGAGAGGTGCATTATAGAGATGGCTATCAAGAGATCAAAACTCCTATTATGCTGAGTAAAGAATTACGAGAATTGTCTGGTCATCGATGACACTACAAAGATAGTATGTATATCTCTGTGATCGATGAAAAAGAATATGCTATCAAACCAATGAACTGCCCAGGAGGAATGCTTGTCTACAAAACAACTCCCAAATCATATAGAGATTTGCCTTTGAAGTCAGGAGAATTTGGCTTAGTCCATAGGCATGAGATGTCAGGTACGCTCAATGGACTCTTTAGAGTAAGAACATTTACTCAAGATGATGCACATATTTTTTGTACTCATGATCAGTTCAAAGACGAAATTAAAAAAGTCATGGATTTGATATTTGAAGTCTATGCAAAATTTGGATTTACGAAGCTTGCGATAGAATTGTCTACAAGGCCAGAAAATAATTATGTCTGAGAATTAGCTGATCGAGATTTAGCTGAATCAAAGCTCAAAGAAGCGTTGTCTGAGAAGAACGTAGACTATGTATTAAATGAATGAGATGGAGCATTTTATGGTCCTAAGATCGATTTCAAAGTCTTTGACGCAATAGGTAGAGAATGGCAGTGTGGTACTATTCAATTAGATTTTGCATTACCAAAAAGATTTGAATTGGAATACATAGGCGAAGATTGACAAAAACATACTCCTATTATGTTGCATAGAGTTGTCTATGGTTCTATGGAAAGATTCCTCGGTATTTTGATAGAACATTATGCCTGAGCATTTCCCCTCTGGTTGGCTCCCCAACAAGTGAAGATTATCCCCGTCGCAGAACCTTTCTCCGCTTATGCGGAAGCTGTAAGCTTAAAGCTCAAAGCTGAAGGCCTAAGGTCTAGTATTGATATTAGCGACGATTCATTTAGTAAGAAAATTCGTAATGCGGAACTAATGAAAATTCCCTATATTGTCATTGTGGGTGAGAAAGAACAAGGTACCAATACCTTATCTATTAGAGAATATAGAAGTAAGAAACAATATGAAATTTCTGTAGAGGAATTTGTCACAAAATGTGTAGAAGAATATAAAAAGAGGACATCGAATTAATTGTCGAGAGTGGAACCCGCTTTGCGGGTGTGGAGAGTTGAGGGTTGTATATTATTTCAAAAATAAGAAAATCTTGCTGTAATGGTGAGATTTTTTTTGGGATAATAAATAAACTGTATGATCTCACATGCTTTTTTTCTTGCAATTGCTGAGGAAAACAGTACATTGATGCCCGTAATTGTGGCGGCTGTAGCTCAGTTGGTTAGAGCGCTTGACTGTGACTCAGGATGTCGCCGGTTCGAATCCGGTCAGCCGCCCCATTATCAAAATGGACACCTAAAAGTGTCTTTTTTCTATACTCTCATTTGGTTGATTTGTTATGTAGTAAGTATCCCACATTCCCATCAAAATATGGTATACATAGTCATCTTCTTGATGGTATTTGGAGATTGGCTTATGACCTATTATTTCCCGTATAGATACATAGGAACCCATCTATATCTTCATCGTTAATATATGAGGTCTTGCAAATAGACAGCGCATTGCTAGAGTCTACATCAACACTACGTTTTTTTGTTTATTTTTGTCTTTTTTCGCTATTCATATGGAAATAATAATAGATAAGTCCAATGCTGACCAGAGGTTTGATAGGTTTATGAGAAAATGGCTCAAAGTCTATCCGTCTATTCGTCTTGCTGATATTTATGCTCTTATCAGAAAGGGTTGAGTAAAAGTCAATACAAAGAGACAAAAAGAGGAATACAGACTTCAAGTCGGAGATACAGTCGTGATTCATGAAAAAGCCAAGCTTGGCGATGCTGACTTTTCTGTATTGATAAGCCCCAAAGACAGACAAATCCAGAAGATCGATGTAGACAAAATAAAGAAGCGAATCGTGTACGAAGATCAGTATTGGTTAGTTTTTGACAAACCTGCAGGTATCCTTGTCCATCCTGGAAATCAACATCGAAAAGATCTGTGTATGAATGATTATCTTGAGAAACGAATTGAAAATTGAAAATTGTCCTTACAGGATAAAAAAATTGAAAATTCTACCAAAGCAATTACTTTCAAACCATCGTTTGGCTATAGACTAGATAAAGATACTTCTGGGATATTAATCGCTGGTAAGACGTATGACGCATTGCAATATATCAACAAAATTATTCGCGAGAGACAGATAGAAAAATATTATTTGACTTTAGTCATGGGAGCATTTCCCAAACATCTTCTGATAGACAAACCCTTAGAGAAGAAATACAATGAACGTTTTGATAGATCTGAAGTGACTATTGATTTTAGATATGGAGATGCTGCGAAGACAGAATGTCGATGTGAAAAATCATTTACTCATGAGGTGCTTGGAGAGATTTCTTTGGTGAAAGTAAAAATAGAAACATGAAGGATGCATCAGATTAGAGTGCATTTGGCTGATGCATGATTTCCTGTCTTATGAGATCTGACCTATGGAAATCCTGCCATCAATAGAATTTTATATAAATCGCTTGGCATCAATAGACAACTCTTACATTGTCGGAAATATTCGTTTTTTGACTATCTGACTCAGCAACAACGTAGCTTCGAGGCACATATGCCAGATGATTTTGAAAAAGTGCTGGAAAACTAGTTTATAGTGTAGAGTGTAAAGTGTAGAGTATCGGATTTTTTTAACTATCTTAACTATAAACTATACACTACTAACTATACACTTATTTTTCGATTTGATTTGTATCTCTAAAAATATACATTTAGCGAAACGAACTTTTTATTTTTTGTAATGCACTGCAATGAAAATTTTTTGGACGAGTATTTTTTGGTTATTAGTATTTTTCTTGGTTGTTTTTTATCTTAAAGCGTTTGATGATACTATGGGAAGCAAAGTGGCTTCTTGGTTGTCTTCTGCTCCTATCGTAATGACTGGAGAAGTGGCTACTGGGGCTCAAGATCCTGTATTGAGTGGATTAACTCTTGTCCAGACAACGCTTGATATTATGACACAAAAAATGGAAACTATAGCTACTAAACTTGGCATCACTGGCACTACTGCAAATGCTATCGTTCCAGCTATGGTTACATGAGCAGTTACTCCTACCAAAACAAAATAATTTTTATTTTTTCATTTTGCCTATGAAAAAAATCTTTTGGACTACCGTATTTTGGATTGTTGTGGTTTTTCTTTTCCGATCATATGTGAGATTATTTAATCATGACCTGTGAACTACTATTGGTACGTGGTTTGGTAAGTCTGCTCCGATATGTATCTCTACGTGATCAGGTACTCAGTTGAGTGGTGTAGACCAGCAGTTAAGCTCTATCCAAACCCAACTCAATGACCTCGCACAGAAGATCTCTGGGGTATGAATGAGTAGTCCTGTGACACCAGCTACCACATCTTTTGCTAGCACAGCGCCTACCAAAGTAGCACTCTATTATTTCAATCAAAAAGAGGATGCTAAGTTGCCAATAGCTCAGCAGATTAATGTAGATTCTATCTTGCCTATTTATCGTACCTTGGCACCAAGTAACAACCTTCTCAATGATACTATTCAACTTCTGCTTCAATGAGCCTTGAGCGCAACGGAGAAAGACCAATGATATAGCACAGAGTTTCCTAATGTGAAGTTTCGTCTTATCAACTCGGACTTACAATCTGACTGAACTTTACTCTTGGAATTTACTGATGTTCCTGGGTTTACTGACGGAGGGTCGGCTCGCATGCTTATCTTAGCTAATTCTATTACTAAGACAGCAATGCAATTCCCTGGGGTAAAGAAGGTGGAATTCTCCCCTGAAACCCTTTTCCAACCATAATCGGTAAAATGAGTAAAACGGGATAACAGTTAACAGATAACGGATAACGGATAACCGATAACCGTGAAATGTGATATTAATTCATAGCCCTAAATAAAAGAAGCTTCTCGAAAGAGGGGCTTTTTTGTTGACATTTTCTTCCTTATATGTATACAGTATGTGATGATTTTACTTTCTACATGTACTCCTATGTCGGAGATTATTAGACTAGAGGATAAGCAAATTCCTATGACGATATTAGGGATACATGATTTTGATTTTATTCTTAATTATGCTGGTCGTACCCCTGATATGGGGCAGAATGGGCTACAAGCTTATCGTCCTGGTACGCAGATTTTAGCAAAACAGCAAATTTTAGGTCAAGTGTATGGGACCAAAAATGCAGTTTCAGTACCAATATATGCCCCTCCATGACAGTCGGTCATCAATGCGGCAGAGAAGTTACTTCGTTCTTTCTGACATAATCATATGACCTCACAAGAAAGCGAGAATCCTGCTGAGTGAAAATTTAGGGGATGTCTTAATTTCCGATATAGGGGAGCATGGTATCAGATTAGTGTATCTGGGCTGAAAGCAGATGAGGATGTCATAATTTCTGTGAGACAGCAGTCATTATTGACCTGAGCGTCTTTGATGCAAGTACTCCAACAATATGATGTAGAAAAAAACCAACTTCCCAAAAGTTTTTTTGATCCCCAGAGTTATATTTATGCGATACTACAGGAATTCAAGTCCAACAAGAATTTATTGTCTTCACTGTAAATGGCTATTCCCCGTGTGGAATGAAAACACCCGTTCTTTTGGCTAGTTCGTCAGTTGTTCTTAGCTACTTTTTTGTGTCGGATGGAAGTTTGTATGTTTCCTATAGACAAAAGCGACAGCTTGTCCCGCAAGGCGGGGTGAAAGTTCTTCACTGAACTTTCTGCGTCTTTTTTTGCCGTATAGGAATAAAAAAAATTTTCCTATAGACAAAAGCGACGTGAAAGTTCTTCACTGAACTTTCTGCGTCTTTTTTTGCTTTTTTGCCTAAAATCATTATAATCTATGTGTGTATATTATAGTTTTTTTTACTTCCCACATACCTTCGTGAGATGGCAAAAGATACAAGAAAAAGTAAAAATCCAGAAAAGCCGGAAAACCAAGCTCCAGATCAGGTAGAAAAAAAGTCTAAGGCTTTGCCGGATCATGTGATGGATACCTTGAAGCAATCTTTGACAGAGTTTGATAAAATGTCAGAAGAGAAAAGGGTTGAGCTATTTGGAGATCAGAAATTTCTAGATCAATTTTGGATGTATTTCAAAGATAAAAATAAGGACATTCTCGGTCAAGTCAAAAAAGAGGATATGCCTGAATTGCTTACGATTCTCGAGCATAAAGGATTCTCCATAGCCAATCTCACTAAAAATGCAGATAAACTTCATACGGAGTTTTCACCTGACAAGCCAGAACGTGAAGTCATGGAACAGACGTTGGAGAAGTTTGATGATTTCTGTAAAGACTCTCTCAATAATATGCCTACTGGCGTCTTCAAAGATTTCGCTAGGGCAGTCTGATTTAATCCTGATACCTACGATATTGATCCCAAGGGGAAATTGAAAACAATAGAAGATATCAATTTACTCTGGAATAAATATGTCGAAAAGGAAAATATCACGCTCAAAGATACACAGAAAAAAAATATAGAAGATGTCTTATGTCCTGATTATGATCCTGTGGAGAGGATTATGGTCCAAGTGGCTATCGAGAAAATATGAAAAGAATTGGAAGGTGAGCTTAAAAAATCTTTTGATAAAGTATTCGCTGGTAAGATTACGGCGTTTAGCCCTATTGCTAATTTACTCGATTTCAAGAATGAGTGGCTTAACTTTTTGCAAGTACATGCTCATCAAATTGATCAATCATTGGCCAAAAAATTGGATCGCATCATTGTCACTAATGGAGATATCAAAAGGACATTGATTGCGTCATGAAGAAAATTTGATGCTAGTGTATGATATGGAGAATGGGAAAGATATTTTAGAATTGTTTACAATAAATTGGCTACTCGCCAGCTTTTTGATGAAATAAAAGAAACGAGAGAAGCCATAGAATCACGTATCGATGTGGTCGTATCTGCGGTTAAATGATTCCCTCCTTATGTCAATGAAATATTTAAAACATATCCCTATGATGATAAAAAGGTCGTAGAATATACTCCTAATCTACCGTCTCAGATGAAATTGGCTGAGCAACAAGTAATGGATGTAGACGCCAAGATAACTGCTGCCAAGGCCGATACAGAAAAAAAATTGCTTCTTGTGAAGTCTGATGCAGAAAAGAAATTTCTTCTTGCTCAGGCTGATAAAGAAATGAGATTTCTTATCGCAGAAAAGAGAAGATTGAGGGGTGATATGGAACGTATTAGATGGAATGCCTATCTCACTTATCTCAAAACCAAAAATACACTTCTTGCTGATGTAATGAAAACTGTCATCGAGAATCATTTTAATTTTTCTGTACTTACTGTACAGCAACAGCAAGTCATAGTCAATGCACTTGTAGAGACAAAATTAAAAGATTTAATCAAGAATAAGGCTCCTGAACTCTTGTGAGTAGATGAAGATGAAATGGATATGTTCGTTCATAATCTTTTTGATTTGCAAAAGAAGGATTTGACTATCTCTACTAAAGATGGGCCTGTACATATTAAATTTTGAGAGAAAGGATTCCTTTCCCATAAAGTTGACGGCTTTCTTGCACTTGATGAACTTACGACGTTGCAAAATCTTCCATTGAGTTTTACTATCATTCCTACGCCTACGAGTGAGGACTTCTTTGAAGATAGTGTTATTTTTCAAAGTCTATTTCCTACGTTTAAAGCCAAGAATGGTAGATGTAAACTGAATGACGGATACAAAGTCAAACTTACTAAGGACGGACAAACGGTACAATGATATCTTTCTCAATATCCGCCGGATGGTGACCAACAAACAGCTAGTACAAATCCACAGTTAGGGAAAGAAAATCGATATATGTATTCTCAGCCCATTAGTTCTCCATCACAGGAGAGGTCGTTAGTGACTTGGGATGATACCCCAAATGGCGAATGAGTAGTCATTACGTCTTTAGATGAGTCTGAGTGTGATATAGAAATTATTAACAAATCTTTCGCATTGACAGGGGAATCTATTGGTGCTTTACTGTTTGGCTATGTACTTGGTCAACACTCATTTCTCGATGACCTCACGCTGGAAGAAAAGGAAGCCCTCGGATGAAGAATGGATAAAATCCATACGTATATGGACACAGAAGACAAAGATCTTTCGAAGGTGAGAGAGCTCGAATATACTGATCCTGATGTTCCACAAGAGAATAAAGTAGAAAGAAAAGAATCTTCTGAGAAAGAAGCCTTCTTCAAAGCTTGGGATGATATCAAAGGATACAGATTTGATGGTCAGCAGTATAAAAAGACCCACTGAGTCCAACCAGGGACTAAAATCGTTATTAAGGCAGGCGAAACGTTGTTGCCTCCCACTCAGACTTCTTGATCAGAATACTGGAAGCTTGAAATCATCAAAGTGAATGAATCTAAGTGAACACTTACCTTCAAAATTTTTGGTGGAGAGACTGGTATCGGCAAATATGAACAAGCCCAAAAAGAAGTCCCAATGAATGGTGATACTATCCAAAATATCAAAGATTGTTTTGGTGATGATTTGTATAAAGTCCCAGATTATCGTAAAGATAACCCAGAGGAGCAGCTTACTTTGCTTAAAGAGACTGGTGTTATTGATTCTTGATTGTATTCTATTGGTATGGATAAGGTGAAATGGAATGGTGATGCATATACCTTCGTGGGGGATGAATTTGCTGGTAAGGAGGTTGAATATTTCTGATATGATGCTAAAGAATATGTCCATGAAGACTGAGTGAATCCTCAGTCAGGTAAATCAGAAGTGTATACTCATGCTAAAATAGTCCCCATCTATTTCAAATACAAACATAATTCAGATGGCACATTTACGGTATCATCGGATGATGTGAAGATGGAATGATGAGGCTCATATAAACATGATATGGATCCTCATATGTTTATGCTGTTTGTCACGAGCAAGAAGTTAGAGCCCAAGACAAATAAGCAAATGCAAGAATCTAAGGAATTGAAATCTGTGGATGAGGATAAAGAATTTCATAGAAGAAAACCATCCTACAGTATCAACAATATTTTTGCTTTTGCGAAAAACACCTTCACTAAGATTACTGATTCTGTCAAAAAATATGATGAAGAAAGAACAGAAGAACTGACAGATATCGTACTTAAGGATTGAAAACTCTTGTCTGACTTCGGTAAATTGCGAGCTCCTCTTTCCCATAGAATTGGGGAATGATTTGAGAATATGTGAATGGACTACTATACAGATAGGGATGATAGAGTATGGAAAAAAATAGAAAAATGGCAAAAGGTATTTGAGAAAGATGCCCATTTCCCAACGTTCTATCGAGATATTTTGGATAAAATGGTTTCCAAATGAGAAAGGCCAAAAGATATCTATAAAATCCCTGCTATGTTATTGGCTCTCGTCAATAAGGAAAAAAATCCATATGCGAGATGAGCATCTAAATTTTTAGGTAAGGGAATGCGGGTCAATTTGATGCTTGGTAAACAGCATCAAGAAAAATATTTATCCATTCTCAATAAAAAACTTGCTGAATGGAAACAACAGGCAGAATTGTATGGTATCGATTGGACGATCTATATGAATGATCAGATTACGCGTCTGGAAATGAAGTATCTGATAGATACTATCGATATGAGAGAGCACGGTTTTCGTCCAGATGAACGTTATCTTTGTAGAAAATGGTCTAGAAAGTTTACTTTTACTTTGGAAGATGCTCTGAAGAAAAACTTTAGTCATTCTACGGTGGAGGAAAAATATAAATGATTACCTAAAACGATGGATTTTGATTTTGCTACATTCGAATACAATAGGCATGTCTGAGGAAACAAATATGGTAAAGCGATCCCATTTCTCAAGATGATGGCTGAGCAAGCTCAGAATGAGCAACAGTGGGAGATCTTTGATATGCATGTATCTGCTGGTCTTCTTTCTGGGCTTTATCTGTATCATACAGACGCTATGACGAAGTGATGGCTCAAAGATGTCTGTAGGACTAGATGATTCGTCCCTGGTATCTGGATGAAAGATATCCATCAGCAGTCCAAAATGCTGAGAATGTTAAATATCTTTAGCGGATGAGAATTTCAAAAGACTACTGGGTATGACGTTGAGAATTTCCAAATTTGAAAATTTACGGTCTTGCCTGATCCAAATGACTGACTCCCGGGAGTTTCTGGGCTTGGGAAATTTTCAGAAAAGACATTCCAAAAATGGCGATATACTAATAATAATGGTCGTAGATTTTGTAGATTTTTGGAGTTTGTGTCATCGGGTGTAAATACTGATAAAAAAACACTTATTACCTTGTCACAAGATCCTTCTATCCCACAGAGTGATAGAGCCCTTCTCCAAGAGTACATCAATAATACACAGGAAACGAGTCAAGATATAGATAAAGAAGTGAGGCGTAATCCTATGGCTCATGCAGGATCTCCATTTACCAAATGTGAGACCATGGTCGGAGAACTTATGAAATATGACGAAGGTGAATTTGCCGGAGAAGATTCGCATATTAAGGCTGGTCCACAAGAATTTTGGAAACAAGTGGCACACAATTTACCTAAGGGGAGAGTAAGTAACTTAGCTGATCTGGAATTCTATGTTAGCAAATTTCTTAATCGATTTGAACATTACTGATTTACATGAACAGCTAGGACAGTATTCCTAAGAAGACTGCGTACTGTGAAAAATATGATGGCATCTACTAATCCTCAAACTAGGAGACAATGAGAAGATACCTTGTGGTATTCGATTTGTTGAGTTATTATCAAAAACTTTTCCGGTGGTCATGGGACACCTCCAGATGAGTTTAAAGTTGCCTTGGATGCATTCAAAAATCTCTTTAGGGATAATATAGATACCATCTTGTCTCCCTCTTTCCTTGCTACTACCATGGGAGATTCTTATGTCAAAGATGCATTAGCTAATAAACCTTATGAAATAGAAGATTGGTGAGAATATATTAAGGTGGTCCAGGATAGAACGTCAGTCATAGGTAATGAGGCTAATAAGGCTACTACATCTAGGTTTAAGAGTGATGAGCGTGTGATCTATGATGAGCTCTATGGTGTGGCCGAAGCTATCAAAACAGGGCATAACGAAGCGAATAGATTTAGAAAATATTATGAATATTCAGAAAATAAAGAAAAAGTCACTGCTACTCCAGCAACTCAATCTCAGTCACAGCGTGGGTCTAGATCCAAAAGTGCAATCAAGATAAATAATGCATCAGCCCTTAAATCAATGATGGGTGGTAAATCCAAGAAAGAGGTCACTAAACCTAGTGACGATGCGACGCTTATGGTGCTGGATGATGAATATGGTATGACGGCTTAGTCGTGCTTATATACTTAATTTCTCTATAATTTGTTGTACTGTTTCTGCTATTGTTCCGCTATTGTCTACAATCTCACTTTGGAGACCCATTTTGGCTAATGCTGGAATCATTTCTTTCTCGTATAGTGCTGACCATTTATCAAATTCTTCTGTGACAAATTTATCTGCAGCTTTGTCTTGTCGTACGGTATCTCCTTGTTTTAGTGTCTCATTTCTTGCCTGTAATCTCTCTAGTGCTACTGCTTTGTCTATGTTTACATAGAATACTTTCCCCATCTCTTGTAAATTTTTGATACCATATTTATACACTTCCATCCTGATGTCTCGTGGCATATCTCTCTGAAAAACCAGTCAGCTCGTGACGGAGTCTCTTTCCAGGACGTATATTCTGTCATCATTTCTAGATTTGATGTGAAAGCTATTTGATTCTGCGGCATAGAGGAGTCAGAGTACTTCTCGTTTTCTGACCAATTCGTTATCAGCCAACGTTTTTCTGATTACTTTACCAAGTTCATCTTCCTCATTTGGGAAATGAAGGTATTGTGCATCAATTCATTTGTTTTGTAGTTCTGATGCTAATGTTTTGGCTACGGTTGACTTCCCTGATCCGTGGATCCCCTCAATGACGATATATTTGATCATATCTTATAAAAAAGTACTAAAATCTCTGTGTATAGTAGTAAATTTCTTTTAAAAAACAATTTGAAAATTCTTGGGAGATTGCTATAAGCTGAGTGGATAATTTTATACTAACAAAAATATGAGAGAAAAGAGTTCACATATGCATACATATATTGCTCTTGGATTGGGCTTGGCTATTGTCTTGATGACTGGCTTGGTTTTTTTTGATGGGTATACGAGTGTACATGCAGCTAGTGATAGCGAGGCTAGTGCTGTAGAGGTTATGAGCGAGATTATTGATTCTAGCACATCTCCGGATATGTTTGGTTTCCTCTCTAATCGTACGCAATGGGATTTTGATACAGATGATTCCTACCAGAGGTTTCTGACTAATGATCGCCCATTTCATGATCTAAATTATGTTCCTGCTGATTTAGCCTCTATTGAATCTAATTTCACGGCTAATGATGCTAGACATTTCAAGCTTAGAAAAGTGGCTGGTGATATATTTGCTGATATGGCTTGGCATTTCCGAGATGATTTCAAAGGAGACAAATTATATATCTTGAGCGCATATAGAAGTAAATCCTATCAAGATGGGTTGATCAAGAAATGATGTGCAGTCAATGCTTGTGCCAAGTGATGATCTAGTGAACATCAAGCATGACTTGCTTTGGATCTGAGAGTCATGACCAAATGAGGTAAATTGATCTCTTTGGATTACCCAAACAAATATACTGACTGGCTTCACGCACATGCTCAAGAATGGGGGTTTCACAATACGTACCAAAAGGGTGTCGCTATCGACGGTAAAATCGTAGAATGATGGCATCGAAGATATATGGGCGTGGAATTGGCTACTTTACTCTGGGAAAAATGACAAACTATCGCGGAATATTATAAATGAATGGCGGATAACTGATAACGGATAACAGATAACAGATAACAGATAATAGATAATAGATAATAGATAATGGTAAAATATATCCACACCATGGTTTATGTAAAGACGCATTGCATGCGTCTCCGTAGCTAAGAAAATATTGATGGTGTGGGAAAAGGGAACTTAGTTTTGTATTTATATTGTTTATATGTAAAGAAAGATGAAAAAAGAAGACAAAGACATACAAGACGACGAGCTTCAGACCAAACTCGATGAGGCGAGACATAGACAGTCATCCAAACATGATGATGCTCAGATTTTGAAGTTGGAACAGAGAATAGCTCAATTGGAGCAGGAAAAGAAAGAGGTAGAAGAGATTGCTAAAAGATCACAATTTGATTATATTAATCTCAAGACGGATTTTGATAGATATCAGAGGCAGATGCAAGAAGCTCAGAAATCTGCTCATGCAGATTCCCTGATCGCTACCGTCAAGAAATTTCTTCCTTTCTTGGAAGATCTCAGAAAATCATTGGACAATATCACTGAGGATCACAAAGCAGATCCTTTGACGAAGTGAGTCCATATGATTTACGAAAAGTTTCTCAAGACATTAGAACATATGCATATCCACGCTATCCCTGCGCTTGGTCTAGAGCCAGATTCCTTCCTTCATGAGCCGGTCAGTGTCCAGCCAGTGGAGGAGTCCAAGATGAAAGGGAAGATTATCCAGGAATTTGAGAGAGGATTTGTCTATGAGTATGATGGTGAGAAAAAAGTGATTATCCCTTCCAAAGTAATTGTAGGGAATTAAAACTTAATGTATAGTTTAGAGTGTATAGTTTAGAGTGAAGGATGTTTTATGTAAAGACATCAAAACTATTAACTATAAACTAATCTGTGCTGGGGTGATGGAATGGTATACATGTACGATTGAGGTTCGTATGCCGTAAGGCTTGGGGGTTCGAGTCCCCTCTCCAGCAATTACAGAAATTAATTATTAAGGTTTGTATGTTCGCCTAGGCGAACTTGGGGACTGATTCTGAAGTATTTTCCCCCAGTATCATTTAATTTATTACAACATACATGACGCTCTTAGAACAACTGACCAGTGACTATAAAGAAGCTATGAAAGCAAGAGATGACGTGAAAAAGTCTGTCTTAAATTTTGTATTAGCACAAGCGAAGAACAAGAAAATAGATACCCAGAAAGATCTAGAAGATGCTGATGTGATGGCACTTCTGAAAAAGGAAATCAAAGCTATTAATGAGACGATATGATTTATGGAAAAAGCAGGGAAGACTGAAGATATCGTCATAGAACAGCAAAAGAAAGCTATCCTAGAAGCATATCTACCAGCTACGATGGACAAAGAACAGACTACGGAATTGATAAAAAAACTTATGGCTGAACACAACATCGCAGACCTCAAAACCCAGAGGGGCTTGCTGATGAAGGAACTGATGGCTAACTACAAGTCTGATATAGATGCATCGTTAGTGAATGAAGTAATCAACAGCATAATTGCTGGTTAAAAAGTTAAAAGGTTTTGAAAGTTAAAATGTTGAGGTATCTTTTTATCTCTATCTATGGTACATGAAAAAATATTTCTTCATCATCGGTCTACTTGCTACGATATTTTTGTGATTGGGAAATACGACATTTGCCAAGACGGATGCTGAATGTAAACCTGCCTATGATTTATGTAAAGCAAGCGAAGCTAATTGTACCTGACAAATCACTCAACAACAGCTTACTCTTCATCCTATGGATTATTATTGCCAATTCCCTTGTGAGCAAGATAAAAAAGATTGTCTTGCTAACAATGATGTACTTTGCTCTGATAAGAAGACAAGTTGTACTCCTCCAGAACAATGTAGTTGCTCGAACAGATGATGTACCTGTAAATCTTCATCAGAACTTGATTCAGAGGCTAAGCTAGCTAGGCAACAAGCATGCGAAGATGCAATGCCTGCTGGTACTTCTCTCACTACATTTCAGCAAACTTTGTGTGACTGCGGGGTGTCTCCAGAAGCTATACCTTCGTTAGAATATCTTAATACATATTCCAATGCTATCAACAAAAAAAGTGATTGAAATGGTTGTTGTGTCACTGAAGATGGTAGTACTGCTTTTAAAGGGGTCCTCTCTATGTGTACCAATGCTGATCAAAATGCATGAGAAGCTTGTTCACCAGCAAAAGCAAATGCCCATGTGAATGCTGTCTGATATTGTACTTGTAATGATTGATATACAGATGTTGATGGTACATGTAGAAAATGTACTGACCCATGAGTATGTTGTGGAGTCAAACTCAATACCAATATCCCATTCATCGGTAACTGTATAGAGACTAAATCGCAAGATTCTACCTCTATAGTTGACGAGACCACAGCGTTTCCTATTCTTGTCTCTGCGATTGTAAAGATATTGATGAGTCTAATTCTTGTCGTATGCTTTATCCTCATCGTTGTCGGTGGAGTGAGAATAGCAGTCTCAGGTGCCGATCCAGCTCAAGCTGCAGGAGGAAAAAAGATGATCTTTAGTGTGGTTATTGCTTTAGCGGTGCTTGGAGCTATTGGAGTGATTCTGCATTTAATTAATCCGAATTTCTTTGGATAATATGAGACGTAAGACATAAGAAAGTTTTTAATTCCTTATTATACAGTTATGATTAATGTAGTGCATAAAGATGGATTTGTGATAGATCACAAGTTATTCTATGGATACCAAACGCCCAACAAAAAGTATATCAATCTTGCTCAATCTATGGGTGACGATATGCGTTATGAAAAGCTTGATTATCAGCTTATCGATTATCCTGGAGAATATGATGTCCAAGATATTAGCATCGAATGTTTTCTCGGAGCTGATCAGAAATTAAATTATATCATCACTTTGCCAGGGAAGAGAGTAGGAATTATCCAATCTCCAGATGTTTTGGAATTGGACGAAGTGGGTAATGTAAATTTCCGATTGTATACTGAAGATAAAATTTTGAATAAAATAGATCAGCTTGAGCTAGAAGGTGAAAGACAGAAATTGGAAATCGTAGAGTAAAATTTACGAATGTTCGAATTACCAAATTATTCCAAAACAATTTATGAATTATAAAATTTTAAAATTTACAAATTGTTTCGATAATTCGGAATAATTCGAAAAATATTTGAACATTAACTATTCAATATGTTAGAGCCGATAGCTTCACTTCTGAGACCTAATAATTTAGATGAATTTGTGGGTCAGGTACATTTGGTAGGTGAGAATAAGCCTATTCGTGTTTTTTTGCAGAACAAAAATATTCCTTCAATGATTTTTTGGGGACCGCCGGGATGTGGCAAGACGACGATGGCACATATTATCTCGCAAACCCTTCAGGCAGATTTTTTCCCTTTGTCGGGTGTGACGAGTAAAAAAGAAGATTTGACGAAACTGATAGATCAAGCAAAGCTCAATCATCAATATGGGAAACAGACTATCATATTTCTCGATGAAATCCATCGTTGGAATAAGGCACAGCAAGATGTCTTGCTTCCTTTTGTCGAAAAATGAACTATTATTCTGATCTGAGCGACGACAGAGAACCCAAGTTTTACCATCAATAATGCGCTGCTGAGTAGATGTAGGGTGTTTGTATTTGAGAAATTGACTGAGCAGGAAATTCTTTCCTTTATCGTTACCAACAAAGAAAGGATACAGAAGGCTGCCCCTGGTATTACTATCTCCGACGAAAACATTCTCTTGATTGCGAAGCTTGCTAACTGAGATTTGCGTAACGCATTGAATCTCTTGGAATCAGCAATATTACTGAGAAAAACATGAGAAATTATTGAGCAAGATATTTTGGACTCGGGGCAAAAGCAAGTGTATTATGATAGAGACGGTGAAGAACATTACAATATTATCTCCGCTGTCCATAAATCGTTACGCGATTCAGATGGCGATGCCGCATGTTATTGGATCCAAAGAATGCTGATGTGATGAGAGGACCCACTGTATATCGCCAGAAGATTACTTCGCTTTGCCTCTGAAGACATTGGTCCTGCTGATAATAATGCTCTGCTCTTGGCGAATCAGGTCTATGATGCTTGTGCTAAGATTTGAATGCCAGAATGTAGAGTGTTTCTGATGCAATTGGCAATCTATTTAGCTAAAGCACCAAAGAATAATGTGGCGTATCGTGTAGATCTTGCTACGATAGCTGACATCGAAAGATATGGCAATTTACCTGTACCAAAAAATATTCGTAATGCACCTACGAAATTGATGAAAGACGAATGATATGGCGAATGATATAAATATGTCCACGATGATCCAAGTGCTAAAGATCAGCAACATATGCCTGATGAACTGAGGGGGAGAAAATATTTAGATGGGAGCACTTAGATGGGAGAACTTAGGCCGGTCTACAATCTACCATCTCCAATCTCCGATCTGAAAATTTGTAATACAAATTTTCATTTTTGTCAACCCAATCTCGTTTAAGGTTGATGCTTAGGGCTTGTTTTGATTTTTGAAATTACTATCCTTGAAGAAACTTTTTATATCTTTTAATATGTAAAAAATGTCAGAAGAAAAAAAATCAACTGTCCATGTGGAAACTAAGAAAATGTCTAAAGACTGCTGTGGATCTATGGGTAAATGTGGTATGGGTCTTTGCCATCTTATTGTATGACTCCTTTTGTTGGCTAATCTTATTGTCCTTATTGCTTTCTATTGCCAATATACTCATACAGAGGCTATGAAAGTGGGAGGAAGTGCTAATTACAAATTAGTAAAACAAATTTACAAGACTGATGCCTTCAAACAAGGTCAAGCACAACAAATTGAGCAAGCATTACAACAGTATCAAGGAGCTGCTAAACAAGCACAAACAGCTCAGCCTACAGTAGAAGTTGCTCCTACAACTACAGCTAAGTAATCTTTGTTGTGAGCATTTTTATATCTTTAATTGTTATGGGCTATGTTTAACGGGAAAAAAATTAATACTGGTCTCTTGATAGCGATATTTCTCGGTATCAACGTCTTGCTTCTTATCTATGTCTCATTCTTCAAAAGGGATGCTATTTGGATGGAGACACTTAAGGTCTGATGATCAGCTAATATGAAATTAGTAGAACAATTGTATAAGACTGATGGTTACCAACAACAACAAAAAACTGCTATTGAACAAGTCTTGAATAGTATGGGTACTACAGCTTGAGATACGACTACTACAGCTGATACAACAACTGATACTCCTACAGCTACTACAGCTGATGCAAGTAAATTTGTTGCGATTGAAAAAGACTGATACATTAAGGGAAATAAGAATGCTAGAATTACTATCATAGAGTATTCTGATCTTCTTTGTCCTTTCTGTAAGAGACACTATAATTCTCAGACTATAGAAAATCTTATCAAAAAATATCCTAATGATGTGAATATGATATTTAGGCAAATGCCATTGCCACAACTTCATCCTACTGCTCCTATCTGAGCTCAAGGAGCTGTCTGTGTAGGCAAACTTGCAGGTGCCGATAAATATTATGCTTATCTTGATGAAGCATTTAAAGCATCTGAATTTACTGAGGCTAGTGTGACAGATATTGCTACCAAACTTGGAGTCAGCAAATCTAAATTTGCTAGTTGTTTGACTAGTGATGAGACGCTGGCTACAGTAGCTGCTGAGACACAAGAAGGTAATGGATTTGGAGTAACAGGGACTCCTGGTAATGTTATCGTAGATAATCAAAAGGGAACATTTACATTGCTCGCTGGAGCTTATCCTACAGAAGACTTCCAAAAAATAATTGATGGAATATTAGGGAAATAATTTCTCTTTATATACCATGAAAAAAGTGGCCGAGAGGTCACTTTTTTAGTATTGAGACATAAGACATGAGACGTAAGACATAAGAAAATTGTCTTGATACCTGCCTACCGGCAGGCAGGCTTATGTCTATTTCTCATTCATCTTAATCTTATTAATTTCACATTCCAATTTCTCTATTATTTCTTTGAGTTTACTCATTTCTTCTTTCTTTGCAGTAATGATTTTCTTCTCTTTTTTCTGAAGAGAGAGTTGTGCAGCCACATTTCTCATATATTGTAATTGCTCATTCTTTTGGTGTAATTCGTGTTGTAGTGTTTCAAGTCCGTCCTTTTGTAATGGCTTGGTAATAACTCCTTTGATACCAATAATGACATCTATGATACTCTCTGTCTCGTAGTTTTGTAGATCCTTCTCTTTGTCTACGTATTTTATTTGATCGGTGTTAATGAGCTTCTGAACTATATCTTCATTGTCTTGTACATAATGAAGAAAGTCTATCGATGCACTAAAACAGATATCTACCTTTTGATGCTTAGGTTGTTGTGTCTTTTCTCTCAGAAGGATGAACTTGTCCATAATATCCATAAAGAGCTGTGTTTTGTAATTTTTACTGGCTTTCTGGAAGAACTCTGTAAACTGCTGTGTCGGTAGTATTCATCAGAAATTAAAATGTCCTCGTAAGGTTTCTGTTACGAAAGGCGTGATGGGATGTAACATTTTAATTAACATGCCTACACATAGAATAGCAACACTTTCCGTGAGATCTGTCTGTTGTATTTTTATTACTTCTAAAAATTTGTCACAAAAATCTTTTTTGATACATTCGGTAAGCCTGTGAGCGAATAAAGGAAGCGTATTCTTCTCTATACTCTCTACCATGTCCTCTTGTAATTCTTTGACTCTACAGAGCATCCAGTATTCAAATGTGCTTATTTTACTCATTCTTTTTTCCACATATAATGCCAGCTCATCCAAGTCTCTGACCATCTCTTTCTTTTTCTTCTTGGATTCGATATATGTGACATAAATGTATCTGCAGGCATTTCGCATTTTATTGATGAATAGTGCATATGGTTCCGCATCTTCTGCTTTTGCTCTTTCTGATGCTTTATCCCCTGCAGTGAGACCATACAATCTTGTGGTGTCTGATCATCGTTTTTCCATCATTTCATCTAATACATCGGTAGCTATAATTGGTAATTTTGGGCAGATAAACATTTTTTGTATTGGGACTTTTTTGTGAATGGATTTCCCTAAAAGGATTGTTCTGAGCATATTGTTCCTATCTTTTTCTCAGCCCATACTATATGTCTTTTCGCTCATACTATTGTCACAAGCTCCTGCTGCGTCTAATAGCATAAGACTTGTTGCTAGGCTATTATCTATCTTTTCATCACTTGCCATTACTGGCTCGACACTATTGGTCATTGCCGTTATGTCAAAGCAATATTTGCCTCATTTTTTGTTGATAATCAAACACGTCTTCTCAAGCATATCCATGAGCTGGGTCCCAAATTTTTCATAATTAACCAATGATTTTCATTTGGTAGAACTTACATCTTTATTTGCATATTCAAACAATTTGTTGCATTCGTTAATCTCTGTGGAAAATCCCCTAGGTAAGTCCTCTTTGAATGCTTGTATGTAGCATTCTCCTAGTGTTTTTTCATCATTTGGCTCTTGTCCTAAAATACAATCAATTACTTGCTCTATAGTGAAATTTGACTGAATTTTCCCATCGGCAATGAGATTGAATATCAATAATGCTGGGATTATTTTTTTCCCTTTTTTCTTCTTTGCTGGTAGGTTAATTATGCTCTGTTCTCATAAAAAGTAGCTTTCTTCTTCATTTTGTCGTACGGGGAGGAGTATCCCAAATGGATCTTTCTTACTAATGGGTCGACAGGTCATAGTGCTGTTTTCGACTATTTTCTCCCATAATTCTCTATGCTCACTTGGTTCTATCTCTACCCCATCCAAAATCTCTTTGACTTTACTATACTCAGTCAATTCTACCGGAGGATAAAAAAATCGTTGTTCTGAGAGGATTGGTTGTAATTTTTCCCCGTGATGTTTGTCTGTAGCAACCTCATATTCTACTTGCTGTACTGATTCTAAATTATGTATATCATCTAAGTTTTGAATGATGTTGTCGAAAAAATCAGTGACCTTCTTGCCGGCAAAATCTCCAGCAAATTTTGTAAAGCAACTGTTATGATCTATGGCAAATTTATTAATTTTGAGGTTGTGCTTTTTTGCAATATCTAGACTCCTAGTATCATGACATGGGCAAACTCTTAGAATGCCATTGTCCTTTGTAATGTCTACTGTCGGGTCGGCAATAATAGGTATGGTCTGGTTTACAATAGGGATAATTACCTTGTGTCAGATCAACTTCTTGTATCTTCTATCATCGGGATGTACGGCAAGTGCTACGTCGCCAAAAATGGTTTCCGGATTTGTCGTGGTGACAATAAGTGTGATATTTTTTGTATCTACAAAATATCTAATGTTGTATACTTTGTCTTTTATCTTCTTCCATATGATTTCATCGGGTGCTATATTTGTTTGTGTGCGGTTGCTCCAATAATTGATGGCATCATCTTTCTTTACTCGTCATTGTTTTGTAAATTCAAAAATCATATTTCTGATTTTACGTGTCATTAATGGTGTGCATAAATCCATCTCTTGTCATTGATCATGCGCAAATCCTAGATATAACATGTGTCTCATCCGTATCTCTTTTTGCTTCTGAAGTTCTTTATGCCATTGAGATATTCCTATCTTATTCTTCTCATTGTCATTGTTACTTGTTTTGTACCCAAAAAATGGATGGTAACTTACTTGTTTTCCTTGCATGCGTAGATATCTTATAATACTATCTTGATGAATGCCTGATAATAATTCTAGGTATGATGTGGTTTCTGGCTGTAGTGCAATAGGGGTATATACTATTGTAACCGTGTTTTTTTCTCCTGGCTTCTTGAGCGGCTTGATACCAAATAATTTTTTTCTATTTTGCTTGTCCAAAATCTCTTGTTGAATGTTTTGGTAATTATATTTTTTGTCAAACATTACTTGAGTAAAATGGGTAAAATGAGATAACAGTTAACGGCTAATAGTTAACAGATGATAGCATCGGTGTTTTCAATCTTTCGTTCTTCCCAGCTATGCTGGACTTCGCACTGTTAGTTATTCACTGTTCGTTGTTCAATTAGTCTTCAGAATATTTGTACAATCTAAATATGCAATAAGCGAAAGTACTTATGATGATAAATAATAATATATTTTCTACTGGTCCTACCTTCACCTTGAGTGTGTTGTCTAATTTTAGGTTGGTGCCATCTTTACAGATAGCCTCCACGGTGTAAAAGGCGTATTCATCTTTTTTGGATAATTTATTGAATGGATATTCAAACATAGTCCCTGTCGTTTCCCCTACTTTTTGCATTTTACTGGTATCACTAGTATCAAATTCAGATCTATAAATAATATAAGATTCTACGTTTTGTACTGCTGTCCATACTAAATAATGCTTGTCGCCTATCTTTTGATCGCTTATAGCGATGCCTTTGACTACACAAGAAAGGTCCTCTCCGATTGTCGTCTGAGTTATCGTGGATGCTGGTCCCAGGGGACTCTCATCTTCATTCAATGCGGTGATTTGAAAATAATATTTTTGTCCCACAATCAAATTTTCTATAATGATTTCATTCGTTGGTGTAACGACATATTCATCGAGTAGATTTTCACTCGTACCGTATTGTACTTTATACTTTGGTGCCGTGCCTGCCGTTTCCCGAGTCACGTTTAATGTACTCTTATCTACACTGTCTGAGTAGAGCCTGACTTTCCCTATAGTAATGCTTTTTTCTACGATTATTGTAGCTACTCATGTGTATGATTTTTTCTGTCCCGCGTTCATGAGATCGACAGATACTTCGAATTCTCATTCTGTATCGATTGTCATCTGCTTGTTGAATAGCCCGGCGGTTTTTCTATCCATAGGTGCCGATTTTCCGTTGCTGAGTTTGATCTCTGCAGATGTTACACTGTCGCTGGTGCTTACATTAAACTCTGCTTTGTCTCATTGCTTTATTTTGCTACTTGGTAGTATTTGGATGCTATTGAATACTCAGTCTTTGATCGGACTATACGTGAAAGTAATGTTTTGGGATTCGCCTATAATCTCATTCTGTGTGTTACTAATTTTGACCTGTAGTCTATTGCTTCATGCTACTACTCCAGAGATATATGCATTGATATCTCATATACTGTCAGTAGTCCCTTGGCTTACTATGCTATTGTTGAGGAAAATTTCATACGGCGAATTTGGTAGTGTAGGTGAGCTTGCTATTACATTTACGACATTATTTTTTTCTACACCATTATCGGCTGGTGACGCTACTGTTACGGTCTCTGTAGTTGCGTCGTTGTGGACACTTCCTACTATGATAGTCTTTTCTCCTTGGACAGATTCGTTTATAATATCTGAAACCTTGACAGCGAATGTTCATTCTTTTTTGATAATTAATCCTTTAGAAAATAGTTTGACTCATTGATCTTGTGGCAAAAATGTATAGAGACCATCGCTGGGTACTACATAGTCGGCGGTATCGGCTAACCCATCTATCTCTATAAATACATCTCCTTGATAATCAGTCACTACATCTCCGTTTGCAGTCACTGCTTTGATGGTCATATCTACTGCTTCATTGGTTTCCATAGAGCTAGGTTGTACCTCTACAATAAATGCATCTGGTTGTGTGGCTGCATGTCAGAGGTTAAACGTACATGTGCTCAATATAAGGAAGGCTCCAAAAAGTAGTCAGATTTTTGTTTTAGTGCGAAAGTTTTGGGTAAAACTTTTAAGCATGATCATTTGGTGTGTGAGATAAAATTATTTAGAGTGTCATGTAAATTCAGATAAATTACCTACAGCAAAATTTTTCCAGCCTTTGACTTTTTTCCCGGCAGACTCTCCTAATAGAATATCATTTTGCTTGCCCGAAAAGACGACATTAAAAATGCCTTCATTGACATCTATCTTCTCCATATTTGCTATGTTTACTATCAAACTATCCACGGTATTCTGCGTAATCCTGATCGTTCACTGTCCAGAAAATGTTTGCGTATCAATTTGTACAGTGTCTGGATCGTAATAAATAGTGCCTCTAAAATCTGTTAGGTTGTTTTTGTATTTTTCTCCGATAAAAATTTCTAAATGATTGTTTGTAGTCTTATATGCTGAATCTCGGTGATTCTCGTTCATAAATGCTTTCTCTTCTAATGAGAGAATGCTTGCTTGAAAGAGCCCTGGGTTTTTTACAATAAAGAAAATGACAAGTGCACATATGGCTGCTGCGAATATAATGGCCATGTTTTTTCTGAATTTGCGTGCAATAATTTTCATCGTATATCAAAAGGTACATAAATATGTTTCATATTGCTTTTATACTTACGATTCTTGATGAGAAAATCAACTCGATTTTAGTCTGTTAATTCTCTTTTTTGTCGCACTATATTGCTTGATATATATTTCCGTAGGACATACTTTTTGGCATTGCCCTCCCGCTGGTGCGGGACAGGCGCCAAGTATGCAAAAAAGTCTAGGAAAAATCATCCGCCATGTTGATTTTTCCTTTTGGAATCACCATCATCGTCTGTCTTCCAGCTGGAACCAACGCGCTTAGATTGTTAATCTGTCTAGTGGTTATTCTTTATTGTACGGTTGCGTTTATTGATTCTGTCGTGACGGAAAAACATTCACTTTCTGAAATATTACAATATTCTATTGAAAAATGTCAATAAATGATTATGCTGAATCCACTTTTATGCTATAATAATAAATTAATGAATACTTCATATAATAAATTTAATAATAACTCTTGAAATAAATGATCTATCATTCCAAAATGAACCCAGAGGCAAATCTGAGCTATTGGGGAGGCCTTGGTGCGTGAGTGATTCACTAGTGTTGGAGAGCCACTAAGACCGATTGGTTTTGAACATGCATCTCAAATTACTAAAGATTATCGACAAGAATTGGAATCTAAAGCAAAAGCAGGACATCAATATGCCATCGACGAGATGAACTTTTTCCAATGAAAATTTAAATATAATCAAGATGGAACTGTAGATCTTCTTCAATTTACATGAAGTAAAACTTTTTGTCCTGATCTTACTGGTACTTGTACTTCAATGGATCGGGATGCGGCAAAGTGATTGGCGGACTCTAAATGATATCATTTACTTAGTGATTGGTGTAATTGAAATAGTGAAGAAGAGAAAGAAAAGACCGATTGGTATAAATTGGAAAAATATTTTGGTGATTATGCTCATACTTGAGCTATTGCCTGTATGCTTGGTTGTGAGCCGGCTTTCTATTGGACAAATACTGAACATTATACCAAGGGCTGAGTAAAAAGTGGAAGTGTGTGTACTAGAAACCTTAGTAAATTTGGTTGTAAAAGATATCTGGCTGAAAAAAATGATATCAACCGCGTCTGTGGATTCAAAAATGCTATGTAGTATGATACTATTTTGTGTGTATATAACAAAAAGAGCGAAAGCTCTTTTTTTCTTATGTTTAGATGATTTTTCTTACTTTACTGTAGCATTGATCGATCCCGTAGTGACGGAGAAATATTTTTTGGTAGCATTATAATCGATGAGGACATATGCTCAGGTCTCGGTATTTGGTACGTGCATGTCAAACAGGAAATTTCACAGACTATAGATGATTGGTTTGCCTTGGTATCGTCAGATGTCTTGTACGACGTGGGGATGATGTCCGATGATTATGTTCGCTCAGCAGTCTATGAGCTGTTTGGCGAGGCTTTCTTGAGAGGCGCTATGCGTGGTCTGGTATTCCAATCCTCGATGGACAGGTACGACGTTGATGTATCCGTCAGTTTTGTTTTTTTTCAATATGTTACAATATGTCTCAAACAAGCTTCTCGGTGTGATGGTAAAATCAAATCCTTCTCGAGCAACTTTGATACCACGAACAGTTGTTTTGTACTCGTAATTTTTTTCAAAATAGGTACTGCTTCTGATATATCCTATTGGCAATAGATTGTTTGCTTGGAGCTCTTTGATCGTCTCTTGGTGCGCTTGGATGCCTCAGTCTAGACTGTGATTATTCGCCATATTCACCAGAGTAAATCATAAGCTATTGAGATATGGTAAAATAGTAGTGCTCGAACAAAAGCTCACTTCTTTGTGAGAAAATTGGCAAAATGTTGAATTGCTTACGACTGGCGTTTCAAGATTGAGTCAGACGACATCTATGCCAAATAATTTTCTATGTGGATAGGTGTTTGGATTCAATGTGGTGTCTTCATTCTGAAAAAAAGTTTTGAACTGCTCCTTGATCTTCTGGTCGCCCGATAGGGCAGTGGCTACTTGTCTATCAAATATTAGATCGCCAAAAAATGCTAGCGTAAATCCATTGTCTGCTAGCTTCACTCATGAATAATAGATAAATTGTCTGGAGGTATTATTTACTCACAAATTTTTGCCTGCGATTGTACTGCTGCTATCTCTCAGGTACAGTCTAGGATATTGAGCTTGTTGCTGAGCGAGTTTGTTTACTACATACAGACAACTTGGACAATCGACTTCTATGCTTTGATACTCTTTCGCGTCCACTGCGTTGTTGAGTACGTAAAAACTTTTTTTATCATGCAAGAGAGCAAAGTCTTCGTCTGTGTAATGTGAAAAATCTACTGAAGCTATAAAAATAGTTTTTCAACTAAACTTATGTGCTTGTAATGTTTTAATAAGCTGTTCGTCGTTGATAAATTTTCTCGGTCTGATGATGATGGGATAGACTTTGGCTTGCGGGAATGTCTGCTTGATAAAACTAAATTCTGATCACAGTCCGTGTTCGGTAGTGTTTTGTTCGTAGATACAGGATAGTCACGGAAGGGCTTGCTTTTGGCTTGAGATGCATGTTCACTGATAACAGATTCTGGGTACGCAGAATTGCGCGATATTTCCTGTTAATATGTTGAAGTGATCTGGACTGATGAGCACAATATTTACTGCCTCTTGCTTAGTAATGTTGTACGTCGTTTTCAAAAATGCATAAAAGTTGCCAATCGTTTTTGGCTGGATAGCGAAGTGTGGCACGATAGCAAACATTTTTTCATCGCTTGTACTGATTGTCGTTGCTGTTTGTTCTGGTGATATGAAATGCGTCCGTACTCCAACAACAAAAACTATCATACCAAACAATGCGAGCAATCGTAGTCTGTTATCTTTTTTCGTTTTTTGCGTCATATCTTATTTGCTAGTAACTAATTCTTGCAAGGGGAGAGAAAGTAGATTTTTTTCTGCTGTTCATTTCAAGGCATCAAAACTATTTTGTCGATCTTGATCAGTAAGTCTACCTCCGCCATTTGCTTTGAATGGAGCTTGGTCTGGATAGAATTCGTACTGACTAAATATTGGTCACATTACGATTCTTGCTCCATTGATATCATTTATACTCAAAGCCATCATGTATGGTCTACCGACTGCTTCGTAGAGTGGTCCAAACTTTCCAGACGTGAAAATATCTGCGATGATTGATCCTCTTCTTTCCTTCTGAAGTGGATAACCAAATAGTTTTTGTGGAGTAGTAATCGTAGTCAGATTGTCTGAAGAGAGTCTCAAAGCATCAAAATCTTCATCACTTATTATTTCATTCTTCGTCTGAGCTACGGCTATTTTTTTGACGAGCTGAAGATAGTTTGAGAATTGTGTGTATTGATCTCCTGTGAAAAATTTCGCTGTCTCTTGTGTTAGAGATAACAACTGATCTATAAGGTCAATGTTTGGTTCTACGTATCATTTTGGTACTGGTAATGCTGGTGGTTCTACAGGTATTACACAAGGGCCATTCCCACCACCACCCATTTCTGCATAGGCTTGTTTGACATACAATAATGTGTCATGTTTCAGCTCGGTATAGCTTCATAAGAAGGTGTTGAGTAGTTTATTTTGATATAATGCATCGGCCATGAAGTAAGGAATATTATCTCCTCCGTTGATGAAGAGAGCTGTAAGCATGCCAAGTCGTGTGTGGTAAACAGTTGTTCCAAAGTTGAATGTAGTCAGAATTTTATTTTTGGATACGTCTCATTTTACTTTATTGTATCCGGCAATCTGCTCTGGAGATATTCCAAATTGGGATTGATTTTTTTCTAGCCAAAGCTTTGCAAATTTCTGTGTCACTGGTGTGTTGAGCAAATTATCTGCTACCATCAATGCACTCTGTACTCGTGGTTTGTATATGCTTTCTTTCTCTGCCGATCCTGCAGTAAACTGATCGAAGAATCGACTATCAATAGTAAATTTTTCTCCAAAGAAAATAAATCCTGCAGTCACATCTTTGGCTTGTTGCTCGGTCACCATTTGTTCTTCCGGCGTGGTATATGATGTCGACATGATTCTTTGTGGTCTGAGAGTCATAAGTTTTTTTTGTGTAGTGTCATTTATGCCTTGAAGAATTGCCTTGTCCGAAGCTCGTTTTTGATCTGTAATAAATTTTTGCATATCTGTGATATTTACATCGTCATCTTCTCCGATGAGCTTCTGAATGAAATTGTAAAATGTCGTAAATTGAGTGAGATCGTTACTCTTTATATTGTTGACCATGACTAATGCTGCTCCAGCTACGTCTTTGTCAGCGAAGAATAATTTTTCTCTCATCAGCCATTTCATAGCCATGAAGTAGGTCTTCAACAAACTATCGGTCGTATAATGTGCTCTTGGTTTGAATTGAGTGAAATCAAATTTTAATGTAGCAGCTCAGAAACTACTTTCAAGTGTAGGAGAAAATGTCTCTAGTAATATGTTTTTGCCATCAGAATTAGTCGCTTTGATAATCTCTGCTAGCATGTCTTTCGTTGCTTTTTGGTATGTTGTAGGTAATTTGGCAATGATCGTTTTTTGTCTTGCTATAATGAGCTGCTGTACTTGAGCATCACTTAAGTCTGCAGAAGCTTCTGGATCGCCACTCGTGCTATTATTGATTTTGTCGATTACCTCGTTGTTGGGCATCAGGATAGCATAGGGGATAGACCGATATGCAGCAAGCAATTCGTAGTTTTTTTTCAGATTTTGGTCTGTGGCTTTCTGTGACAAGGTAAGAAATTTGGTAAATAATGATTTTGATAAATCAGCAAGCATTGGTCTTGCTGTCGTTTCTTCAAAATATTTCAATGAATTATCAAATACTCTATGATAGAGATGGAGTAAAAGATCGCTGGTTACAAGAATGGTATTGTATGGATATCTTTGGTATGAGAGGGGACTTCATCATAATTTACTATAATTTGTTGCCCATTCATCACCCCCACCATCTGGGATACTTCCATCTCCCTCATAATTGGTCTGAAATATCATCTCTTCCAAGAAGCCACTATTTGCTTTGAATACAAGTCGACCGTGTTGAGTAAGAAAATCTTTTTGTGGAGTAGAAAATTCTAGTCCAAGTCCTTCTCCATTATATGTGCCACTGATGTCGAAGCTTGCATTTGCTTTGAATTGTTTGAGGGGAATTGTTTTAAGTTCTTTGCCGTCTTCCATGCTGGTAAATATAATCCCTGTTGTACAGTATTGTTCGTATTCGAAAGTATCTAAATTCATATTTTTTACTAGTTCTGCGTCGATGGTATATTTTGTTGTCCATACGTTGTGAAATCCATGCTGGATGGCATCTCGATTAGTCATCCCAGAGAGCTCCGGTTTGGTCATCTTTCGCGTATAAGGATATTTCGTGGCTTGATTGGTCAGTAGAGAAAAAGTGCTCGTATTGGCTGTATCGGTAACTGATGTCTTGTTTGCACATCAAGTGACTACGAGAGCCATCGCAAGTAGTGATAAGAAGAAGATTTTTTTCATGGCGAAAAGTAATGAGTAAAATCAGACTTGTCTGATGGATAATCATTTTATGTGAGTTTTCAATTGCAAAAAATTGTGGTTTAGTATTCTTTCTCTTTTGATTTTAACGCTTCGCTAGAACCTAGAAATATATAATTATCCCACATCAAATGTTTCTTAGCTACGGAGGCGCATTCAATGCGCCTCTACGGAAAATTGTGGTGTGGTCTTTTTTCTCGCTAATGGTTTCTTTTCATATATCTATAGTTCGATTTGATCTTTGATGCTTGGGATTTCACATATGAAATTCATCTCCTCTAATTTACTTTTTAATGCTACTTGTGCATTTCATTCTCCATGGACGATGAACGTTTTAACTGGTGGTTTCGTAAATCCTTTTGCTCGTCTGATGAGTTGATCGGCATCTGCGTGACCGGAGAATCAGTTAATCTTGTCTATTTCAAGATTCACGTCTAATTCCAGTCCCATCAATCTGACCTTCTTTTCTCATTCCAAAATATATCTTCCCAATGTTCATTCAGCTTGATATCAGACAAATAGTAAGGTATTTTTTTCGTTTTCGAGTCCATGCTCTAAATGATATCTGATCCTGCCTGCAGTACACATTCAGTTTCCTGCGATGATAATACATGGATCTGCATAAGTATTTAATTTCTGAGAATCCCTGGCACTTTCTGTACATACAAGTTGTGGAAAATCAAATGCATGTGGATATTTCTTAGCAGCTTCTTCATCGTACAATTCTGTATGCTTTTTGAAAATCTCTGTGGCCTTGATCGATAAAGGACTATCCAAGAAAATTTTTTCTATGGGGAATAGTCACTTACTAATAATGATATTAAAGAAGTAGAGGAGCTCTTGTGTTCTTTCTACAGAAAATGATGGAATCAATAATTTTCCTCATTTCTTAAATGTCTCTGTCGTATATTCCAATAATAATTCTTCTTTGCCAGCAGTATCTTCATGTAGTCTATCGCCGTAGGTAGATTCCATAAATAAATAGTCTGCGTTTTGTATCAACGTTGGATCTTGCACGATGGGCGTGTTTCGTTGCCCGATATCTCATGAAAAGACTAACTTCGTCTGTTTGTTGTTTTCTGTAACAAAAACTTCTATACTGGCTGACCCCATGATATGTCCGGCATCGACGAATCTGGCTTGGATGGTGTCTGTAATGGTCTTGAGCTCGCCGTATTTGATAGTACTAAAGAGTGGTAGACACGCTTTGGCTTCTATCAATGTATACAGTGGCTGCCTTGGTTTCTCGTGAGTATACTTTCTTCTCTTATTCTCTTCTTCTATATTTTTTTCTTGGATGGTCGCACTATCTTCCAATATGATTTCACAGATATCTATGGTTGCGGAGGTTGCATAAATCTTTCATGTAAATCCATTTTTTGCTAATTTGGGAATCAGTCCACAGTGGTCAATATGTGCGTGAGTAAGTAGAACGAAATCTATTTCTTTGGGATCAAAAAGAAATGGATCGTAATTGCGTTTCATCACGTCTTTGGGTCACTGAAACATTCCACAGTCGACGAGGAATTTAGTATTTCCAGTCTCAATGTAGTAGCAAGATCAGGTGACAATTTTAGCAGCTCCGCAGAAAGTCAGTTTCATATTTTGGTTTATGACATAAAGATGAAGTAAAAATATATTACTCCAATTGCGGTAGTTTTCAATATCATTTATTGTATATCTTTTTTTCAATTATATTTTTCTTCTTGGTTTGAACCTTTTTTCTGTAGGATATATTTTACAATACTCTTTTTCTGGTGCCTCCCGGCGGGGGCCCTACGGGGTATTACTTTTTGGCATTGCCCCAAAAAGTAATCAAAAAAGTCTAGGCCTCGCAGTCCGCCATGTTGCTCGGCCGTTGGTTTGCTTAGTCGTATTCTGTCTTCCAGCCCTCCCTCACGGCAGACAAGTTTAAAAATACTATAATAAAATTATTGTTGCCCTGTGGCAATCATTACTGCCTTCCCGGCAATGATACGGATTGGTTCGCTATGGAGATTTTTTATTTTTCTGTCTTAAAAGCAAAATCTATCTTAATTGATTTGTCATACAACGGGATTATAAATTCCATCCAAAATCAGCCATGCGTGAGACATCGTTCAATCAATGTCTTATTGAGGAATGGCTCATCTTCCACTTCTTGTGGTAAGATGAAATCGTTATTGAAAAGCATCACTTTCGCCTTGAGTGGTGCTTCTACGAAGATGAGTACCTGGCAATGAATCACTTCTGGTAAAGTTTCTTCTAATACGTAGCCAATTAATTTTTTCTCTTTGAGCTCAGCAATATCTTTGCGAGTAAGCTCGATATCATCACAAGAAAAAATAATCTTGTCTGAGATTTTGGACGATTCGTGATCGAAGACGGCGTTGAGTTGCATGGAGATTTGTTGATATGGTAAAAACTTATTCATTCATTAGTTCTAGAATTTTTCTTGTGGTATTGATGTTTCTTACTGTCATTTCTTTGTATTCTGGACGAGAAGATAATTTTATCATATTTGATTTCGTAATACTGTCTATTTTTGCTGATCGGAATATTACTCATGGATGATAGCTTATTTCTTCAATGTCTTTTTTAATTTCAAATTTTGTGAGTATATTTTTGCTATCAATCTGATCACTTAAAAAAATAACATTGTGCTTTCGTTCTTCATTTTCAAATATTTTTGGGAGATGATTGATTGTATCTTGCATATCCTTTTTTGATCTTACTAGAACTTTTGCCGTATAATGAAATCTACTGGAAAGTAATTTTTCTAAATTCTTTTCTATGATATTTTTCTGTGTTATTTCTGACTGGAAAATAACATTGCCACTTTGAATATATGTTTTTACTGATTGAAATCCTGCTTGTGCAATCGTATCGCGTAGGTCTTCCATCTTGATGATGTTGTTCCCACCAACATTTATGCCTCTTAACAATGCAACATAGATACTCATGATTTTTCTAAATTTTTAAAATATCCCCATCTTTTTTATATATTTAGTTAACGTCCCTGCAACGTATACTTCTACTCCTCCTGTCTGGTGTGGGGCAGGCCAAATCACTATTTGATCTCATAGATCATGGGGAATGACTTGTATGGGCATCCCTTGTCAGAAATCTGGTTTGTAGATCGGGAGTGTAGAGAAATTATTTATATAAAATGTAGTTGGTTTTTTGGTATTCATTCCGATAACGTTGAATGGGGCTAATGGAACTTTTTGATGCATGACGTTGATATTTATGTCAAATAATTCTGTGAGTTCTGGTGATGGTTTTTGAAGTTTTGGTATTAGTGTATCCTGAATGATCTGAGCAATGTCTTCCAAAGAAGTCGCTGCAGAAAATTCTTGTGTGGTTATGGTCATTGAAGCGTTACCTACAAATGACATAGGGATACTGGCTATACGATCACGGACATTTACTACCGTGACTTGTGAACATTTCGTATCTGCGGATAGTCAGATATTTTCTATACATTTTTTCGTCAGGTAGGCAGAAAGTGCTACGTGTGTACTACATGAAAGATTCTTTTTGTCTTGAATATCTTTCTTTATCTTACTGAGATCATTCCATGAAAAGTATTGTGGGCTACTTCTTTTTTTTGTCCTGCCGAGAAATGTAGTCCATATCAGCATAACTAGAGATCCCAATCAAAGTTTTATCCATCCGTGATGAAGGGCAGATGTTAGTATATGTTCTTTGGTGCTTGTTCTGGGTTGCGAGATACATGATTGATCGAGTAGTGGAAGATCAATGTCTTGGTTTCTAGATAATTTCCCTCGATGTTCTACCATGCGGTAAAAGCTTTGTCCATCCATACAGGCATGCGAGCATTGTACGCTTAGTACATAGCCATCTTTGAGCTTGGTGATATTGATATTCATAGGTGCTTGTTTTCCTGCTATCACTTTTTTTGTTGATATATTGGATGCGAAATATTCCCTTGGATTTTTGATATGAGGAATATCTTTTATAGATATATTTTTTTCTTCTCTCGTTTGAAATTCTACGCCTTCATTTGTATAGATAATCTCATTTCTGTCTTTAATTCTTCAGGCGAGATGCGGATAATAGACGAGCAATTTTTTTAGTCAATTTTTCATAAGTTCTATATTTGGTTCGCTATCAAATATTCGTGTCCCGCAAATGGACATTCTTTTGCATACTTTGTCTAATTCGGAAAATTGCCAAATCATTTTTGGATGAATATTTTTTTCTGCTTGAATGAGATTTGTCATTATTTTTCTTGAAGTAGATAAATTATTTCCCAATTGCTTCGATCATCTTTTTCTTACTTTCTTCATCCAAAAAACTTCCTGCAAATGAATTCTTCGCTAGCTGGATAATATCGGCTTCAGATAAATGCAATGCCTCAGCGATTGCGATATAATTTTCTTCTATATATCATCCGAAATATGCTGGATCGTCAGAATTGACAGTTACTATTACTCATTTTTCCATCATTATCTTTAATGGATGCCTGGTCAGATCTGGGACAACTTTGAGTTTGAAATTGGAAAGTGGACACATGGTGAGGGGTATTTTTCCTTCTGCTAATCTTTGGATTAATTTCTCGTCATATAATGCATTATCGCCATGATCTATTCTGGAAACTTTCAAAAGATTAATCGCTTCCCAGATATATTCGACTGGTCATTCTTCGCCAGCATGAGCTACCGTGAGCAATCATTCATTTCTTGCTTTCTCGAATACTTTCTCAAACTTTTTTGGCGGATTTCCGACTTCGGAAGAATCCAGTCCCACGGCCGTAATCCGGTCTTTGTAGGGGAGTGCTTCGTCGAGGGTTTTCAGGGCAGACGCTTCGTCCAAATGTCTGAGGAAACAAAGAATTATTTTGTAACTTATGCCTAGTTTTTTTTGTCCATCTTCTAGTGCGGTGTGAATTCATTGTATCACGGTGTCGAAATTGATCCCTCTGTCTGTATGTGTCTGTGGGTCGAAGAAGATTTCCGTGTGGACCACATTCTGTGTGTGTATTTTCTCCAGATACGCTCGTGTGAGGTCATAGAAGTCCTGCTGCGTGATAAGCACACTCGCTCCCTGATAATAGATGTCGAGAAAATCTTGAAGATTATTAAAATTGTATGCTTTTCTGAGTTCTTCAACGGATGCATATTTTAGTGGAATGTTGTTTTTCTTTGCTAGCTGAAATACCAATTCTGGTTCCAAAGTTCCTTCAATATGAAGGTGAAGTTCCGCTTTGGGGATGGTATGAATGAAAGAAGAAAGTGATGACATGAATCTATGATTAATAACTAAATTCTATCTCAGATATTGTACTTTATTTCTTGACTAAAGCATTCATTGCACTTTTAATCTGTTTCTCAAAATTATTGTCCATCTCCAATACGGGCAGTTTATATTTCTTTGCTTCTTTTTCAAAATATTTGGAGTACTTAGCAATCATTTTCGCAATTTTATGAAATGTCTCCTCTTGCTTTGTCTTTCTAATGATTCGATCATTTGGAGTGGTGGATTTGTGGATATCTTGTACAAATTTTTTCTCATCGTTTTTTACTAGGAAAATTGTTCTAATATGTTCCGCTCAGAATTTTTTGATAATCTTACTCACAATTTCTGGAGTCACTTGATATCCCTCGATGATATAATCATCTTTATCGATGATTGATGTCTGGGCCATCATGCTTATCGCTTTGTACGAAGTTTTTCCTTGCTGTATATATCACTCGACAATCGAAGCACTTGTATGATTAGTGTAAAAAACATCATTAGAATCGCCTCTTACATATCCATGAGGAAAGGCTTTTTTGTGATTGGCCTTGTCTATGTATGTTCGTGCAATATTCTCTAATGTATCTGCAGAAATCCGAGGGATAGATGTACTCTTACTCAATATTTTTGCTAATGTGGTCTTCCCACATTTTGGTGGACCACCGATTAAATAAACTGTCATATTGATTGGTGATTGTATAAAAATTTATTTCAAATATTGCTTATTCGCATTATGTTCCTCTAACGTCCTTCCATAATGAATCGTTCCATCGCTTCCATGCAAGTAAAATAAATAATCAGTCGCCTGGGGATGTAAGACGGCAACTATACTTTCTACGGTTGGATTGGAAATCGGTTGTGGTGGAAGTCATCATTTTTTTCTTGTGTTGTAAGGATTATTTTCATCGCTAATGTTTTTGGCGATGACGTTGGGAGTACAGGTAGCGTAGGGTTGATGTAAACCGTAACACAGGGTGATATCCGCGTCGAGTTTCATTCAGATGTTTAGTCTTTTGAAGAAGATCCCGGCGACCGTTGCTTTGTTCGCGTTGTTCCTTTCCTCTTTTTCTACGATGCTGGCGAGGATCATATTCTGATATCGATTGGTACTGGAAATTTCGGATTGATGTGTATCTCGAACTCTTTTTTTGAATGTTTCCAATTGTAGGTAAACTAATTGATCTACAATATTATTTACGGCATCTAGATTATAGGTGTCAGGATATAAGAATCATTCCAATGTCGTTAGTGGAATGTTGATATTTGAAAGAAAGGGATATTTGGCTTGATACTTGGCGATAATTGTCGGATCGGTTACTAGCGCAATATATTCTCATTGATTGATGATTCATTTTTTCGTTAGGCTTGCGTCGATGTCGTAGATGGATCGTCATTCGAGGACGGTGATTTTGATATATTTGTTGCTTGGGCCGGCAAGGATAGTCTGGATAAATTGGCTCTTGCTATAATGACCGGAGAATTCGTAGGTGCCTGGCTCGAGTTGTGAGAAGTCTACGTGATGTGTCTTGATATAGACTTTCAATCTGGCCTGGTTTCGTGATGAGAGTGGCTTTATCAAGCTGCTTATTGTCCCCCCGGGGAGAATTTTAATTTCTGCGTTCAAGGAAAATCCTTTCCCCCAAATATATCGCAGGACACAGATCACGAGCAGAATCACGATTCGGATTCCGGATTTCTTTTTCTTGGCTGGCTTGTTGAAAGTGGGCATCTTACTTCGAATGTTAAATGTTAAATGTTGAATGTTGAATGTTTTTCTTTTTTTATTTTAGTTTTCAAACCCCCTCATTCCCCCTTATCCCACTGGATTCCCTTCGGTCACAGGGGGACTATAATGTTTTTTATATATGTTTTTCCTTTGGCCCGCCCTGTGAAGGGAGTGTCGGGGAGGGTTTGTTAACAAAAAAATAAAAAAAAAATCTCACAAGCAAATATATATATTTCAATTTCTTTTGCTAAGCTAATTTACTTGACTTTTTCTTCTAAATGGGTAAATGCTTATTTGTAGTTTTATTCGGTATCCTATGAGCTATGCCAACTTGAGAAATTTTTACTGCAAACATTGATAAGAAAACTAGGCAGTTAACTATTATATGTGATTATACAGTTAATGAAGTTGCTAGTATGTTCGTAGATTTCTTGAATGAACCAAAGGATGGTCGGCATCACGCTTCGAAATATGGCATCAAAGAACAGGGAAATGATATGGTGGAAATAACTTATGGTGGAGAAGACGAAAGATGCGGAGGTGGTCCAGGTAGACAGCAGGCCTTTGTTATGAAAGAAGGGAATGCTATTAGTATTATTGACGCTCCCGTAGGAGTGGGAATTGATGATATAGAATCTGAATATAAAAGACTATGTGAAAGTTTAAGGGTTACACTAGAAGATTAGGAAAAAGCTATTTAGCTGTCAGGAGAAGTGGATTTTGTTCCATTTTTTCTTTTTCCCTTGAAAATCGCCAGCAATCCTATATGATGTAGTCAAGGACATAAACACTTCTTATTATATGTCTATAAGTGTCTACAATTACTGTCCATTGGCAGTGATTTTTATTCACGACATTTTTATTCTTTATATTTATTGGTATGTGATTATTCACCAAAAACGACGACAGAAGGTATGTATATACTTTCGGCGAAGCAAAAGGCCTAGGGAAGGAAATTCTTGGAGGTAAAGGAAAAAATTTGGCTGAGATGGTAGAGATGGGATTACCTATTCCTATGGGATTTACTGTCACTACAGAAACTTGTGATTTGTATTACAAAAGTAATAAATCTTATCCACAAGAAGTACTTGATCAAGTAGAAGAAGAATTGGTGAAATTGGAAAATTTGATGGGAAAGAAGTTAGGAGATTCAGTAGATCCTTTGTTGGTCTCTGTAAGATCTGGAGCTGCTGATTCTATGCCAGGAATGATGGATACTGTCTTGAATCTTGGATTGAATGATGAATCAGTGATCGGACTTGCTAACAAGACTGGTAATGCTAGATTCGCACGAGATAGCTACAGAAGATTTATCCAAATGTTTGGAGATGTCGTCATGGAAGTAGCTCATCATGATTTCGAGCATGCATTGCAAGCTGTGAAGGCTGAAAAAGGTGTAAAATTGGATACAGACCTTGATACAGAAGACTTGAAAAAGGTTGTTGCTGCATATAAAGATGTCATCAAAAATGCTACTGGCAAATTATTCCCAAATAATGGAAGAGAACAATTGAAGATGGCTATCGATGCGGTTTTCAATTCATGGAATAATGAGAGAGCTATCGTCTATAGAAGATTGAATGATATTAGAGGGTTGCTTGGTACAGCAGTAAGTGTCCAATCAATGGTCTTTGGAAATATGGGAGAAACTTCTGGTACTGGAGTTTGTTTCACAAGAAATCCTTCTACAGGAGAACATAAATTTTACGGAGAATTCCTCATGAACGCACAAGGCGAGGACGTCGTGGCAGGTATTAGGACGCCGTTGGAGATTTCAGAATTAGAAAAAGTTATGCCAGACTGTTACGCACAGTTGGTAGAGATCTATCAAGGATTGGAAAAACACTACAAAGATATGCAAGATATGGAATTCACTATCCAAGAAGGAAAATTGTACATCCTTCAGACAAGAAATGGAAAGAGAACAGCTGCTGCTGCGGTCAAGATGGCGGTAGATATGGAAAAAGAAGGATTGATCGACGAAAAGACAGCTATCATGAGAGTAAAACCAGAACAGCTTGATGCCTTGCTTCACAAAGGAATTGTTCCTGCAGCTAAAAAAACTGCTGAATTATTGACAAAGGGTTTGCCTGCATCTCCTGGTGCGGCGGTCGGTCAAGTTGTGTTCACCGCATTGACGGCAAAAGAATGGGCTGAAAATGGTAAAAAAATCGTATTGGTTCGTACAGAAACATCTCCAGAAGATATTGAAGGAATGCACGCTGCTCAAGGTATCTTGACTGCTAGAGGAGGAATGACGTCTCATGCAGCCGTAGTTGCTAGAGGAATGGGAAAATGTTGTGTTGCCGGAGCTGGTGAGATCGTCGTAGATGAAAAAGCTAAGACATTAGTCGTCAAAGGAAAGACATTTAATGAAGGAGATATTATTACGTTAGATGGTTCTACTGGTGAAGTCTTCACTGGTGCGCTTGAAGTTATGGATCCAGAATTGAGTGGAGATTTTGAAACACTTATGACACGAGCAGACAAATACAAGACGTTGGGTATTAGGACAAACGCTGATACACCACATGACGCTGAAGTAGCCAGAAAATTTGGTGCACAAGGTATTGGACTCTGCAGGACAGAACACATGTTCTTCGCTGAAGATAGAATCAAGGCTGTGAGAGAAATGATCTTGGCTGATGATGTAGATGGTAGAAAGAAGGCATTAGTAAAATTGCTTCCTTACCAAAAAGAAGATTTCATCGGCATATTAAAGGCTATGGAAGGATTGCCAGTGACTATCAGATTCTTGGATCCACCATTGCATGAATTCTTACCTACTGAAGCAAAAGATATTCAAGCATTAGCGACAGAGATGAATCTATCATTGGAAGCTATCACGGCTAGAATCACTGCTTTGCATGAATTCAATCCTATGCTTGGACACAGAGGATGTAGACTAGCAGTTACCTATCCAGAGATCGCAGAAATGCAAACAGAAGCAGTCATATCAGCTGCTTGTGAACTTAAAAAAGCTGGAGTTGATGCTAAGCCAGAAATCATGATCCCATTAGTTGGATTCAAAACTGAATTAGACTTCAATACAGAGATCGTCAGAAGAGTAGCTCAAGAGACTATGGACAAATATGGAGTACAAATCGATTACAAACTTGGGACAATGATCGAAGTACCTAGAGGTGCAGTCACTGCTGACAAGATCGCAGAGACAGCTGAATTCTTCTCATTTGGAACAAACGATTTGACTCAAATGACTCTTGGATTCTCTAGAGATGATGCTGGTTCATTTATCAAGGACTATGTGACTAAAAATATATTTGAAAAAGATCCATTCCAGACATTAGATACAGAAGGAGTTGGGCAGCTTGTTCAAATGGCTGTAGAAAAGGGTAGAGCAACTAGACCTGATATCAAACTTGGTATCTGTGGTGAACATGGTGGTGATCCAGAATCAATCAATTTCTGTCATAAGGTGGGATTGAACTATGTCTCTTGTTCTCCATTTAGAGTGCCTATTGCTAGATTGGCTGCAGCACATGCTGCGCTTAAAAATGCATAAATATAATAGTGTAGAATGCAGGGTTCAGAGTGCAGAATTTCGGTGTTAAAAAAATACCATCACTCTGAACTATACACTATGAACTATACACTCAAGAAGAGACTGTCTCCGGATGGTCTTTTTTTGTATTCGCCTTATTTCCCATTCTTATAGTTGACTTTCTCGCTCTTTTTACTATTCTATCCGATGCTATTTTTTTACATATTATGTTATTGTGCTCATGAAAAATACTGACAAAGTTGCAAGGATACGTGAAGGGCTTTCGGGGATTACTGGGTTTTCTAGTTCTCAAGAGTTGTGGCAGATCCCTGCTTTCTCCAAGGAATTGCTTATCTCTCTTGATCATAGGATTCCAGATTTAGATTCTTATGTAAAGTGTCGTTTGGAGTTGCATCAATTACCTGTCGCCGTGAATCCTATTCTCCGTTCTTTGAGGCACGATGCTATTGCTATGCAACAGATAAATGAAATTATTCGTTTGTTTAGTAAAGTCTGTCAGGGGAATGCTCTCCAAAATCAGCAAGAGCCAAATCCTGTATCAGATCATATTGATGCTGATCAAGTGATTTCTTGGTTGGAAGTCTGATGAGATGAACAGATGCTTCTCCAAGCTAAAACTACATTACTTGATATGCCTGGTATGCAAGAAAGTGATAATCGTAATATGGAAGATATCATTCATTGATTACAAGAAAGAGATAATGGTACTTTTAGTGGTCGTCCTTTTTGACCACATGAGGGATCATTATTGAATATGGGTATGATCGAAAGATTTTCGCAAGTTATTGATTATTCCAATCCCAATGAGATTGTCATAGGTGGGATTCCATTTTCTAGAAAAAGTATTGTCCCTCAGGTTGCATTTGATACTTATCCAGAGGAAGGTTGATTACAACCGTCGACTGATGCTCCAGGTGTATATCGTTGTATGTTTGAAGGTAACATGACATACTTTCTCACTCGTGAGGCTTATACTGCTGAGTTGGAAAAGCAACAACTCTTGCCACTCACATTAGATGATCAGGTCGCTGCTTTAGTGGCCTTATTTGGGGAGGAGGTCTTGGATGGCTTGTGATATCCGCATAGAAATTTTGTGTTTACTGTTTTGTGAAAACTTGTGTGATTGCCAAAGTCTGGTTTGGTTCGTATGGAAGCTGCTCCTACTTCTGCTGAACTTTATGTTGGTCATACCGAACGTTATGTTCCAGTTTTGTATTATGCGTCTGAGGCCGCCTTTTTGGGCTGACTATCTCCTGTAAGTTCAAGAGGATTCCAATTAATTTATGCTATGAGTGATGGAGAATGATCGTTTAGAGATTATGACCTCTCTACTGCGAGTCCCTGTTATTATCGTACGAGATAATCATATATATGATGTATTTCAATAAGGGTGCCGATTTTGCTCGCCTAGGAGGGTGGCGTCTTTTTTAGTCGTTTTCAAGAAATATTTCAAAAGATCCTCCTCAAAATTGAGAGAAATTACCTCTTCTTTTGATATTGTATCATACGTCCTTAAAATTTTTAGTTACGGCTTTTATAGTGGCTTCTGAGAATCAATGATACGCCATTTTTTTGTTTAGTGCTGAGTATGGTCAATGTATTTCTACTTCATAGCTGTCGTTGCTTCCTGACTTCTTGAGACACAAAATAGATACTTTTTTTATTGATGGATCCTCTGAGAGAATAAGCATCAATCATCTATTGATCTCTTCGGTAAGGGTCTCAACTGTATCGTTTATTTGTTTACCTTTATTTCTTAATTCTTCGATAGTCATAGGTTTTCCCATGTCGGTTTATGATTAAGTAAATTGCTTATATACTATAGATATTTATTAATAGAGTTCAATAATTTAAAATTTCATTACATCTTTCTCCTAACGACAAAAGCGAATCTTAATAAAGAGTTCGCTCCGTCTGATACAGATACTTTAATGTTACATAGGTTTTGCTGCAATTGTTTCGATCTCTATCAAAACTCCGAGTGGGAGTTTGACGACACCGTAAGCAGCACGAGCCGGATGATTTTCAGTGTAGTATTCACCATATATCTTGTTCATGGCTGTAAAATTTTCCATATCTGACAAGAGACAGGTGGATTTTACTACACTTTCAGGTCCGTAGCCAGCTTCCTGCATGATGGCTTTGATGTTTTCCAAAACCTGTCGGGTTTGTTCTTCAATTCCACCATCTACGATTTGTCCTGTGATAGGATTGACCGGGATCTGTCCACTAATGAACAAGAACCCATTTGCTTCTACAGCCTGGCTGTAAGGACCAATCGCTCCAGGAGCATGATTGGTGTGAATGATTTTTTTCATATGTATAACAGTTTGGTTATGATGGTATCATATTTATTTATATAAAGAAGTCAACCTTTCTTGTCTGCTGAGTATTTTCATCTTTTTGGATGTATTCGTTGAATTAAGTAGTAAGAACAATAAAAACAGCTGTCGGTAAAAAGTAGTATATGACCGTTATCCCATTTTACCTATTTTACTGTTATCTTTTTATGTGATCATATTTATGACAAAATTTCCTCATTGATAGCAAGATTAGGAGCTATATCGCTGAGCATATTGCTAAGATGTATGAAGAGCTTTGATGCGAAGCACTGATAGAGATCGGACCTTGAAAAGGCTCCATAACTACGCTTATTTCGCATATTTCGGAAAATTTCTTCGTGATTGAGAAGGACTCGACTTTCATCGAGAATTGAAAATTGAAAATTGAAAATTGAAAATTTATTTTGGGTGATGTGCTTGAGGTTGATGTAGATAAATTACTTCAAGATAAAAAGTTAGACAGCAAGAAAACATTAGTTGTGTGAAATCTTCCGTATTATATTACTTCACCAATTCTTAGAAAATTCTTCTGAAATTGATTCCAAAATTATGCGTGAGGAATATTTATGCTCCAAGATGAGGTAGGTCAGAAGCTGCGTAGCGATGCGAAGAAGAAATCATACTTGTGGCGATTGATTAATTATGCGTATCAGGTGAACTATTTGAAATGAGTGCCAGCAAAATCGTTCAAACCAGCACCTAAGGTAAAGAGTTGTTTAGTGAAATTGAAAATTGAAAATTGAAAATTGTCCCACGGGATAGCAAAAATTCAACGAGAGAGATTAATTCAGTTTTTAGAAATGTTTGCGCCGTTTAGTAGAAAGACTCTTGGGGCGATAGAGAAAATTGTAGAAAAGCACGCATTATCAAATGCTGAGGAAAGTCGAGAAAAGTCTAGGAAGGTCGAGGAATTTTGAGGCAATTCGTGAAAGAAAATCAGCAAATTTATTATTCCAGAAAGTTTGAAGAAGAAGAGGTTGGAGGAGTTGGACTTTGAGGAATTATCTCAAATAGTTTATAGTTAATAGTTTATAGTTGATAGTTTTTGTGTCTTTTTATACAAAAAAACTCCTTCACTATACACTATACATTATACACTATACACTATTTTTTCCCTTGATTATTTCCTCTAAGCTCTTACAATATTTGTGTTTTACCATCTATATCAGAACTATGGAAATACAGGTCTATAATTCAGAAAAGTTTGATAGAAGTAAGTGGCGATATGTGATATTTGCGACTGTTTTTGCTTGTATCTTTCTGTTGTCTATTTTTAAGGGTAATTACGTCGGAGCTGTGCTGCTTTTCTTCTTGCTTGGTGGTTATTTCTATTATTCTGCGATACATATCAAACCTATTAAGATTATAATAGAAACCAATTCTATCAAGATAGACAATATCGTACATCCTCGATCTGCATTTACCTGATATGTGCTCGAAATCCATACCAAAACTCAAACCATGAAAAATATTGTCCTCATTACTCCTACCTGACATTCTATTTATACGTTTGATGATACTACTGAGCATATGAGAGATTTTCTCGTAGCTATGAATGATTATCTACCGATGTTGGATTCGTTTGAACAAGGATCATTTGAGAAATTTATTAGAAGAATACAACTTTAAAGAAATGTACAAATATTTTTCGAATTTACGAATTACCAAAACAATGTTAAAATTTGTAAATTGAGAAATTCTTATATTGTTTCGTACATTGGTGAGTTTGGAAATTTGAATATTACGTCATCATTCCATACATTATTTTACATTATAGTTGATAGTAAAATCATGACGTCTTCACATAGATTAGTCATCAAAGATGCAGCACGGCAACTGATAGGAAGGATTATCAGTGCTTTGTTTGGCTTTTTGATAATCAAGATTATGACCCCCTATTTGTGACCATTGCAGTATGGTGATTATTCTACCATTCTCAAATATTTTGCTATCTGGACGGCGTTGGCTGATCTATGATTATACGTGCTTGCAGTCAAAAGGATGTGAGAGATCAAAGAAAAAATTGATGCAACACTTACTACCAAAGAGGATGGCAAAAATCCCGCGTACAAAGAATTGAGATCAGAATATGGAAAATTTGTCGGTACGAGAGTCATCATTATGTCTGTGATTTATATCGTAGCTATCGTGATTGCCTATCTTCTGCCTGCATATACATCCAATCCATACTTAGTTTGGGGAATCCCATTTGGTATGATTTTTTCTGCGAGTTTTATGTTTGCCTGAGTCCAACAGCTTCCCTTGCAAATATTCTGGAGAATGGACCAATTGAGTTGGACATTGATTACTGCGAGACTTTCTCAGATTGCGATTTTGGTACCAGTCGTCTATATTTTCTTTAGACATATGAACTTCAATGGAAGTACTGTCTCTATCGTAGCATTTTGTCTGATTATGTTTTCTGTGGTAGCGAGTTCTATAGGACAAAATTTGGAAATTCACTTCAGGGCTAGAAAAATTTTGCCCCTCAAAATTGATTTTGATCGAAAATTTACCAAGGCGCTGATCATAAGAAACCGACAATACGGAGTGTCCTACTATCTGAGTAGTTTTCATACGTTGATAGTGCTTCTGTTTTTGGGTTGGTTTTTCCCTACGTCTGGAGGTATGGATTATTCCGGTATCCGAGCATTATCTCTATCGTTGATAGAAATATTACTCATTATTCCATCCGCTTTGTGAAATAGTTTGTTGCACAAAATATCTCATTATACATTGATCAATAAGCGTAAAAGTATGGGCAATTTACTCGTTATGATGACATGGATTGGCTGAATTATCGCACTCAATTTCTGGATATTTTCAGACTGGATTATTCGTGTATTGTCTGGAAAAGCATTTATTGGAACCTTTGAGACATTACATACATGGTGATCCAATCAAGTACTTCCTTTCCTTTGAATCGTACTTTTCCGGAGCTTTATCAAACAGGTATACAATTATCTCTTTGTTGCTGTAGAAAAACAAAATGTCTTATTGCCGATTAATCTGATTGGAGTACTTGTCGGTATCCCACTCGGTGTCTGGCTTATCCCAGCATATGGATTGCGATGAGGTGCGCTTACCCAGCTGACGATAGAATTCTTGTTTATGATGGGCGCTATTCGAATCGGAAAAAGAAAAAAAGTGCAACCCATGTTTTCACGAAGTAAAATGTTCTCACTCATGGGCATTCTCGTTGTCGCTGCTGGAGTATGATTTTTCATCGATCATTATATAGTTAATTCATTCGTCTTGTTCTTCATCGTAGCAATCGTACTCAATGGATTGATTCTCCTGCTTTCTCGACGTCCTATCAAAGCTATCGCAAAGTGATTGACCTCTGATGATGTTCCTCTTGTGGTGGATGCTGCACCGATAGATACGGGTATTTAGACGTAAGACATAAGACATAAGATTTATTTGTATATGGGGTATGATAAAAACGTTAGCCATAGAAACTAGTTGTGATGATACGTCGATTTCCATTGTAAGTTTTGATGGAAAAGTTTTTGCTGTAGAAAAATTATTAGCGTATTCCCAAATAGATGATCATCAAAAATATGGTGGCGTAGTGCCAGAATTTGCTTCGCGTTTACACTCAGAAAAGATTATTGCTGTCTTGCAAAATATCTGACGGGAAGACATACAAAAGACTGACTTTATCAGCGTAACGACTCACCCTGGACTGCCTGGATCACTGGTCGTCGGAAAGGCTGTTGCAGCTTTTCTTGCTAAGCATTTTGATAAACCAGTGGTGGAAGTAAACCATATTTATGGACATTTATTTTCGTTGTTCCTCGAGAGGAACGTGGACGAAATTCAGCTTCCTATGGTTGTGTTGACGGCGAGTGGAGGACACAACGACATATATGTCGTTGATGATGGAAAATTGAAGATTGAACATGGAGAATTAGAATGGAAAGAATTTTGATGATTTCATATAGCGAGATTGGGTAAGACCTTGGATGATGCCTCATGAGAATGTTTTGATAAAGTATCGAGAATGCTTGGTGGTCCTTATCCTGGCGGTGCTCGAATTGGGCAAAAGGCTTCTCTTTCAAAGAGGGAGGAAAATTGAGGAAAATCGAGGAAGGTTGACGAATTACCAATGTTTAAAAGAATATTCTTGTCACACGATTGATATGACTTCAGCTTTTCGTGAATGAAATCGCAAGTTTCTGCTTTATTAAAACAGCTCGAGAAAAATGGAACGATAGAACGATTGAACGATGGAAAAATTATAATTCCGGAAGATTTATTGTGTCATATCGCATACGAGTTTCAAGAAGCGGTGATAGAAGTCTTAGTGAAGAAATTAGTCAGAGCGGCCATTGCTTTTAATGTCAAAACTATCGGTTTGGCAGGCTGAGTTTCTTGTAATGATAGATTACGAGATTATTTGAATGAACGTGTAATCGAAGTATTGAAACATGAGAAACATGATATGTCTAAAACTATTAAAACATTTAGACCAGCCAAAAAAGTATACTCTACGGATAATGGTGCTATGATTTGATTGGCAGGGATATTGAAATTTAAAAATACAGAAATTTAAGAATATCAAAAACAATATTTGCATATAAAAAAACAATGTCCAATAAATTTCAATTCAGACATTGTTTTTGATATTTCGACAATATTTTATTTCAAAGTTGTTATTTAATGTCAGTGACGGTAATGTCAAAAATCAGCTTCTTGCCTGCTAGCTCGTGATTGGCATCTAGGGTGACTTCTGTGTCACTTACTTCGTAGACGGTGAATGGTTGACCATTGCCTGCATACACTTTCATTCCTTTTTGTAATTGATCTGCATCAGGAATTTGTGCTTTAGGTACTTTGATGAGATTCTTCTCACTTCGTTCTCCATACGCTTCACTAGCTTCTATGTGAATCGTTTTGGTCTGTCCGATGCTCATTCATTCGACGCCTTTATCAAATCCTGCGATCATTTGCCCAGCTCAGACCTGGAATGCGAGTCCTTCGTCATAATTTCTGCCAGAATTATATTTTCCACACGCTTTAGCAATTTCTTCTATAGATGTGTCGAAAACAGTTTCTTCGTCTAGTCTGCCGATGTAATGAACAACGACATTCTGTCCCTTTTCTACTTTTTTACCTGACTTTCCTTTCGTGTCAGCCTTAGCTAAATAGTCTTTGATTGCATTTGCACACATGGTTCATGATATATTAGAAGATAAAGAAGCTGGTGTATTGCTGGCCTGTGGAGCATCGGTCTTTCGAAAAATAATGGCTCCTATGAGCACGATTACCCCTATCCCTATCAGGACAATTCTTTCTGTTTTCATGATCTCTGATATATGAAATAAAATAGCTATTTCTTTTATTGAACGAATTTGATAGTATATTTTTCCTTGCTATTTTCAATTTGCTTTTGGTCCAAGTTTTGCTTGCATTTTTTCGTGCAAATAGTATCAACATATATATGAGCTACAAGCTGCAAGCGACAAGCTAAAAGTGCGTGGTTTATATGACAAAAACTTGGAGCATGGAACATGGAGCTTGTAACAAGTAATGTTTCACTGTTGTAAAATATTTACCTTACTTCTCTCTTGCTATGAAAAAGTATGTTGCTAAGAAAACATGGATAATCAAATTGTTTCTGATGGTCTGTTCTTTGTTTGGTTTGTATCTTGCGTTTGGGACTATCAATGCCGGGATTCCCAACGAATACGTCGCCAACTATGAAATCAATACTGACCGAAACCAAATTCTGTGACTTTTGGTAGAAATAGATGCGGCAGGTAAAGTGGGTGATCAAATTCCAGCCAGTAAATTTACGCAATTAAATTCTAGTTTCCAAGTTGTATTTCCAAAATTTCCCCAAGACTATGCATTCAAGGTAGTATATCAGCAATGTCTGTCTTTGTCACAAGCTATGACTACTTATACTAATGGAGATTATGTAGATAAGCTTTGAGCGTTTATGTCTAATTGTTATAAACCCTTCAATGATATTCTCAAAAAAATTAATAGTAAATATACTGTCATTGCACAAGCTAAAGTATCTCCTCAAAGTGGACCAGCTCCGTTGGTAGTTACCTTTGATGCGAGAGCAAGTACAGATCCTTCCAATGATACTATTCCTGCAAAAAATTATTTCCGATATTATAGAGATACCGCTGGTCAAGATACCACTATTGGTGTCGGTCCAGTAGTAAATGCTACCTTCCCTACAGAATGAAACTATCTTGTCCATCTGACGGTCAGAAGTTCTAATAAATGAACGGACGGTATCTTCGATGGCGAGAAGACTATGTCGGTAGATGTCACTCCCAAGACTGCTAATATTACGGTCTATGCTAATAGTCAGAAGCTCATCAAGTGAACGAGAGCAAAGCTCTCTATCCAAGAGGCTACTAAAGGTATTGTCTTTGATGGATCGGCTACTGTGCCCATGTGAGGTAGACAGTTGATTTCTTATAATTGGACGATTACTTCCACTGATGGATTTAAGTTTTCACAGGATGGTGATAATAAGCCTGGCATTGTCAGAGTTGTCCTGCCTGGGCAGGGGGAATATAAACTAATCCTTACTACGGTAGATAATGAAAGCAATAAAGTACAAGAAACTTACTCTTTGGCTGTCTCCGATCCCGTAGCTATCATCAAGCAAGTGCCTGATAAATGAACGACTTCGACGACATTTGCTTTTGATTCTACACCATCTTATTCTATCGTATCTTCACTCAAACTCTATACACGAGAATTGTTTGACCAAAATGGAAATAAACTGGAAACCTATCAATGACAATCTATCAAACAAAATTTCAAAAAGCCTGGTGCGTACACGGTCAAACTTACCGTCGAAGATCAACTCGGACAAACAAATGTCGACAGTATTCAAGTATTTGTAGAGTCTAGTGATCCTATCCCTCAGTTTACGATTACTCCTAGTAATGCATGGAAAGACCCTTCAGAATTTATCCTTGATGCTTCTGTTAGCTCCGACATTGATAAGACAAATGGGTATGATAAACTCACCTATGAATGGCAATTCGCTGATGAGGGAAAGGCAAAAATTGTGGCTACACAAAATGATAATGAAAAAATTACTGTACAATTTGATGCACTTGGCAAGCACACTGTCAAGCTCATCGCTAAAGATGAGTATGGAAAAATTGCAGAAATAGAGAAAGATATTGAGATTAATTCTATCCTGAGACCAGTAGCATTCATTGCACCGATTGCTACTCCTTGGGGTAATCCAGTGAATTTTGTTGTCACGTCTAATATTCCTGTCATTAATTATGATTGGGATTTCTGAGATGGAGATAAGAGAACAGTCCAGACAGATAAAATTACTCATACCTATAAGAAGTCTGGTGTATACAAAGTAGTGCTCAAGGTTAGCTGAGCTGACGGAATGTCTAATGAATTAGTGAAAAATGTTTTTATCTGAGAGAAAAATTATCCTGTTGGATGATTTACAGTGCTTGATCAAAACTCCAATATCTTTACTCAAAATGATACTTGCTCTCTATCGGCTACAGGTGGTGAAAGTAATTATCCTGCATATCAAGTAGATAGATATGAAGAGATTACCGTAGATCCTAGCCTGTCCGTCAATACTAAGGGTCAATCAAGTAATTTACAATTCTACTTCCAGCCTCAGGATGGTGAGATATTCAAACAAAAGACATTCAAGTATAAGTTTAATTCGCTTGGCTGTACCTACGTTGATTTTACTGTCGAGGACACGGCTATTAGCAAAGATGATAAGGTGAGAATATGGTTTAAAGTCGTCAATGCTTTGCCTACTTTGGATAATATCATCTTGGGATTCCCTCAGTATGGCAACGAAGTAGGCGTGGGATTCAAAGAAAATAATGTCAAAGATATTTTTAGCGATACTTTTGATCCGTTGATTGTTAAAGTTTCTGCTGTCAATCCAAAGGATCCAGATGGATATATCTCTTACTTCAAATGGTATTATACTTACAAAGATGATCCTACCAGATATTTAGAGACCAAGATCACTCCATGAAATATTCCTTATGCGTTTTTCTCACTTCCAAGAATGCCTGGAGAATTTATGTTTGGTGTCATGATCTACGATACTGATGATGGGAAACAAGGTAATGAAGATATCGTAGGAAATGGTCCTGTTGTCTTTTTCCCTCCAGATGTTACGAGACCTGATATTCCTCTCGTCACAATTAAATCTGATCAAACTTCAGTCGAAATTGGGCAAGAAGTTACCTTTGATGTTGTTTCCAAAATTATCTCTGATAGGCCGGATTTTGTCCAAGAGAGGACTATCCAATATGATTTTGATGGTGATGGTACTTGGGATATGACTACCAAATCTGACCGTGTCAAATACGTCTATACTAAGCCCAACGAATTTGGCTACAAACCAAGGGCAGCGGTGCTGTACAGAGGATACAAAGGAGTCAGTAATGGATGAACTATCGTTGTAAGAAATGCTTTGAAACCTATGTTGCTTTCAGATGCTTATGGTACATTTGCTATTTTTAGAGATGTAAGCATCGGTGATATTGCCAACAAATCTATTTGTCTTGATACAAAAAACTGTTCAGCAGATTCTGGGTATGTCGTCACCTCTGGTATGGCATTCACCTTCACCTATCCTGATTATGGCAAATATTATGTTTCTTTTGATGTGACTGATAAGTTTGCTAATTCTGCTAGCAAAAAATGGGCTCTTACTTTGTTGACGGGTAATACGACAGGTGAGGACTTCCATATTCTTTCGATTCCCAAAGTATCTATGAGTAGTAAGGGGATTGATTTCTTTGTTGGTAAAAACTTAGATAATAGTATTTTGTTCTATATAAAATATGATTTTTCAAGAGGTAACTGTTATGTAGATGCAGATCTTTCTGTAGATTCCAATAATGATGGTAATAAAGAATGAGATAAAGACTTCTCTTGTAACGAGCTCTATCTCCAGCAATATGCTCCTACATTTAATTCTGCTAATGGAAGAATCTATTATACTAATGTAAATAATCAGGAGGTCTCCAAAGATTTTACTGTCAATTTCTTGGATTTCCAGACAGACTTATCTCCAGAGACATTGGCAATGTATCAACAGTTGACAACTCTTGTTGCTTCTATTCCCGATGTGGGGACAGGAGTCACTAAGGATTTCAAAACGTTGCTTATGCAGCTTAGAGATTGATTAATCGATCCCAATGAGACTAAATCAAATTTGGTCGCAGTCAGGGAGTATCAGACCAAGAATGAAGTCGCCTTGGATGGGACCCAAAGGACTACGCTTGATAGTATTTACAAAAGATTGGCAGATAAAGCTGTAGTTGCAGCAGAGTGAGGCAATGCGTATGAAATAGCAAAAGCAGAGATACTCTCTATCCTTCCCACAAACCTTTCTGTCGATGTGGATGCATTGTTTCATACCTTCGAGACTGTAGTATCTGAAGATACCAATAATTCTCAGCAAGATAAAAGGAAGGAAGCACTGCAGAGTGTCATTAATTTGATTTCCAAAAATCTTGCTGCTGCGGGAGCGACGGTGAAAACTGATCAAGTAGATCCTCTTGATATGGATGCTGTGATTATGCCAAATATCTGCAAAATTATGAGCTTCTACAATTTAGTGAGTGAGTTGTGCCCAAATAATGATGTCAAAATTGTCGATACTGCTGCGATTACTTCCACTGGATGAACTAAACGACGAAAAGTACTGCTTTGGATTATTGGTATCATAGCATGAGTGTTGATCCTTGTCGTATGAATATTCGCTGTGAGAGCAAAGATTAGACAAGCTAATGAAGATGAGGATGACGAAACTATGCCAGCACCACCAGCTCCTTTGCATGAAGAATCCACGGCACCTCCAACTACTCCATCATCATAATACTGTCTTGATATATTAAGATTCAGCTGATAAGCTGATAGTGATTTCCTTTCTTTTTGGGACCAGTTTTTTGTATAGTATCCCTGCTTGGTCCAACATCCTCTTGGATGCCTTGATAGAATCTGTCTCTGCATATTTATCTGAAAGATAGAATATTTCTCTAATCCCCGATTGGATTATTAGTTTAGTACATTCATTACATGGGAATAATGCGACGTAGATAGTGCAGTTCTTCAGGCTTTTTGTGCTGTTTAGGATCGCATTAAGTTCCCCATGGCAGACATATGCGTATTTAGTATCTAAGAAATTTCCTTCTCTTGCTCGAGGCAATTCTTCGTCTGAGCATCATATAGGGAATCCATTGTATCAAATACCTACGATTTTTTTGTCTGGGTCTACAATGCATGCTCCTACTTGAGTACTGGGGTCTTTACTTCTCTGTGCTGAAAGCATAGCGACTCACATAAAGTATTCGTCCCAAGTCAAATTATCGGTTCTTTTCTCTGTCATCCCGATGGTAAATATAAGCTAAAATGTATATTACTTTTTTTAGACAATAGCGTATTGGTAACTTTTTTCAAGCTCAGGTACCGTATCAAATTTTGTGATATCGGAGGGGTCAATTCGCTGATATTCAGTATTCTCTCGATCCAAGTGAATTTCTGGTTCATGCTTTACTGTTACCATTACAGGATAATTGATCCAGTTTACGTCAGTTTCTTTGTCGTGCATTATGTATATCTTCCCTTTATGAATATCTTCTATTTCTTCAGGTAAAATTTTTAACTCTTCCTCAATTTCCTCGCAAATTTTCTGATTGGCTGTTTTTTCTTCGTCGATATATCATCAGATGGAATCTCGCTTTTCTTTGTATGCCCCTACTTTATCGCTTCTTTTTAGCAATAAAATTTTATCATTATATGTTATCCAAATATTGAAAACAAAGTTTTCTTTGCTGCCATGATAATCGATTCTTCCATCAGTGAATGCTGGTAGCTTTTTTCTAAAATATGCGATGATTTCATCATAGGACATGGTGAGAAAATCCATAGATATTTCTAATGAGATAAAATCTGTTTAATTATTTTTATAGCATTTGTTTGATCGATGAAATATGGTGATGTGGCAATCGTAACTAATTCTGCTTCTTTCATTAGTTTTCTGATTGTCTTTATATCATCTTCAGTGATCTCTTTATCTTGTCGGAAATCGATATCGACATCTAAAATATAGTTAACGGGTTCGCGAGTTAATGGGTTAACGAGTTCGCTTAGTGCGTAGTCCGTTCTAATCTGTATAACATCATTAACTATTCATGAGTTGATGGCTGCGGTGATGAAATTGCCGACATTGGTTTTTTCATTGACGAATGTTTCAATAGCATCGTTTTCTGAAAATATATATTCATTCTCTTTGATGTCCGAGTGTTGATCGATATGAATGATGTTAACGGGTTCGCGAGTTAAAGAGTTAACGTGTTGTGCATGTCGGAACAATAGAGCGTGATTATGATTATCAACTATGTAGACGGGGGTATCGTGATATGTGGTCTGCAAAAAATTCTTTAGTCCGGTACACGAAACTAGTTTCCCGTTCACAGATTCTTCAAAACATATCTCTGAACCTTGTTGGAGTTCGGTTACCGTTCATTGTATGAGGCTTGGGATGTACAGTTTACCTGCAGATCACAAAGCAATTCTTTCATTATAAGAAAATGCGTTGTTGCCAACCGGTTTGGTAGTATACATTCAAGAGCTATACATGATGAAATTCTACAGAAATTAAGATATTTCTTGCTTCTTTCTAGGGATTGCCTTAAATTTTTCTAGCATTTTTTGGTAATTTTCTTCTGTGAGATATGGGCGTAGTTTGTCAAAATATTCCTCTGTGATATTTGCGGTTCCCTTATCTCCAAAGTCTCCCAATCAGTCTTGGATAAATGCGTCTTCATTTAGATGATCATCGAGAGATCCTGTATATATTTTGATGTCTGGATATTTATCTAGTATCTTAGCTACTCATTCAGGTGCTGATATCACTGTGGCTAATATGATCTGTTCTTCTTTTATGCCTTCTTGTAATAATTGGGCTATGACATTTATGAGTGATCATCAGGTAGCAAACATGGGGTCTGCTAAGAGTATTTTTGAATTTTTGGATAATATCTTGGCATCTACTGTTAGTGGTAGATATATCTCTTGTTGTGTTGGATTATTTTCCACTCTATTCATGCCGATATGCTCGTGTTTTTGGATCCCCGCATCTATACAGCTTGCCATAAAAGGTACAATTCCAGCTCTCCAGATATATAGTCCAATCAAATTTTCTGCCCTATCTTCTGCGCAAATGAGTTGTAATATTTTATCTGTGATGATCTTACTACTTTCGCGGAATTCATCATCAGTTATCGTTATGTTTGTGATTGCTCTCTCTGGGAGTGGAAGCTCTTCATTGAGATAATCTGCTCTTAACGTATCAAATGCTTGCTGCACTTCTGCATCGGCTGGAAGTACGGATAATTGATTATTTTTGATGGCTTGCTGACATTTCTCCTTGACGATAGCTAGTGCTTCCGGTGATAGGACTTGAAAACGTGGTTTCTTCGTGTTTAATATAATAACCTCTTCTTGTTGCGCGTCTTCTGTTCCTTTTTTCATCTGTATGCCAGTTCAATCCGAGTTTTCTCATTTTACTTCTTGTGTCTCGGGTTCTTTTGGTATGAATGATGTTGGATCTTTCATTAGAAATTTTCCGTTATGGAGTAAAAGAAAGTGAATGTAATCATGTTACAAAAAAAATAGGATGGATGGTCTTTTGCCTATTTTTTTGTTTCTTGCGTTTGCAATATACTGTGGCAAAAATTACATATTTGCCGTATAAAGTCAAGCTAATTTTCGGTATATTTCTTCTTGTAATTTTGGTGGGAAAATATATATTTTCTTTGTTACAAATATCCAGAGAGAACGATAGAGACTAGGCTCGCTATTAATCGTTCCAGCAACCTTCCATTGAGAAACGGTGCTACTTCCTACCCGTAAGGGAAAGATATCCAAAAAAAGCGAATAATCTCCTTTTCTTGAAATCTCTCTCTTCGTGAAAGAGCTTTTTTTAAATGTACGAATTCACAAATTTACAAATTACCTAATTACCGAAACAATGTGAAAATTTGAGAATTTAGAAATTTTAAAATTGTTTTGGAATAATTTGGAATAATTCGAACATTTGAACATTTGTGTTTATATCATCTTCTTGTTTTTAATCGTTTATCATCATATTCATGAAACACTTTATTACTTGCGAATCAGTCACTGAAGGACACCCAGATAAAATGTGTGATCAAATTTCTGATGCTATCTTGGATGCCTGCCTAGTGCAGGATCCTATGTCTAGAGTGGCTTGTGAATGCTTGATAACCACTGGGACGCTTATCATTAGTGGCGAAATTACTACACAAGCAAAAGTGGATTATGAAGCTGTGGCGAGAAAAACTATTTTGGATATCGGCTACGATGCTGATGAAAAATATTTTGATGGGAAGAGTTGTTCTGTCATTAGTTTTATCCATACGCAGTCGCCAGATATTGCTCAGGGAGTAGATACGGGTGGCGCTGGAGATCAAGGTATTATGTATGGATATGCAAGCAATGAGACAGCTAATTACCTACCATTGCCGATCGATTTAGCTCATGAGCTTTCACGACAATTATCGCAAAAAAGGAAAGATGGGACGCTCCCATTTCTTTATCCTGATGGCAAAACTCAGGTCACAGTAGAATATGATGGATTGAAGCCACTCAGAGTAGATGCAGTTGTTGTCTCTTCTCAGCATGCATTAGATGTGACGCAAGAACAAATCCATGCGTCCATTATGGAACATGTTGTGAGACCAGTACTCGGAACGATGATAGATGATCAGACAAAATTTTATATCAATCCGACAGGCATGTTTAATGTCTGAGGTCCTGCAGGAGATACCGGATTGACGGGAAGAAAGATTATCGTCGACACCTATGGTGGCATCGGAAAACACGGTGGAGGAGCCTTTAGTGGGAAAGATCCTACCAAAGTCGATAGATCTGGCGCATATATTGCTAGGTATCTGGCCAAAAATATTGTCTGAGCTGGTATCGCGGATAGATGTGAAATACAGCTTGGCTATGCTATCGGCGTACCACAACCGGTGAGCGTCTTTGTAGAATGTTTTGGTACAGAAAAAGTTGATCTCCAAAAAATCGTAGACGCAGTAAAAAATAATTTTGATCTTAGTCCAAAATGAATTATTACTAAGTTAGATTTGAGAAAACCAATCTTCAATAAAACAGCTTCCTACGGTCATTTCTGAAGGGAAGGATTTAGCTGGGAAGTGCTGGATAGTATTGAAGTGTTTGGAAAGTTAAAAGGTTAACAAGTTGAAAAGTTGGTTAACGAGTTTCCGGGTTAACGACCTGCCCGTCCGGCAGTCGGGGTTAATGGGTTATTCGATATAAAAAGATGCCTGCGAGTAATCGTGGGTATTTTTTATTTCATTTTTTTAATATTTTCTGCACTGATTTTTGCTCGTGATATGAGCTTCTGTGCTCTCTGTGCAAAATGGGCTTTGTCTTTTTCATTTTTACACATATTCTCAGCCCTGTAATATGCGCGTGTTCATCTTCTAATGCAAAGTAGAAAACGGTAAGCATTTATGACGTCTTCATTATATGTTCCACCATGATCGGTGTATGATGTTGTGAATTCTTTCTCTTGATATCATGCATCCATGCTAGGTAGTACAAGATCCTCCATGGGATGACTTAATTCTGCATCCAAATCGAAGATCATTATTTCAAATTTTGGAGATTTTTTTATGAATATGTTCCCTAGGTTTATATCATGGTGTATGAGTGTCGGTTGCTCTCATTGTTTGAAGTCGTTATGTATGATATCGCATGCTTTTTTGATCAGCGTATCCATTTCATTTTGTGAAAACACTCATTTTCCTATCATACAATCCCTTATGCTGACGCCCATTATTTCTTCTTTGTATATAAGTTCCTTATCTTCTCCTGATAAGTCTGCCATGCCTTGTATATGGCCCAATCATGTTCATTTCACTTTGTGCATTTTTGCAAGGTTCTCTCAAAGTTGTTTGTAATATGCTTTTCTTTCTCAAGGTTCTCGTGCTTCGATGTTTCTGTCTTCAGGATTTTGTTCGATGAAAGGCAATATGAGGTAGGGGATTTGTTCTCATTGGATATCCATGAAGCTCTTTTGAAGCACTTCTATTACATTAGCTCACTGCTCGATTCGTTTTTTCGACGCCCCTTCTTCTATTTCTGTTCTCTTCTTTTCTTTGTACGTTTTCAGTACGTATTTCTTTCTTTCTCAATTTCCGTGCTCTATGTCCAATACAAAAAGCAATGCTTGTTCTCATTTTGGCATGACATGAAAACGAATAAGTTTCCCCAATCCAGGGATTTCTTTTCTTTTATGATTTTTTATTCGTTCATGCACGCTTTCTCTAAACTTGCGTTCATGTTCGTGATATGGGTTTATTTGTAATTCTTCATTCCATTCTTCATCTGTTTGCAGAATGCCGACCCCTTTCTTTTGTGTATTATTCAAAATAACATCTTTGATGCTTTCCTTAGAATTGTTTATACTTGCTTGTTTATTGCGTTTTTCCTTCATCTATAGCCTCTTTGGATAAATCATTATAAACGACTTATGTAATTTTGCATTTTCTTGATGTGGAGATTGGGCAGTAATTGTGGATTATATAAGAACTGCCTGTGTAGCATGTGTGGGTTTTTTTAGGAAACCGTAAATCCAACTATTTTTTTCGCTAGATCTATTCTTCTCTTGGCTTTTGCTATTGTTTTTTCTCATTTTATAATGTCTGTAGTCATTTCTTGTTTTCATTTACTGTAGCTACGGACTCATGTATATATTGCGGCGAGAAACATTACCGCATGTATGACCTTCTCGTCTATCTGTCCTCAGTTTTTTTTGTATCAATCAATAATAATATTATTTATTTTATTTTTTTCTTCTGTTGCTTCTCCACTATCGGAATACATGTTTCTTAGTAATAATATTCATAGGTCTTCCATCGGATGTCACAATGTGGCATCTAGATCGGATATGAGTATCTTTGGTCCATTTACACTAGGTTGTATAAACATATTTGTAAAACTCATATCGTGGTGTATTAATGTTGTTTCTTTTCCTCATTTGAAACTATCATTTATAACTTTACAATTATCATCTATAGCTTTTTTGAGTATATCTTCTGTGAATAGATTATTCTCTACAAGGAAGTGTATAATATCTGTATCATCAACGTTCTTTTTAAATTCGAATCTTTTATTCGCTCCTATCAATTCTCAATCTCTGATTTCTTTTATCTTCCCAAATCATTGCCCTTTTACTCTATGCATTAGTGCCATATTTTCGCCCATCTGATGAAATACATCTTCTATCTCTGGTTCTTTTAGATCTTCACTGTTGATGGAGTTGTCTATGAATGGTAATATGATATAAGGTTGGCTAACTCATCATATATTGCATGTGCTTTCTTTGATACTACTCCTTACATTTGCTCATTTTTCTGTTCGTCTTCTGCCCGCCTCTGCTTCGACAATGGCTTTATTAAGTTCGCCATCCTCAGTTATACACGTTTTGAATACATATGTTTTGTGTGCATTGTTTGTGTCTTCAACTTCAAATTTTATTACTACCCCTATATCTCATCAATTAAAGGGTGCATAACGTTTAATCTTTCCTAGACCAAAAGCGTCTGTTCATTTTATGGATTGTCGATAATTATTCATTTTCGTTCTAAACTTTTTTTCTGTATCATTATGGTAGGATTTTCCCTGTATGGTCTCGTTTCGTGGTTCTGATTTTTGTAATGTTGCGAATAACTCCTTGTTTTGCTTGGTCGGAGCTAGGAATTCTATCCATTTCTCTCCATCTTTTTGCACCTCATCTATAGGAATGAATCATAGTTTATCTCTATGTACGTGCAGTGAACGTGTGTTATTCTCACTTATGCTACAACAGTCGAAATCGAATTCCTTCCCATATTTTTCTATCCGTGCTTGGTAGAGTACCTTAGGGATGTTTTTGCCTCTATATTTTTCGTCTACGCATGCTTGATGGAGGTAGCATATTTTTATTTTTTGTATGGGCTTATGTAATGCTTTTACTGGTTCTTTACTGCTGATCCGCTTGACGAAATCTTTACTTTGTTCCATGAGTTTTTGTGTGATTGCTGTATTAGTAATCCGAAATCATGCTATTTCCTTTCCTGCCCTTGCTACGATAATGTAATGTAATTTAATGGCTTGTTTAATGCTATTTATATCAAAAACATCATACAGAAATCATTCTTCTTTCTGCTTCTGCAGTGGGATATTCCCTCTTAAGTTTTTTTCTTGTAATGCAAAAATTTGTTCAGCTTCATCTAGTGAGGCAAACCCTGTCTCAAATCATAAGTCGGACTGATTTTTATATTCCATTATCACGTCAAGTCTGGATAAAGTGATACGTATATTATACCCCATTTATGTAATTTTGCAATTTTTTGATGTTGAGATTGGTGAGTAATTGCTTATACTAAAATTGAATTAATAACTAAAAACTAACAACGAACAGTGAAGGATTTCTTTGTATCAAAAAACTCCAACACTATCAACTTTCCACTTTTAACTTTTCACTATTTTTTATGATATTGTCAGGTAAAGAATTATCTATTAGTCTCCAGGCGGAGCTGAAGGTCAAGGCTAAGGCATTGTTCCCTGATCAGAAAGCATATGTTGCTATCCTTTTTCTGTGAGAAGATTTTTCGTCAGCGACCTATGTGAGACACAAAAAAATCTATGGAGATACTATTGGCTTGCCAGTTATCGTTTTTGGTCAAAATCATATGGCTGAATATGATAGAAATCAAGCAAATAATTTTGATGATGTCGGCATTTATGTGAATCAGAAATATGATAGTATCGGCAAAGTCATGGAACTTATCAGATATCTCAATCATGATAAGGATTGTGTGGGTATCATCGTCCAGCTTCCTTTGCCTGAACAATTTAAGCAATATAAGACACAGATATTGGCAGCGATTTCACCTACCAAAGATATTGATGGATTGGGTGGTGTATTGTCTGGCTTGGTAGCTATTGATTTGATTGATTTTACTCCAGCTACGCCCAAGGCCGTACTCGCCCTCTTGGATCATTATCAGTTGGGAGATATGAATGGGAAAATGGTTTCTATTATCTGACAGAGCAATATTGTGGGTAAGCCCTTGATCCTCGAGTGTATCAAGAGGGGAGCTACCATTGCATCATTCAATCACAGCAATCCGTTGTCGGAGATTCAATCCGTAAGTAAACAGTCAGATTATATTATTTCCTGCACGGGGAAAGTCCATCTGGTGACTGCAGAATTTGTCCGTGATGATAAGACGCAAATTATTGTCGATGTCGGTTATGGTCATATCGATGGCAAACCAGTCGGTGATGTAAAGATAGATGACATAGCTGATAAAGTGGCATCGTATACGCCGGTACCAGGAGGTATCTGACCACTTACTGTAGCTTGCCTTTTTGCCAACGTATTTGTTTTGCAAGGCTATGCGGATGTGTTGAAACCGTATACATTGTAGAATGTTGTAGAATGTTGTGGAATGTGGTTGAATGTTGTGGAGAAAGTGATTTCTTGATAGAAAACAAATTGATAAAATAATTTATCTTTTATCCAAGCATATGGCAGTTCCTAAAAATAGTAAGAAGGTTTTTCAATGAGGAATATTTGCAGTTCATCAATGGGAACAAAAAATGTTTGATGGCTCTGTAGAGATTTTTGAAAAAATTACAAGACCGAGTACGGCTTTTGTCATCCCTGTGTATAAAAATAAAATCGTAATTTGCAGACAGAGACAACCTCATCGTCGCAAACGGTATTATCATTTCTTGTGAGGTCGTTTTGAGGAAAATGAGCGTCCTATCTCTGCGGCTAGGAGAGAGCTTCTGGAAGAGAGTGGATTTTTCGCAAAGCGTCTTTCTTTGTGGTGAAAATATACTATTGCGCATAAGATAGATTGGGATATCTATGTGTATACAGCTAGAGATTGCTCGATGGTTGCTAAACCACACTTGGATGCTGGAGAAAAACTCGAACTGGTTTATTTTAATTTCAAACAATTTATTTCTTTTGTCGTGAAATGAGGGATCCCTTTTCTTGCTTTTGAAAATCATATTCTGAGAATGGAAAGAGAGGGTAGACTTGGAGAATTTAAGCAAGCATTATTTGGATAATTTTATTTGACAATTTTTTCATGCTTTATTACGATGTTATCATATTGGGCTGATGATCTGCAGGGCTCTTTGCTTCTGTTTTTCTGCAGGATAAAAAAATTTGTATTATCGATAAAGCTACTCAACTGTGAACAAAATTATTATTATCTTGATGAGAAAGATGCAATGTGACGAATAATGACTTAGATCTTACTAGAGATTATATAGGTGAAAATATCAAACGTTTGCCTAGCATCTTTCATGTATTTAACAACCATGATATGATCGATTTTTTGGCTTCTCATGGTATCGAAACGATAGTAGAGGATCGTGGCAGAGTGTTACTCAAAAGTGGTAAGGCGAAGCAATTACGTGACCTTTTGGTGAATCTAGCTACGGCACATGGAGTAGAATTTTTCCTTGAGCAGAATATTGTAAAAGTGGAACATACTGATTGAATATTTACGATAACTACAGACCAAGAAATATTTCAAACCAAACATCTTATTGTCGCGACATGAGGGAAGAGTTATCCTCAAGTCGGAGCGACGGAATTGGGCTATGAGCTTGCTGAGCAATTTGGCGTTCGCTTCGTCGCTCCGCGTCCTGCCTTGTGTGGTATGGAGACAAATGAAGATGTGGCGGAGCTTGCTGGAAGTTTCGCACAAGGCAAGCTGAGTTTATTGACTGGTAAAAAGATTATCTACGAAGCTTCGTGACCATTATTATTTACTCATTGGTGACTTTCTGGACCTGTGGTCTTCGATGCGAGCTTGCGAGCAGCTCATATTCTTCGTGAGAGTAATCAGGATGTGAAGATACAGTTGGACTTGGATCTCGAGCACACCAACAAAAAAATATTCAGATTTTTTCCTTCCTTAGAAAAAGAAAGTAAGCTCCAGTTTAGCTTAAAAAGTTTGAGACCATGGGAAGAAGCAAAGGTGAGCGTGGGATGAGTGAGTTTACAAGAACTAGATGCACATTTTCAAGTTAAGAAAATTCCTGGCCTGTATTTCATCGGTGAGATTCTTGATGTGACTGGGAGGAGTGGTTGATATAATCTGCAGCGAGCATGGAGTAGTGCATATGTTTGTGCACAGGGAATACAGAGTCTATAATTCAGAGTTAATCCCATTATAAAAAAAAGGAAGCGATGAGCCTCCTTCTTTTTTTATATTAGTAGTCTATTACTTTGCTGTTTTGACTTGGATGCCGAATAATTTTCGTTGACCTCCTTCTTGGATATACTTGATATCAAAAAGCACTTTCCCATCTGTAGCTTGGAATGTCCCCTGGACATCTAATATTCCGTTAGCATCTAGTGTAGGCATGGCTGCAAAAATAGGGGTTGCTGTCTTGGTAAATGTCAGATTCAACTTCGCATCTATGAGTGTTTTGAATGCTTCATTAAATTGTGCTACGGTAATTTGTCATTTCCATGTATCAGAAATCTTGGTATAGAAGTTAGAAAAATCTCATTTGAGTACTGCATCAGCAAATCGTCCCATAGCATCATTTACGAGTACGGTAGTTGCTTCTTGCGTTGGGATTGCTCATTCTTCAGTCCCTGTTGCAGTCTGATCAGTCAATCATCCTTGTGGGATTTGCATGGTGAATATTTTCCATGTTCCGTCCTCTTTGACTAGGTTAATTTCAAATGGCAATTTCGTATTATCACTTAACGTTACGGTTCCTTTCAAAATTCCTTGATTGTTCATGACTTCTCTGTCAGTCCAAGAAGCCTCTTTGAATGTTGCTAGATTGGTTTGTTGGACAAAAGTTTTGAATTGATCTAGCGTTGTGTTTGCTTGGAATCCTTTAGCTGTAGTTGCATACGCTTGTTCCATATTGCCAGCATGGATATCTGCAAACATGGTATCTGCTACTTTTGGTAGCCCTGCAGTAAATGTAAAAGCTAATAAAATAATAAATACAATCGTCCCTATGATAGTTCCCAATACTTTTCGCACCGTCTTTGCATGACGGACGTAGAGTAAAACTATCAATATGACCACAACTATCGCCAATATGCCAGTTACCATTTTGTGGAAAATAAGAAAATAAAAAGGTATTCTATACTGGCATAATACAAAAAAAGAAAACGAAATCAAATCTCTTTGTAGACATAAGATGTGAGACGTAAGACGTAAGAAATGAAATTTGGTCTTAATACCTGCCTACCGGTTTACCAGCCCTGTCTGCCGACAGGCAGGCGTGGATGGCAGGCAGGCTTGTGTCTTGATACTTATGTCCATTTTATTTTCTCATAATCAACTTACGGAAGATCCAGAATGTAACGAATCCAAGTACGGCACATAAAAGCAAGAATAGAGGATAAGCGATTCTCCAATTTTGAGATCAGGTCATCATACTCCATTCTGACATTCCACCGATACCGGCGATCAAGGTAAGTGGCATGAAGATTGCATTTACAAACGTTAATCTGGTTACAGATTTGTTGTTTTTAATCCCCGTGAAGGTGTTGTACGCGGACATAAGTGAATCATTTTTTTCTGTCAAAATATTTATGGTACTCACTATTCTTGATAGTTTTACTTTTAGACTATTGAAATATACATTTAGTTGTTTTGCATGTAAATTATCTACATGTTCGATCAAATCATCCATGACATCTTGCTGAGAAAGGAAATTATGCTTGATGAATATTTTATTCAAATCTTCGTTCATGAGATCTTCTACGACTTCATTTTCTCCCTTTTTACTGGCGATGTTTTCTTGGATCTCTAAGAGCTTCTTACCTGACATGCCCAATGATTTGATAGTCTTGTCATAAAATATATCAATGATCCTATAGAGGATATAATAAGGCGATCCTTTTTCTGATCCTTCTGTTGGATCACTCTGGTTTTTGAAAGTCTCAAATAGCGTATTTATCCCATTGGATTCTAGTGATGTAGTGGTGATAATATATGTATCTCAGATGATTACATCAAGTTCATTGAAGATATATCTTTGTTCGCTTTCCAAATATTTGGTAAAAGTAAGAGCAAGGAAAAAATGCTTGCTATTGCTATCAATCTTGGACTGAGCATTGATTTCGATCAAATCATCTACGATGACTTCGTGAAAACCATACTCTTGAGCGAGCTGATTGATGATTTCCTTATTTGGTTCTTGGATGTGAATCCATTGTGTCTTGCCGATCTGAAGTGATTGTTGCATGTATTGTCCTAAGTGTTAAAATAGTCTGTCTCAAGTATAATCAGAAAAAATTTCCTGTCAAATAATGTCGCCCCATATTACTACCAGTAAAGCCACATCCTCGTAGTTCTACGAGGCGCGTGCATGTGGCTTAAGAATATGCGACCGGTTTGATTGCTAGGAGGCGCATGCAATGCGCCTCTACATCTTCGTGTTGGGGCGAAATTTGATGAAAATGACTCTTTCGATAACTATTAGTTTGCAACTAGATATGGAAAATCTGCATTGTAAATAGGAAATGCGGACAGATGTGTGTTTACGTGACGGGTGAGTCAGTTTTGTTTGTTTTTTTTGGAAAAATTTTGTTTCGGGGTATAATTGAACTGTCACCATTTACTCCTTATATTATTGCTCATGGAAAATTCATTCAAATCAGCAGAATCAGTACGTAACGTCAATGTTTTGGTACAAAAAATAGATACCCTCTGCAAAGACATCGAAAATGCATTAGCATTTTGTATGGAAGTAAATTCATCTTCTGTAGCTGGTCATAGTGTCTCTCTTACACAAAAGATGGACAGTGATTATGTCGATAGTATTGTTCTCTCCTTCCATATGATGAAAAGACATCTAGAAAAACTTAAGAAATCATTGAAATCATTCGGATGAACTAATGATATCGATACTATTGTAAACGGATTAAGAACATCTGCTGATGGTATCCAGCAATTACTCCATTCTAATCTCTTCTTCTACAACACCTTCCATCTCTTGTCATCTGAAGTACAGGTCTTGATTGACCAAGTCTTCGAAGAGGTGCAAGTTACTTCTCTCGCAGCTTAATCGGCTCTGTTGGTCTTTAAAATATGAAATTTCTAAAAAAATTCTCGTGATATAGTCCGAGAATTTTTTTAATCACCCCGACTCCTTCAGTCATCCCGGCGTCAAGTTTTGCAGCTGGGATCTTAGTCGGGGACTTGAGAAAGAAAAATCCCTAGGTTTTACCGACTGTCCCGACAAGTCGGGATCGCCGGTATACATCCTCCTTCAAAAATGTTGTTTGTTTTTGATTGAAGGATGTATAGTTGACCAAACAATAATTGTTCGTTATTCTTCTCACTTATTTGTTGGTCAACTATAACTTCGACGTTTGAAAGTCCTCTGAAAGTATCAGACTTTCATGGCGTCTCAGCTAAGCCTCGGGATTTTTTTTCTTGCCCCAATAGTTTATCTCTTCATGACTTTGATAATATATCCTACTCATCTTCATTCTGATCTATATTCTCCGATGATATGCCCATGTTTTCCCAATAATCTTATCAATTGGCATTTTGTAATGTACCTAATGTGTGATGGCTCACGACCTATACTAATAGGCACGATGGCGATGATTCTTCATCCATCTTTTGTCACTCTATAGGCTTCATCTATTGCTTTCTCTGGAGTATGTACATGTTCTAATATGTGTGAAAGTATCGTAGTATCAAAGGTGTTTTTCTTGAAGGGTAATTCTTCTGCAAATCCCACTATGAATGTTACTGGTACTTTGTTTTCTTCCGCATATTTTTTTGCGCTGATGATTTTCTTCTGTATCATATCTATTCATGTGACTGACATCCCTTTGCGTTTTGCTAGTTCTACAGTGAAATATCCATCATCACACCCTATATCTAAGACTTTTCATGTTTTTATATGCTTCTTGAAAAAATCTCTTCTTATCATCACATCGGCTATTTTTTCTTTGCCATATTGTATAGTACTGATATCTTTGTATCTTTTGGGGATGGTATCACAGATGTTCTCATACAATCGTTGCATAGTGTGATGTGAAGAAGCTTTTTGGAATAATTTCCTATATTCGAGGAACAATCTAGGAATACTGATCCTTTTCCCTCCTGATACGATAGTCACGACATCTTTATCGAAGTCCGTATGATTGGATCTTTTCTGCAATGCCAAAAACTCACGTATGACATTTTCGTCTAGGGCCTTTTTGCTCATGGTAGTTAGTATACTGAAATAAAGGTGTTTAGATTCCAGTTTATCAACTCGTTATTCGTATATATCCTTGGGCAATGGTTGAGAGTCTTTTTTACCTGTGAGTGATTGCTACTTTTCTAATAATAAAAAATATATTTCCTACTTCATACTCCAGACTACCTTTTGCTCGCCGTTGATCTCTTTAAATTCTTTCGCTTTCACTTTGATCTTATCTCCGATATTGAAGAATTTTTTCCAATCTGTGCCGTCAGGAGCGACGATGAAATTTTTGTGTAAGAGTCATTCGACTCCTTTGACGGTGATGAACATTCCGTAGTTGTAGCTCAGCTTCACATATCCTTCATAGGTTTCACCAAGCTTAATATCTTTGATGGTAAATTCTCCTACTTCTTCTTTGGGAATATTAAACGCTTGTGTCTTGGATGCTTTGCCTCAGCTATTAGTGGCAAATTTCTTTTGCTCTTCTTCGATTACTTTTGCTTCAGCCTCCACGGCTTCAGGATGCAATTTTTTGAGATTTTCTATATTCGGGCAAAATTTCAGGAAGCTTTGCTGTTCCATAGTATATCCTGCAAGTTTGCAGATTTCTTCCATCTGCAATAAGACTTGTTCCTTCGTTCCTACCCAGATCATGAGTGGCATTTTATTGTCTGTCGTGATGGTCTGATGTTGGTAGATATCTAAGTGCATAGTGATCTGTCCCTGGCTCATCGTCACGTTTTCTCATCTCTTGTACTTTGGGTTTGCTTGGTTCTCTAGCATTTTTGGCTTAGTATATCGGACTGCCTTATTGGCTCCGCTATCTACATCAAAGATAATCGCATCTGGTTCGTTACCATCTACGGCATATTCTGTAAACTTTGTTTCATTTTGAATGACATATGGATGTTGGACGTCCTCGATCTCGGCTGGAGTCATACCAAATGCCTCATACTTGGCTTTTTCTGCAATTTTTTCTTGCAAGCTAAATGTCTTCTTTCCTCGAGCATCCATCAATCTTTCCAATTGATCTTTTTGCATTGCATATCTTTGTCTTGATTGCTTTCTGATTTTATCGATTAATTCTAGTGATCCTTCCCCCACAAGATTTGGTGGCAATGTTTTCATACTAAATGGATCAGAGGAGATTCCATCGATCATCAATCTCGTATAGGTCGTATATTTTGGTAATGAGATAAGATCGTTCACACCTGCCATTTCTTTGAACTGTCCCGTGATGACATCGGCATCATCTTTACCTACGGTGAATGAAATGGTTGTTCAAATGTTTCCGAAAATAGCGTCTCTGATCTCTATCAAAAGCTGTGAAGTAAACTGATTAGCTACGATGAGAGATAATTTATATTTTCTCGCTTCGGAAAGAATGGTCGTAAATGATTGTGATGCAAAGTTTTGGAACTCATCTATATATAAGTAAAAATCTTTTCTCTGGCTCTCTGGAATGTCTGCTCTAGACATGGCATCTATCTGCATTTTGGTTACGAGCAAAGATCCAATCATGTTGGCATTATCTTCTCCGATTCTTCCTTTACTGAGGTTGATGAGGATAATTTTTCCTTCATCCATGGCTTTTCTAAAGTTCAACTTTGTCCTAGGTTGACCAAAAATATTTCTGACTAATTTGGACGAAAGGAATTGTCCGACTTTGTTGGTTATTGGCCCAATGGCTTCTTCCCTTTGCTTGTCATTCCATTTATCAAACTCATTTCTCCAAAATCTGATCACTAATGTATCCTTAATATGTGAAATGACCTCTTCTCTAAAACTCTTGTCTGTTAAGGTTCTTAAGATATGCATTAGTGTGGCGTTGGGGTAGTCAACGAGTGATAGTACCACGTTCCTCAGACAGTATTCCAACCTTGGTCCCCGACTGTTTTCAAATATTTTTTTAAACGTACTGACCACACCAGAAGCAATCAGGTTCCTGCCTTCTTCCGTATCAGCTTGTAAGAGGTTAAATCCGATTGGATATTCAAAATCAGCTACGTCAAAAAGAATGACATCATTGATTCTACTCGTAGGGATATGTTCCAATACAGAATCTACAAGATCTCCATGGGGATCGATTAGACAGAGACCGTTATTCTGTCTCATATCGCTGATGACCATGTTGCTCAGCAATACGGATTTACCAGTACCTGTCTTTCACACGATATATACATGTCTAAATTTGTCTTCTTTCTTGATACCAAACGTAATTTTTTCTCCTCTATAATCCGTGTTTCCAATGATGGTCAAATCGTTTGCTTGTGTATTTTTTAGTGTAGGAAGATTTACGGGATAGGGGAGTTTTTTATAGACGCAGTAGTCCAGTCCTTTGACGAAATTTTCCTTCATTGGAATATGGAAAAAATTATCTGCCTGTGCATGAGTCAGTCCATAATATTTCTTTGCTTTCAGATC
>CAZDFH010000009.1:0-48433 GCA_964504915.1 uncultured Candidatus Peribacteria bacterium
TTTTGGTACATTGGGCAAGGTTACTTTTTGATTCGCTATCGATTTTAAAGATCAAATATCTGTGACAAAGCTTAGAACATTTGCTAAACATATTGGGATACAATATGATTTCCGTAATTTTGGGAACAAGAAATATCTTCAATCTGTTGCTTTTGTAAGTGGATCTGCCAATGATATTCTGACTGAGCTTATGCAAAAACCATACGATCTTTATATTACTGGTGAATTGAAACATTCTTCATTTTGTAAGGCAAAGGAAATCAAACAAAGCATTCTCCTTGGTGGACATTATGAAACAGAAGTCTTTGGTGTCCGTGCTTTGGCTCAACATCTAGAGAAAAAGTTTAAAATAAAAACGGTGTTTCTGGATGAAAAATATTAATTGATGGGCCGGGATACTTGCCCGCCTGTGGTGGGGCTTAGTTTCCCGCTAAAGCGGGATAAAGTCCGAGCGACGAGTATAAATGCCAGGGTAGCTCAGTTGGTAGAGCGGCGGTATCGTAAACCGTAGGTCGTGGGTTCAATTCCCATCTCTGGCTATTAGTACTTATTCTTCTTATATATATGACCATCTTCTCTGACTTACAGTCTCATGCTGATACTAAGCAAGCGGAAATCTTGCAGAGATTTTTCAAAACAGGAGAATGACAATATTGAGCTGGAGATATTTTCTTATGACTCAAAGTGCCAGTCCAAAGGATGATTGCAAAAAAGTATATCAATCTAGATTTTGCGACGCTTCAAGAGATGTTGGACACTAATATCCATGAATACAGGTTGACCGCGTTGTTGGTTCTTGTCCTGAGAAATGTCAAAGCCGATACGTCGATGAAAGATCAGATTTTTGATTTTTATGTGAAGAATACGAGGAATATTAACAATTGGGATTTGGTAGATCTGACGGCGCCTGGTATTGTCGGAAATTATTTGTTAGAAAGAGATAAGAAATTATTATATACGTTTGCTAAGTCTAAACATTTACGGGAAAAGAGGATTGCTATTATTTCTACCTTTGCTTTTCTCAGAGTGGGTGAATATGAAGATACCTTTAAGATTGCTGAAATTCTTCTGCATGACACACACGATCTGATTCATAAGGCTGTTGGGCGAATGCTGAGAGAAGTGGGAAAGAGAAGTCAGTTTGAAGAAGAGAAATTTCTGAAAAAACATTATAAGAAAATGCCCAGAACGATGCTGAGATATGCGATAGAAAAATTTCCCGAGGAGTTAAGACAGAAATATTTGAAGGGAGCAGTATAATGATCTTATTGTTTGTCCCTCAGGACTGTTTTTAACATCAATTTGTGATATAAATCTATTTGTCTCACTTTTGTCCGTTTTTTTCTATTTTTTTATGATTAAACTTTTGGTAGTTTAATTTTTTTTTAATTGACGAGACGCGCTCAAACCCACCCCCAGCCCCTCCCTTGTCAGGGCGGGGAGCTTAATTTATTTTTTATTAGTACTATGGGAGAATTTATTCTAGGATATAAGCTGTACAATACTGGTAATGTGCCGGACGCAAGAAGAATGAGGAATAAACCAACGCCAGCTGAAAATAAAATGTGGCAAGAGTTTCTTAAACATAGACCTGGAGGTTACAAATTTACTAGACAAAAGCCGATTGGCCCATTTATCTTGGATTTTTATTGCTCAGCGCTGTTCTTAGCAGTAGAAGTTGATGGTGAGATTCATAAGAGCAGAAAAGAGTATGATCAAGAAAGAACTACATATTTGATAAATTGTGGGATATCGGTTGCTAGATATCGGAATAACCAAATTTTTAATGACTCAGATGGCGTATATTATGATCTTCTTCAATTCATTTATGAGCTTGAATCTAATATAAAAGATAAAAAAAGTTAAAGGTCCCCCTGACAAGGGGGATTTAGGGGGTTTCTAAAAAAAAGAAAATATAAAAAGATATCCTGTTGTTCATTTTCCCCTTGTATTGACTTTTTCTCCTATTTCATTATATAATAGGTATAATTTTTCCTACATTTTATACTTATTTAGATATTATGGATAAAAAAGTCTGTGCTCATGACATGAGAATACGAGGTAATGTGACAGTCTGACCCAAGGGTCAGGTCGTAATTCCCAAAGATGTCAGAGATTTGCTTGGGATTAGCTCCAAGGACAACTTAGTGGTGATTACTAAGGGAGATTCTGTCGTATGACTGGTCAGAAACAATGACGTCAATCATATCATGGACTATATCAAATCTGAAATGGCCTCATAAATATTATTATAGATTATAAATTATAGATTATAGATTTTTTGTTTGAATATTCGTTTATCTTCTTATTTAATTATAGAATGAAAAAAATCTGGTTACTTATTCTTGGATTGACTCCACTTCTGCTCGTTGGCTGCGGAAAAGCGCCTGCTGTGATAGAAACAGTCGTATTTACCTGAGCTGGATATGATAGCTGAAGTCTTTTTGTCGTGGGTACGTCTCAGGCATCGGAAAACACTGCCTATGGGCTTGTCATCGCAGATAATGTCAAAAATATTGTTACCAGTGTTGGTGGAACTTTGGATGAGCTGAATTGTCAGCCTGGAAGCCATGTCTCTGCTGACTCTGTGATCGCAAAAATTGGCGCAAGTGACGATGTCGCTACGCAAAATTCTCAGATTCAATATCTGTCATTACAACAGCAGATTCAGAATATGAAAAATATTATTACTCTCACAGAAAATAATTTTGGTGTACAAGAAGACATTTTGACTAAGCAGAAAGAGAATAATGCGTACTTGATGGACAATCTCCAACAGAGTAAAGATCTCAATGCTAATGATATGAAGCTTTCTGTGAAATCAATTAAAAACCAGCAAAATGCGTTGGAAGATACGCAGAGTCGTGATCAAGACAAGATGGAGACGAGTATCCAGAATATGAGAGATCAGCTAGCGATTGGTATCTCTGATGCTTTGAAGAAAGTGAACGATATATTCTCCAGTTCCACCTATGGTCCATTAGTTGGTACGAATAACACATCACTCAAGAACAAGACACTCGAGCAATATCACAACCTTCGTGATAGATATCAAAACATAGAAGATATTTCAGATGATGATTTTTCTACCTATCTGTTACATCTTTCTCTGATGCTCAAAAATGCTGCGCTTACCGTGGCGGCGTCTACGGCTTCACAAACATTACCACAGACTTCCAATGCCGGATTGTCTCTAGATGGACTCTACGCTACCTATCTCGGATTGTCTACCAGTATGGTGGCTAGTAAAAGTTCGTATGATAGTTTATTGGCAAGTGCTGTGTCTTTGGAAAAAACATATGATAATCAATTGGATACCTTAGATACCAGTCTGGAAAGTTTATCTGACAATAAGTCGGAGCTTTCGCGTATTGGCTCAGATACTCAGATTGCCAATATGGTCTTGGCACAAGAATCCGTTAATAGTCAGCTTGCTGCGCTTGATAATACCAAAGCGATTCAGCTCGCTACGCTCAATTCACAATTACTTACGCTCCAACAAAATGAAGCAATGCTTGGAAATAATTTACAAGGAGAGACATTACTTGCAGGTGTTGATGGTGTGGTGAAAATCAAATCTATTAGTGAATGAAATAAAGTCTGACCAAGTACGATGATCTGTCAGATTGTCCCCGACGGCGATCAAAATCTAAAGATACAGATTTATTCCTATACACGTATGCCACTTGGCCAAGCTATTTCTTTTTACCGTGGAAATAATCTTCTCGGTAATGGAAAAATTGTCTACGAATTACCTTACAAAGACGCAGCTACACAAAATTATATCTATGAAATGGTCGGTACTTCTTTGCCAGTCCTAGACTGAGAAAAGGTGCTTGTCAAATTCACCGGAGCTCGTAATGATGGACAACTATGGATTCCTTTACCTTATATTATTCCAAGACTCGAAGGAAATTATGTAAAGAAATTAGTAAACTGAGTGCCACAAGAAACTGCTGTTACGCTTTGAGAGATTAATGGTAGCGTAGTGCAAGTGATGAGCGGATTGCAAGTAAATGATCAGATTGTATACTAAAAAAATGGAAAGATTGAAATATGGAGAAATTGAAAAGTAATAGTGTTTTTATTGAGTAATCTTTTATATGAATAGTTTGGAATATATAGAAAAACTTGAAGATCCCTTATGTCTTTTATCTATTAATGAGGAGATTATGGCTCTTCATCGTGATGAACTTATTTCTGTTTTAGAAAAAGAATGATGACATAGAATAGCATATGGAATTACTACCAAAGAGTTAATAGATGGTTTAACTACCCATATTTCTTCTTATATTAATGCTAAATCTCCAGTAGAAATATTAGAATTGTATGCTGGCAATGGTTCATTAACACATCATCTTCAGTCTGCTCTTGATGCAAAATATAAAGATCAGTTTATTTGTCGTGCTGCGGATAATGGTATACGAAAGTGTAAGAATAAACTTCCTATTGTGGAACCACTTACTGATATTCAAGCTATGGCTAAATACCCTAATACCAAGATTATTATTGCATCATGGTTACATAGACATCCGTTTAACTTTTTACCTATCGATATTTTTATGGCTCATAATGAACTTTCCAAGAAATATAATAATAAAACTATTACTCCTTTAGAAGAAAATTCCCTCCGAGATATCCAATGATATATTAAGTCCCTTCTTACTCAGCCAGATATAACTAGCTATTGGAGAAAAAATAAAAAACTTCAAGAATATATTCTTATCTGACCTGTCCGACGTACTGGAGATATAACTAAAACCCATGGTCTTGTTTCTCTGGAAGATCGGCATTCTAAAGTACCCAAGCCACTGTTTGAGAAAGATTGATTTGTGAAAACACAACTTGATATTCCTACGATTAGCTATGATAATATGTTGTGATTGACGCATGGCGTTAATGTTTCTGAAATATACTCCTTCAAGAGAACGAAAACTAATCTATCTAAAAAGTTTGTCTCGCGATTATCTTCTTTTTAAATTATTATGTTTGTTGTTTATTTATATGTGTTCTTGTGATGATCAACTTCTTAAAAAACAAGTATATAAAAAAAATAATAAAGTGGTGCAAGTGATGAGCGGATTGCAAGTGAATGATCAGATTGTGTATTAACCAAAATGATGTTCCCTCTTTATTTGAAAGAGGCCTGTCCCGGTAAGTCACCGGGAGGGGACCATCCCGCTTTACGGGATAAACTCCATTGTGAGAGATTTTATTTCAACGCAAGTAAAATCCCCCATCCGCAAGCGGATACCTCCCCCTTCCGAAAAGGGGGTACTTAAGAAGAGAATAATGATCAGATCGTGTATTAGTTTTATATTCCATTTTAGCCATGCAACTTCAAAAATTATCAGTGGAAGATAGGTCCTTCCTTATACAGATGAACGAAATAGAGAGGGAGTTTAAAAATCATATTCCTTGGTTTAATAAAATTAAGGATTTGAAATATTTTACTGATACTGATGAACTTAAACCGAAAATATTAGAGACCTTACAACTAGATCCCTCTGTGCAGATTGATCCCTATATTTTGACTGCAGATACAAGATGAAAGGAATATGTCTGATCTATACTTAACTTTTCTTCTTCGCCAGAGTGTTTTTTGGATCCAAATAATGAGATTATTCGTCAGCAATTAGATAGTGAAAAGTATACGTATCTTTCGTGTCTGCAGATTAGAGATGTCTTTAGAACTTGAAGAGTTGGGGTAGAACTTTTATCTAAAACATTGCATCAAATATTTCAGACCATTCCTAAGGTACAATGTGTTGTCGCTGATGAAAGACTCTTGTCTTACTACAAATACTTTGGTGGTGAAATAGTAAATGAAATGGTCAATAAAGATCATCTCTATATTATGACCTGTGATCAAAAAGATTTTATAAAAAGACATTAAATACATAACTTTATAGACTTTATGACTTTAGACTTTACAGACTATATTCGATGATTAACTTCTTAAAAAACAATAGAATCTCTATTCTCATCCTAACCGTGTTTATCGCTGCGTATGGTACACTCAGCATTTTGACGATACCCAAAGAAGCTCAGCCATCGATCAATATTCCTTACTATTATGTCAGTGTTACCTATGTCGGAGCTGATCCTGCTTCTATTGAGCAACAGCTTATTATCCCGCTTGAGCAGAAGATTAAGGGAATCACTTCGGTGAAGAAAATTTCTTCATCAAGTTATTATAACTTCTGAACGATTGTGGTGGAATTTACGAAGACGAAGAGTGATGTGGACGCGACCAACGATCTAAAAGCTGCGATAGATTCTGTGTATCCTTCTTTTCCATCCGACGCAAAGCTCCCGAGTCTAAAAAAAGTAGATATCAACGATACGCCAGTATATTCCTTTTCTGTAGCTGGTGATACGCCTACGCAGATCATTTATGATCAGGTAAAATCATTGGAAGATCAGATCAAGGCGATACCTGGAGTTTCAGATGTGTCTGTGATTGGGAAACCCTTACAAGAAATTAAACTTATCTTCGATGAGCAGAAATTAGCAAGCTTGGATATGGATTTCTCATTGGCAGTTGGACAACTAAAAAGTGCTTTTGTAAAATTTCCTGTAGATAAAAAAGATGTAAATGGAAAATTATATTCCTTTGAAGTGACTAATTATGATGATAATCTTACCTGACTCTTAGCACAAGTGAAAAATTATGATATCCTCAATATCAATGGAAAGTCAGTCAAGGTCTGAGATGTGGCCTCTGTCTATCTTGGCTATGCCCAACAAGCAAAGAAATCCTTTGTCATGGATGCGAGCAGAGGAGAAAGTCAAAACGCACTTTCCTTTCAGATAAAAAAGTCTCCAGGATATAGTGTAGAAAGTTTTGTCGCAACGATTAAAACCACTGTGGACAATTTTAAACTCACAACACCACAACTCAAATATGTAGAGACGCTTTCTCAAGCAGAAAGTATCAAGCATACCTATGGGCTCTTTATAGAAAACTTTTGGGAAACGGCATTGCTCGTCTTTGTCATCATTCTCTTGTTCTTATGATTCAGATCATCGTGGCTGATTATGCTGAGCTTCTTGATCGTGTATATGGGCAACTTCATTTATCTCAAGAGTATGTGATATAGTTTCAATAATATTATTTCCTTTGCGTTAATTTTGGTTCTATGAATAATGATAGACAACTTAATTGTAATCACGCAGTGAATTGTAGTAGGTTTACAAAAACATGGCTGAGATATATGGAAGGCAATAGCTGATTCTATCAAGAATTATGGTAGAGCTCTAATTTTCTGAACCTCAACGACGATCGCCGTGTTTGTCCCGTTGTACTTCTGAGTCTCCGGAATCATCGGTGAATACATCAAATCTATGCCGGTCACTATTATTTCCAACTTAGCAATTTCCTTGCTTGTGACCATGGTCATCTTACCTGTGCTTGCGCTCTTTTTCTTTAAATCAGGAAGAGAATATATTGCTACACCATCACTATCTTATCTAGAAAAAACGGGTGTAAAATTTGCCAATCGATACCATCGCGTCAATCAGCGCAAGAGAGGATCGAGGACAATTATTTTCTTGTTTCTTGCGTTCTTTGTCGGAGCTTTGTCTCTTGTGCCACTTGGTGTCGTGAAATTTTCCTTTATGGGCAACTTGGATTCTAATAATGTATGGATGAATTTGACTTATAAACCATGAACAAGTCTGTCCGTTAATCAGCAGGATACCTCTGAGATAGCAGACGCTGCGCTGAAATATTTTCAGTCTGTGTTGTCAGGAACTTTGGAAGATATGTCGATAGATCTAGGACAAGGCTATTCCTTGCAGTGAGCATGAGGAGTGTGAAGTAATGTAGCTTCATTTACGATTAGATTGGTCGATACGAAGCAGAGAAATATTCCTTCCTATAAGATTGTAGAGCAAATGCAAAAACAGTTTTTACCTATCGTCAAAGGTCGTTATCCTGTCTTGCAAGATATGTCGATCTTTACGGTCCAAGCATGATGATGATCAGGAAAGCCAATTGCCTTTAATATTGCTGGAGAAGATTATCAAGAGGTCAATGCATATATTCAGTCTATCTTACCTGAAATTAAAGCGATACCTGGTATCTTTAATGTCACAACATCGTTGGAATATACCAATGGAAAGATTGTCTATGTCCTCGATGAAAATAAGGCCAAAGAACTTGGCGTAAGTAGTATGTCTTCGGTGACTAATTTGGTTGCTCTCAAAAATTCTGACTACGAATCTAATGGCGTCAAAATCAAAGAATTTTCTGATTTTGGTAGCGATACTTTATCGTTGAATGCATTCTTGGCTACTGATTTGCCGATAGAACAAACAAAACTTGGCAAGATTACTTTGGATCAGATCATCCAAGAAAAACAATTACAGCCAGAAATAAATGCTATCCAAAGAGAGGATGGCAAGAGAATGATTTCGGTCACTGCGGATAAAGAAGCTTCTGCAATCTTGACTGATGTTACGACCAAAGTAAATGCTATTTTGAAAGCACATCCCTTGCCTGCATGATTGACCAATGTGACTGGCTGAGATGCAGAAGAACTTAGTCAAAGTATGAGTGATCTCTGAACTGCTATGATGATCTGATTGATTTTGATGGTATTGATCTTGGTTGTGCAGTTTAATAATTTCAAATATGCAATTGTGATTGTATCGAGCGTCTTCTTGTCTATTGGCGGTACGCTTGCTCTGCTTGCGTTGTTGAAGATCAGCATGACCTTTCCCGCAATGATTGGAATCTTCTGAGTCATGGGAGTCTGAGTAAATCAAGCACTGATCCATATAGAAGATTTCAAATATTTTTACAAAGAGCAATGACTCTCTGTAGTGGATAGTTTCCAACAAAGTATTGCTGAGAGATTTATTCCTATCTTTCTGACGAAAGCGACAACAATTATTTGATTGATTATTTTAGCGGTCAAAGATGAGCTCTTTGGCTCGATGGCAGTTGCGTTTATTGGTGGATTGATTATGTCATTTTTCATTACTTTGTTGTATATCCCATCGCTGATGTGTTTGGTGAATAGGGAATATCATTAGCCTTTCTTCTCTTTATTTCTCTTAGTGTATATGCCAGTTCTTTATCCTCATAAAATAGTGCCATCTGATGTCATTCCTCAAGCTCAGCGTTTTTCTGATATAGCACATGATGTTACAACTGAGCTAATTGATACTACTAGTATATGTATGACGTATAGTAATGATCAGTTTGTCATAAAGCTTGGTTATTGCGATTTTTGACATTGTTCTCCTTATGTTTTTGTTGATGGTTTCTACACAGCCAATTTTCGTGGTGCTGAAAAAGATTCAGATATCTCTTGTAGAGATATACATCTTCTGCAAAAGCCACTTCCTGGTATTGGTGTGGCATTATTTAGTAAGCTTCTTGATTTTTGTCATGCTCATGGTGTACATCGTATAGTACTTCTTCCATTGCAGAAAACGAAATCGGTCTATTTTTACCAACAACTACCTATGTATTTCCCTAATGTCATCTCTGCTGTTTCGCTGATGGATATCTGATCTATTTTAGTTGATTTAAAATAATCTTTTTGGCTGAAGATATCTCGTTTTTTGTTAGTTCGTAATTACTGAAATATCCCTATAAACTTTTTGAGAAATTCTGTGAAATTTTGATGAGGATGATCTGCAAGTGTTTCAGCATTCTGGTTTGCGATCTCAAATGCAAATCTTAATTGATCAAAAAATATCCTATATCTCTTGAATCGCCCATACTTCTTATCAAATGCATGTAATGCGATGCTATGTGCTCCTACGTTTACTTCCAAGATAGTAAAATCTTTCCCCTCAGAGAGAAATTTTTCCACATCTTTGACGCGAATATCAAATCTGCCAAAATAAAATCATGGGATATCACTAATGGTGTTGAATATATGGTTTATCGCCGGTGTGACTAACTGACTTTCATCCTTGCAAATAATTTTCCTCTCGGGGATCATTAATTCTGGGTCTTGTGCTTTCTTGATGGAGTATCTTCTTGTCATAGATCGTATCCTGCCACTCAATTCTCCGGGTTGTTTGATGAAAAATATAGAAAATTCGTTGGATCGTGAAATGTATTCTTGTAATACATAATTTTTCTTGAGCTTGGATATCGCACTATTTAACTCGTCTTTCTCGTGTATAAATTTTAATCCTACGCCACCTATACCATCATCTGGTTTCAAAATGATAGGATAGTGTAGGTGATATTCTTGCATAAAATTTTCTACTTTTCTTATCTTTTCTTGCAGAGTATTTTCTGCAGGGAGTGCTAATGTTTTGGTAAAATAGTTTTTATTTTCTTCTTTTTCCAAAAATTTTTCTACAATGAGCGACTTCGGACAAATCAATCCACCATAGGGAAATTTCGGATTTACTTTCCGCAGGATGGTCGGTCTTTTCTTGTATTGTAAACATAGTCGTCCTAGCTGTATATATATCGGTATATAGACACAAATAATATATATCTGGGCGATACTATTTGAAAATCTTTTGTGGATATTCATATGGATGGTCTGTTGTGCTAGATAAATTAGATATAGGCTGAATATGTATTTATTAAACGGTCTCTCTATGTCAACACCTATTGAAAAGAGATTCAGTTTATATATTATGAGCTTGTTTCATCCTATAGGATGAACGCGACGGCCAGTCCCGCAATGCGGGATAAGTTCTTTAGGAACTTTTGGCATCTTATTTATTCTTTTCTACTCCTTGAATGACGACGCAAAGAAAGATTTTGAAATTATTTATTATTATTATCTTGGCCGTATTCTTATTGGCTACGTGATTGACCTCTGTAATGTATTTGGCTGGAAATAAAAATTCTGCTGACACCACTTCATGAGCGGACTCTCTTTCATGAACGAAGACTGTTGTAGAGACGGTTGCTGTGGATACAGGAAAGGCATTGCCTAGCATAACTAAGCAAGAAGCACAGAAACAATTACAAGAGTTGTTGTCTGGAGTAAAGAAATAGAATAGTAATATGCTTCGCGTAATGTGTTCGCTAGAGCTCACGTAACATACTCACTGTGTTCGTGTAATGTGTTGTCGAAATATATATCTACGATACGTTACAGCCCGTTAGGGCGACGTTACAACGAAGTTATATTACAACGCAGCGTAGTTACCATGTAATTTGTAGTTAATCCTTTATTTATTTAGTCCTATCATGAAACTAGTCGTAGATTCAGACCAAAGATATGCTAAGATGCGTGCTCATACTGCCACTCATTTGCTTCATGCGGAGCTTGCTAAGATTTTCCCAAATACCAAACAAGCTGGTTCACTGGTAGATGATGACTATTTGAGGTTTGATTTTGCCGCAGATAGACTTTTGGATCAATACGAAGTAGACAAGATAAATAAGGTGATCAATCAGATCATTTATTTTGCCTATCCGGTAAAAGTAGATGAGACTTCCTACAAAGAAGCTATCAAACTAGGCGCAAAAGCATTTTTTGAAGATAAATATGGTGATGAGGTCAGAGTCGTACAGATCGTCGGCAATATAGAAACGCAAGATTGAACCGAAGTAGTAAAATCTATCGAACTCTGTGGAGGAACGCATGTAGACAATACCAAAGATATTGGTTGCTTTATGATTGTCTCTCAAGAAGCCGTTGCTTCCTGAGTCAAAAGAATCACAGCTTATACGGGACCAAAGGTGTATGAAAGAGTACAAGAATTACAGGGTATTTTGGATATTACCGTCAATAAATTATGAATCAAGACAGCGACTCAATTGGAAGATAAATTGGATAAGACATTGAAAGAATATGATGAGATGAAATCGGCTATGGAAAGTATGGAAATTAGTTACTTAAATAGTAATTTGAAACAACTTCCAAGACCTTTGTTGATTGATGAAAAAGATGCTGTGCTGAATACTATGGATTTCAAAAAAATTGTTGATCGAGCAAAAGATCATTATGCTAAAGAAGATTGGATTTTAGCAAAAAAAGATTGAAGCTTTGCAATCTATAACTGAACATGAAAAAAATCAGCAAAATCTATTGCACAAGACAATTCACTTAAGTGATGAGGAAGTGATCAATTAGTCCAAGGAAGGGATGAGAAGGTTTTAAGCTTGTTCAAGTAAAAGATAATGTCTAAGGAGCTATTCCAAGACAAATATCGTACACAATCTGTGAGATTGCAAAAATGAGATTATTCTGCAGGCGATTTTTTTGTTACTATCTGTGTGAAAGATTTTAAGTGTTATTTCTGAAATATAGTACAAGGAGAAATGATGTTGAATGAATTTGGTAAGATTGTAAAAGAAGAAATTTTGAATATTCCCAAAATAAGAAAATATGTAATGATTGATTCATTTGTGGTAATGCCAAATCATCTCCACTTATTGCTCTGTATTGATACCCCACGAAATAATCCCAGTAAAGGCGCATTGCATGCGCCTCCTAGTGATAGACCGGGCGCATCTGATGGAGCCGCATGCAATGCGGCTGTACATAAGAGTGGGGTTAATATATTTGGGCCACAAAAGAATAATCTTGCATCATTAATTCGTTGATTAAAGTGATCTATTACATCTAAAATTAAAAAAACAATTCCTGGCTTTACTTGGTTATCTCGCTTTCATGATCATATTATTAGAAGTGATGCTGAATTTCTTAGAATCCGTGAATATATAGAAAATAATCCTGTGAATTGGAATGAAGATAGTAAGAATATTTAATTTTTGTATTTCCCTATGAAAATAGCTTCTCGAAATGTAAATGGGCTTCGTGCCGTGATCGGTAAGTGATTTTATGATTGGGTAAAAAATGAGAATCCTGATATTATTTGTTTACAGGAAACTAAATCATTCGAGCATCAATTGCCACCAGAGTTTAGATTTCATATGAATGACTACAATCGAGTCTGGCATGCGGGTGAAAGACCTGGTTATGCGGGAACTGCGACTTTGTACAAAAAGGATCTGAAATTGATCTCGTCCAAATCGAGGTTTGAGGACATAGAGCATTTTCACGCGGATGGTAGGGTGGTCGAGACGAAGTTTTCAGATTTTGTTCTTCTTAATATGTATTTCCCCAACGGAGGAGAGAGAGCAGATGGGACAGAAATGCTGTGATATAAACTAGAATTTTACAAACATTTTCTCCACTATATCAATAAGCTCAAAGCTGCGGGTGAGCAAGTCATCACGTGTGGTGATTTCAATATTTGTCATAATGAGATCGATATTGCTAGACCAGAAGAGAATAAAAATAGTATCTGATTCCTCTTGATAGAAAGATCGGAGATGGATAAGCTCAAAAAAAATGGCTATGTCGATGTCTTCCGCTATTTCCATCCTACGCTCAAAGATCAGTATACGTGGTGGTCATATCGTGCAGGCGCGAGGCCAAGAAATGTCTGACGGAGACTAGATTATTTCCGAGTATCTGAAAATGTGATTCCAAATATCAAAAAAATCACCCATGAAACTGCCATAGAGTGATCTGATCATTGTCCAATAGTGTTGGAACTTAACTAAAAATTATGCTGATTCGAAAAGTTCTTCGAAATCAATAACTTCCTTCTTTGGTGCTTCATACATACAAAATCAAATTCTTTCTCATCCTCTGAAAGCTCGGTTTCTACCTCATGATGGAATAACTTTTACTAGCAAGGAGCTTCCTGTCATGTGTCTGTTCATATACTCATTATAATCTCCTGTTAGGTATTTATTGTCTGTTCATATAATCTCCAGCTCTTTGCCTGTCTCCGCAATGCGAATATAAAAATAATCTTTTTTTCATCCTCTAACTCATATTCCTATTTGCCGTATCTGCTGCTCCGCTATGGTAAGTGGAGTAATTTCTATAGCTTGTATCAGATTCCCTTCTTCATTTTTTATATCTATACCCGTTGGTCACTCTGTTTGTAAATCTTCTGTAGTAAGAAGAGTGGAATGTGGTGAATCTATTCACATGCTTTTTTCTTTACTATGAATGTGTCTTAAAATATTGATTCCTCCTTTGTATTGAGATACTTGAAAATCTGGATGATTTGGAAATGTAATAAAAGTAGTCTCTTGATCTATGGTTTTGAATTTTCTCCCTTGAAATTGTTTATCAATCATCTCTCTTTTTTTCTTCTGCTCTGTAACTTCTTGCAACGCAATATTTTCTATTGTCTCTGGGCTTAAATTTTTGAGTACAGAAGAAAGTTCTCTGGCAATATTCCACAATCTATATGATTCTTCATTCGTGAGTGTGTTTGCCTTGATCTCCATATGTTTTTGGTGTATAAAAAATCTTTATTCGAATAATTTTCTGATTCGATCAAAAAGATTCACCGCGTTATTGTCAGTTGTGAGTGTGTCGGTAATATCTTGTGGTGTTGGTGAGGTTACGTCGTAATTACCTATTAGGTAGTCACTATAGGTCATATTTTTGATTGTACAACTTTTGTTGAGAAAAGTTCATTTCAATGTCCCGTTTACACAAAGTCTGAGCTCTGTTTCGCAAGGCATATCAAGTAATCCTATAGAAGACTTGTATGCTTTCACGAATTGTCCGTAGCTAATCTTAGTCCCCCATGGAGTGGCACAATCAGCTGGTGTGTTCGTGGTTTGTTTGACTCCTGAGGCGGTCGTGACTTGTCCGTTGTTCGTAGATCATCGGGTGGTTGTAGGTTGTGTAGTCTGATTTATTTTTCCTTCCGTAGAAAAACTTGCTCATGCGTTTTGTGCTGGACCTGGTTGGATCAATGGGTCTACAATTTTTTCATTGTAACTTATGACTTTGGCCCTTTGATAATTATAGGTGATGTTTTCCTTGCAGGATTGCTGGATATATGATCATGCTAGTTTGCCATCATTACATACCCTTTTCTCGATGTTACACATCGTCTCTGCATCAGTTCTTTGCTGATATGCGAGAATAAACTCTTGATCTTTTACTAAGTCTCCCCATGGAGTTCTACAGTCTTTTTTCGTCTGAGTGCTTGTCGTAGTTGCTGTCTGTATGTGTGTAGCTCCTGTTGTTATCATAGGGCTAGTTCCAAATGTCCCTTGTGATCCACTAGTATTCCCACTTGTGTCTGTTGTATTCGTATGTGTGGTAGAACTGTTTGTTTTGTCTGGGTAAGGTGAAGTATTGAGTGGTACTGTTGAATCTGTTCAAAGTTGTCCTCCATAAGTTTTTGTATCATTATCTTCAAAAAGGTAATCCCATTGACTAGCAGCACCGTGGACTCCTTGCAATTGCTCTGTATTCCAGACGAATGCAACTTCGTTGAGTGTCGGAGCTCTCTGTATAGGGAAAAGTATCATTCCCATGCTTAGTGCTAAGAATGCTATCGTAGCTATCTTAAAGGTCTTTTCTGTCTGTATTTTCATCCTATTTGGAGAAAGCTAAAATCTTCCTCCTAATTATACCCGAGAGACGCTTATTTGTCAAATATTTCGAAAAGATTACAGAGGATTTTTTCTGATGATGGCAGAGGATTATATACATCTATTTATTGAAGCCGCCCTGTCAAGGGAGGTGGCTGAGCGAAGGCGAAGTCGGAGGGTTTGTCGGTGTCCCGGTCTATTCCTTATTCATTATTATTCAAGAACCGATGCATTCTTCGCCGATATAGGCAACGGCAACTTGTCCAGGGGGAATGGATCGTTGTTCTTCTTGGAAAATTATTTCATTCTCATGGGTTAGCGTAGCAGGTTGAGCTACTTGTCTATATCTGATTTTTGCAGTGATTTTTATAGGTGTCTCATATGCTTTACCGATTCGATGTCGATCTTTTAGATGTACGATTTTCTGGTTTATCGCTGAGTCATTTCTTGGTCCGACGGTGATCGTATTGGTTTTTACGTCAATATGAGTCACAAAAAGATCTGGCGCCAAATTAAGTCACTGTCTTTGCCCAATAGTATAAAACCGAGCTCCATCATGTTGTCCGACAATTTTTCCATCTTGCGTGATAGTAGATCAGATTTTTTTGGGTAACTTTTGTTCGAGGAACTGTTTGATAGGAATGTTTCACACAAAACATAATCACTGGCTGTCTTTACGTGTGGCATTGGGAAGTCAGATCTGACTTGCTATTGCTCTCACGTCTGGTTTAGTCATTCATCCGATGGGAAATAATGATTTGGATAATTGAAACTGGTTTAATCCAGATAAGAAATATGATTGATCTTTGTTTGCATCGATTCACTTTAACAGTCTGTAAAGTCTATCAGGTCTATCAAGTCTTCAGGTCTTTTCTTCTTTGACTTTATGGACCTGCCTACCGGTCAGGCAGGCTTTCGACTTTACGGACTTGACGACTTCTTCAATCCTAGCATAATGTCATGTGGCTATGTAATCAAATCCTAGTTCTAGTGCTTTATGAAGAAAGACGTCAAATTTGATCAGAGTGTTGCATAAGACATCAGGATTTGGAGTGATTCATCTCTGATATCATTCGTAAATGTATTGAAGAATTTTTTCATCGTATTCTTTTTGGAGATCAAAAGAAATAATTTCTATTCACAAAAATTTTGCCACCTTGATAGCTTCTTCAGCGTCTTCGTACGTAGTACAATTTCCACTTGGCGCGACATAGTTTTTCATAAATCCAGCAACGACATCGTATCATTCTTGCTGTAGAAGATATGCGGCTACGGCGGAATCTACTCCTCATGATAGTCCAACTAATACTTTTTTCACAATTAAGAATTAATAGGTAAGAATTACGCTTATACTATAACTATTCGCACCATTTTTTCAATATAAAATGCACCGACTGCTTTAGATATCTCCAATTTCTTCACTATGTTTGAAATTGAAGTATCTAAAATCGTCGGTACGAGTGAATACGGTTTTTGTTTCGTCTTTACGTATGGATGTATCGTTTGTCTTTTGTATTTTTTTTTGTAATTAAAATGAAAACGCCTCATCCGTAGATAACGCGCTTTCTTTTGTTTTTTGTGTAAAAAGGACTATTTTTTCTTAGCAACCTTTTTTACAGCTTTCTTTACAACTTTCTTAACTGCCTTCTTAGCAACTTTCTTGACAGCTTTCTTTACAACCTTCTTTACAACTTTCTTAGCAACTTTTTTCTTTGCAACCATTTTTGTAATATACATAAGATATAAAATGCTAGGTGAACTCTACTATTCTGGTGAATAGAAGAATTGAAATTTTTACCTCGCATCATTTTTATACTCAACATATGCGAAAAATCAAATCAATCATACATTTTTATCTTTTTTGTAATCTGAAAAATCATAGGTCTTCCCTATGGTTTCTACTGGTGATAAAAAAAATGAGTTTACATATTTCATTAAGTGTATAACTTATGTTTGCATTTTTTATTTATATAATTTTTTCTTGCTCTTCTTCTCCAAAATAGTCAAAGAGTTTGGATAGGTGATAACTGGTTTTTTCTTGTATTGCTTCAATACCACATCAAATATTTTCTTCCACTAAAATATTTTCTTCAAAATAATTTCCATCACTCATAATATTTTTTTAGAGATAAATATTTTTGTTGCTGTTGTAACAATAATATTATACTCATAATTTCTTATTTGTCAAATATTTGAAAGAGCGCTTATAGACTTATATTTCACGCATCTTTTTTTGCTCTTTGGATCATGATACAGGCATCGTGTGTACAGGTAATATTATTTTTTTCACAAAACGAAATTGCATTTTCACTTTCACTTCATGGTTGCATTCGTACGTGAGTAATATTTAACTTTTTTACTTCAGGAAGTAATGCTTGTGTGATTATAGGTGGCACCACGAAAATCGCTACATCTATTTTTTCTCCATAACTTGTTAACGTTGGGTATACTTTCTCTCACAAAATTTTTTCTTCATTAGGATTAATGGGAATGACATGATATCCATTTTCTAAGAGATCACGAAATACCTTATGACCATACTTGTTTTCGTCGTTTGATGCTCAGACAACAGCGTAGGTTAAATTTTTATCAATCATGATTATTTTTGAAATAAATAAAATTTTATATTAAAATCATAATAGAATTATTCGTATTTGCAAATAATAAAATACTTCTTGCTGACATCTGTTTCCGTAGGACTTACTTTTTGGCATTGCCCCAAAAAGTAAGCAAAAAAGTCTAGGCCTCGCAGTTCGCCCGTTGCTCGGCCTTTGGTTTGCTTAGTCGTATTCTGTCTTCCAGCCCACCTCACGGCAGACAAGTTTTTAAATACTATAATAAAATTATTGTTGCCCTGTGGCAATCATTACTGCCTTCCCGGCAACGACACGAATGGTTTGTTTATGGTTATTTGCAAATAATAAAAAATACTGATGTCTGTTTCCATAGCATTTATTTCTTTTTGATAGCTTATCTTATTTGCTTTCTTTTGAGTCCTTTTCGTGATGGGTAATAATCTCTCAATAGTATGTGCTGTTTAAAAGCTCATGAATTTGATTTCCATGTCTTTTGATAAATAAGTCAAAAATTTGTGGAGCAATGTCGTAATCAAACATTACTATTTCTTTTTTTTTGTTTAATCAAAAACTTTCATCTTTGAGATGATGAAGGAATGGCTGCATCTCCGATATGTCTTTGGGTGCTTGTGCTATGTCTTCAATATTGTTATATGCTTTGAATGTTTCTTTCATTTCTTTTATGATGTTTTTTATGACCATTTCTTTTATGATATGCTCTGTTTTTAGTATTTCTACTTTGTCTTGCATATTGATGATTCCTCCTAGAATGGTTTTTGTAGGATGAAGGAGTTTATGCCTATGATTATGATAATTTGTCGCTTCTATGTTATTAGCTTTGATTGATTCTATTGTTTTATTTATTACTAATTTTCTCAGTATGTTTTGAGGACAATGATCTTTGTATTTCTGGTAAAAATAAAGCGGAGTATGAGCTACTTTTAACACTATTTCATTATGTGCATATGTTGTTCTTTTGTCTCCCGAACCTATCTTTTGCATGTAATGCAGAAACAATTAAAATATCTTTTGTGTCCTGTATTTATGTTTCTGTTTTTTCGATAAAAGATACTTTTATACAATAGTAAGAAATCTCATCTCAATCTTTCTAACTCAATATTTGGGATTGTGAAATTTTACGATGGCGAGATTGTTTCGTACTTCCAACACATATCCAGTACCAAAAAGTTTATGTTTGACAATATATCCTTCTTCTATTTGTGGTCCAGTTCCTCATCTTTCACTATCTCCACCGAGATCGTATTTTTTGGTAAGCTCTACAGGAATTTCATCTATAAATCTACTTGGCGGATTGTTCTTCGTTTGTCACCACGTCATCCTCGAGTGTGCGTGAGAGAGAAACAGAACGTCTTTGGCTCTTGTGATGGCGACATACATCAGTCTTCTTTCTTCTTCCAGAAGTTTTGGTTCCATCATTGCATTTGATAATGGAAACATATGGTCTTCCAGTCATGCCACGAAGACGATAGGAAATTCTAATCACTTGCTTGAATGCACGGTCATTAATTTTACGGCATCGATCTCACCTTGTTCATTCTCTGAAATATCTGCAAGCAGAGCGACCTCTTCCATAAATTGTCTGAGGGCATCTTCGCCTGTTTCGACGTACTTTTCTGCCATATTGATCAATTGTCAGATGTTTTCGTATTTTTCATCGGCGAGTGTTTCACTTCCTTCTTCTTTGATGAGATAATCTCTATATTTTATTTTTTTGATCAATTGTTCGATGACCTGACTTGGTTTACTGACCGCAAGGGTGGAATGAATCTCAGTCATGAGATTGAGAAAATCTTTGATGCCTGCTTTGGCTTGTGGTGTGACTTTGATATCTGAATGTGGATCTTGTGAAAGACGAAGAATGTCAGTCAATCCTGTATTTTTCAAAATAGCCTGGTCTTCGAGTCCATCCAAGGTTGTTTTTCAGATTTTTCTGTTTGGGAGGTTCAAAATTCTTTTGAGAGAAACATTATCCGCAGGATTGTTGATGTACTTGATATAAGAAACGATATCTTTGATTTCTTTCCTTTCAAAGAACTTAAACGCTCCGTAAATCTTGTATGGAATTCCTTCCTGGAGAAATAATTGCTCAAAAGGAGAGGATTGGGCGTTGGTCCTATACAGTATAGCCACGGATCATCGCGTTTTAATTTTCTCTTGTTCTTTAAATTTTTTAATCATATCGACAATGTTCGCTGCTTCATCCATTTCGCTGCCATGAGAAAAAATAGTAATCTTGTCATCTCCTGTCCTGTGGGCTACGATTTCTTTCTTATATTGGTTCACGTTATTTTTGATGATATGATTACTTGCGGCGACGATATGTGGTCTGCTACGATAATTCATCTGGAGTTTAAACATAATGATATCTGGTCGATATTTTTTTACATTGAGGAAATTTTCCATCAGCGCTCATCTTCGACCATAGATACTCTGGAAATCATCGCCGATCATGGTAATGTTTGCTCAGCCACCAGTCATCATTCTCATCAGCTCAAATTGGATCCGATTGGTGTCTTGCGCCTCATCGACGAGAATGTAATCAAACTTTTTCTGTCGCTTGGCGAGTGTTTCCTTATCTTTTTTGAATAACAAATAGGGGAGGAGGAGCAGATCATCAAAATCTAGAGAATTTGCTTTCTCCAATGCTTTCTGATATTCATTATATAATTGGCCCATGTGCTGATCGTAGTCAGACTTGCTATCGCTGAGGTACATTTTTGGCTCAATGCCGTTATTTTTCTGAGTAGAGATAAAGTTCTTTACCTCTGCTACCTTATATACATCCTGAATGTTCATCCTCTTGAGCGCATCCTTGATGACGGATTGACTTTCGTTGGTGTCAAAAATACCGAAATTTTTGTTGTACTTCATTTCGAGTTTATCTATATCTTCTTTTAATATTTTCAAAAATATGCTATGAAATGTTCCTATTCGTTTAGTTGCGGTGGCTGGATTGAAACGAGTACTTGTGGTAGGAGCAGTTGCTTCCATGCTTTGTAGAAAATCATCTAAGCTATCTCCACTGGAAACGATTTCTTGTTTTGTCGGAGCTTTTTTTTCTTCACCAGCTATTTCTTCAGAAATTTTTACTAATCTTTCTCTCATCTCACCAGCGGCCTTGTTGGTAAACGTCACTGCCAAAATTCTCGTAGGAGGAATCTTTTTGCCTCGGATAAGGTAAGCTATCTTGTAGGTCAAAACCCTTGTCTTTCAACTTCACGCACCTGCAATAATCAGAGAAGATGTGTCTGTGTGCAACGCAGCTTTGGTTTGTTCGTCGTTGAGTTGGCTTGCTATGTATGATTTGATATCCATATCTGCGTATCGAAGAAAGTACTAAAAAATCTGTCACTGGTATTGTAGTGAAAAAAATATGTGATTCAATTCTTAAATAAGGAAATTTTTTCTAAAAAGCGAAACTCCCGAGAGAGTTTCACCGGGAGTCCAAATAAATGGATGTGTTATTTGTTTAATATAATGGCTGCGATGTCGGGGAATATTGTAGTATAATCACCGAAAATTTGTACACCATAGCTCTTTTCGTTTAATTTTTTCCACGTGATTTTTTCCTTGGGGCCGGCTCCTGAATATGAACCAAAACTCATCGGTGACGAATAGATTTCTATGAAACCTGCCCATGGTTTTACCATCTCATCCTTCTTCTCTTCTGTCTCATCATGGAAATAATCATCTTTGAGGTGTGGTGCCACGCAGATAGGGAAATCTGCTGCAATGCCGCCACCAAGCTGGAGAAATGCTACCGATGAATCTTTCGTTATGTCCATATACCATTCTGCCAACTTGTGCATGTAGGCATCTGGTGGTTTGATAACAGATGGATCGATTGGTTCTTCAAGTTTGTACTTGGAAAGCATTGAATCCTTCCCGTTGTAACAGGCGTGAGAAAAAATGTTTCCCATCGTAGAATCCTCTCTGCCTGGAACAAAAACCGGGATCTTATATTTCCAAGCCTCGTAGAGCCAGCATTCTTCTGCTTTTGCCTCCGAATCTTTCTCTATCATATCCCGTTCGAAAAGTTGCATGAAATAATCGTGCCAAAGCCAGCTTTCTCCTTTTCCTTGTGCTTCTTTCCATAATTTTTCTAATTGAGGATGTGTTTTACCGACAGATTCTTCTTCGGGAAGGAAAGTATCTGTGATTCTTCTGAGGCCTGCCCGAGCTAACTCTTCTTCTTCCTGTGGTGTTAAATTTTCATAGTTTGGTATGTATGCATAGTGGCTATGTGCCACATAGCGATACAGACTTTCTTCAAGATTCGCACCGGTCACTGAAATGCCACTGATTTTCCCTTTGCGGATCATTTTAGCTATGAGTATGCCTAACTGGAATGATGACCCAGCGCCTGACATGGAAAGAAAAATTTTCCCTCCGTTGTCTATGTGATTTTTTAACCATAATCCAGCATCAACCGTTCTGCCTCCGTTACAATGCCGTTTTGTAGCAATGAGAAAATTTGTCACAGGAGTCTCAGGATCTGGATTGTACTTCCTTTCTCCAAAAACAATCTTACTCTGCAATTCTGTCGATAACAGAGCTACTTTTCCTTTTGTACTCATAATCGTTTTAATTTGGTTTTACATTATGTTAATTGGTGAATTTTTATTTATTTTTTAATGACTTTTTTTACCTATTTCCTCAGTAAAGTCAATCTCTGCTTACTTTTATCTTAATCTTGAAAAAACATAGGAAATCCCTATGATTATCGTTGATAGCCAATAGCTGTTTTTAGCTGTTTGATGTGGCTATACTAAAGTGTGGAAGGATATGCTGGGCTTGGACGTTTGTCCTTTATGCTCTTTGTCTTATCTTTGTCACACTTTTCTCGTTTTATATGAAAATTATTCTTCCACTAAGCCATCTTTATATTTTTCATACAGTTCTACAATGTCGGCAGGTGAGTCGTAATTGGGGAATAATGTCTGATGAAGGTCAATCTCTGTGATTATTTCTTCAGCTATTCTGTTGTTGGTGTCTATCCGCCTGTCTATATCTGTCTTGCTGTGTCCATTCTTCTCACATATGGCACGGATATCTTCTTCGCTCATAATATAGTACTCTCCTTTAGGTTTTCTTCTGTCTTCATCATAGATTTTCTTGCCATCTTTGATAGCTAATGCTATTTCTCGAGCTTCTTTTTCGTCAGCGTTGGGATAAAAGAAGTTGTTGTGAACTACGCACGCTGTCGAAGTAGTCTGACTGAGTTCGAGGATCTGTGTGTTTATTTTTTTGACCTCGGGAAGTAGTTTTTCATCTTGTGCAGTGACTTCTAGATATACGTTTTCTGGGCCAACGGCATTTTTGACCATATTGATAATCTCAGCGATTTTTTCCATTTTTTCATCTAGCATAAGCATTTTCCCTATCCGAGATTCCTTGCCTCACATGATGCAGATTACTCATGGACCAAATTTTTGGAGGATGCTAATATCTATCTTTGGCTTTCCTGTAATGCCATCTTTATTGGCAAAAGACACGAGTTCCATGAGACTGGCGTATCATTCTTTATTCTTTGCTAGTAAGACAATATTCCCAATCTGGTTGGCTGGTAAGATAGAATTTGTATCTAATACAAATCCCAGTTCTACTCATATAATCGGCTTGATCCCTTCGTCTTTGGCAAGTTGGTAGAATTTGATAATTCCATACATACCATTATAGTCGGTAATCGCTATAGCGTCCATACCCAATTCCTTGGCTCTGGCAATAATCTTATTTGGCTTGCCAATCGCTTCGAGAAAGGAGAAGGTGCTATGTCAATGAAGATGGGTAAACATATGGATTGTTAACGAGTTAAAGAGTTCAAAAGTTAACGGGTTATCTTAAATTATTAACGAGTTAATAAGTTCAAAAGTTAACGGGTTTTTTTATTTTACTTCTTTGTGAATTCTCAGTTGCGTTTTTTCTGTTTCAGATATTGGATTAAAGCTCCAATTCTTTTGGATAGATCAAAACAGAGTATGATTAGTGGTTTGCTGTCTTGATGGGAGATATATTTTATTCTTTCTGCTCATAAAAGCTGACTTCTTACTTCTCCACAGCTTCATTTTGCAATAGTTAGATATCTAATAAATTCTGTATTATTATTTCTCTCAAATCCCTCAGCTATATTGCTACTTATAGATAGTGTAGCTCTTCTAATCTGGTCTCTAAAGCCAAAATCTTTTGTGAATTCTCAAGTTTCGATGAGTTTATATATGCTTTCTAGCAATTCCATGGATAATTTCCATACTTCAAAGTCCTCGAAAGTAGTTATTGTCATTGTACATCTTGTTATTCCGTAAAAGTAATGGTATAACTCGTTAACCCATTAACTCGTTACTCCGTAAACCTGCCTTTATTTCAAATGGAATTGTATTCTTTTTGTCTTTTGTTTCAAATGTAAATTCCTAAATTGTTTCTTTGATTGAAAAAAATATCTATTTCCCTATTCATTGTGTGCTATTTTATATTCGTCAGTATATATATGTATAAGAAATATGTACTCTGAATGCTTTTGCTTGGTCTGGCTCGATGATCTACGCTTGCTGCTGATCGGAGCTTGCCTGGGATTACGATCATTTCTCGTGCACAATGGTGAGCTAATGAATCGCTAAGATATTCCAATCTTTCTAAGACGGAAAGAGATAAAATTTCTCAAAAACAGCAAGATGCTCAGCTTGAATTGTTGAGAGAATCGGATGGTGAGGGTACTAGTAGTCAGCTCTGGGATGTCTTGCAACAACGTTATATGCTTCAGATAGCAAATGATTTTCTCGTGACGAGTTATCCTGATGAGCAAAAAGTCGATGCCGTCCATGAACAATATAATGGAAAATATCTCAAATGGGCTGAGGGCATTCATCTCAATAAGACGAAAATTATTATCCATCATACGGCAGAGGATTATACAGCCCTTTTGACCTGAGGTATCTCAGCCGCGAAAAAGGCAATACAAAATATCTATAAATACCATACGGTGACCAAATGACGATGAGATATAGGATATAACTTTCTGATTGATCCAGCTGGGAATATCTATGAGGGAAGGGCAGGTGGTGAATGAGTGGTTTGAGCTCATGCTTCGTGGAATAATACCTCTACGGTTGGTATTTCTTTGATGGGTAATTTCAATATACAACCACCTACTGATGAACAATTACAGGCGTTAGTAGCCTTGACTACGGCACTAGCCAAGAAATACAATATAGATCCAAATGCTAAAGTTTCGTATTTCAAAAAGGCTGATTGGCCACCCTATATGACGACGGTTACTTCCTATGCTGTGGCTGGGCACAAGGATGATGGACAGGCAACGGCATGTCCTGGTACAAATCTCTATAAACTTCTCCCGGATATTAGGACTCGTATCAAACAAAACTTACTGAATGGTACTACGACTTTTCTACCTGCTATGTCTGGCTCGACATCTTTGTCTGTGTTGACTTTGAGTGGCGTCTATTATACTTCTACTACGACTGTTACTTTGCCTACTACGTTATGAACTATTAGTGCGTGTATACCGATGGATTCTTGATTAGTGGTTGCGTCTTGTGCTACCAAGGCATGAGTGCCTACTCTTACTTTCCAAAAGACTGGACTCACGAGTGGCGTCAAAAATATTAAGCTGACGAGTGTGGTAGGACAAATTACCTCACAAAAACTTGTGTCTTTTACTCTTCTCTGGAAAGATGATCTCAGTAAGATAGGGACGAATTTGGAGTTTGCGTATATGAAAGGAAAACATCTTTCTCTCCCTGCTTCATCATTTACCAAGATTACAGCAAAGACATATATCCCCCAATTAAAATCTTATCTCTCAGGAATGATCAATGTCCTTCTCTACGATCTTAGTATGAATTATCATACGCGAGAACTGACCTGTGATGGCATCTGTCTTGTCTCTATAGACAGCAAAATTACCAAAGTAAAAACACTCTCATTAGAATCATATGATGGATTCTTATATGTACCTAATGGTGAAAATTATCTCACACCTGCTCAGGTGACGGTTGCCTCTGCGTCTGGTTGACTTGTCAAAGTCTCATCATATGATAGAAAATCCTATGGTGGTACTCCTTGGAATACGTTTCGTGGCTCACTTATTATCAAGAAAAATCCCGTCAAAAATCTTATCTCTTGAGCTATCGAGAATAGATTTGTCTGGATCAATAGACTACCATTTACTGATTATCTCAAAGGCATATGAGAGACTAGTGATACAGATCATATTGTTAAACAAAAACTCGTTCTGTTACTTTCCAAAATGTATGCTTTATTTTATGCAAATGTCGCCAATAAACATCCATCTATTCCTGATGGGGCAAACTATACTGCTATAGATAATCCAGATATGTTTCAGAAATATGTGTGAGCTGGTCGAGAAAAAACATCTAAACTGTCTGCTCAGGCTTTGCAAGCTATCCAAAATTATGTCGTACTCTATAGTGGCTATGTGCCTATCCTTCCTTATTTTAGTTGCTCTGCGGGATTTACGTGGTCAGCCAAGGATAAACGAGGATGGACGGACACTCCGTATTTACAAGCCAGGATGGATTTTGTTCCCTGTTTTGATTTCAAGGGTCATGGAGTCGGAGTCAGTGGCAAGTGAGCTGAATATTTGGCTGAGCAGTGACGAGATGTCCAGAGGATATTAGAGTATTATTATCCAGGAGTGAGTCTAATAAAAATTTAAGAACCCGCCTGCCTTCGTTGTCATTCCGGCGTTACGATTTGCAGCCGGAATCTCAGTAACAAAAAAGTATTTAATAATATCCCGGTTGCAGGCTCGTGAACTCGCCAATAACACCGGGATGACTCAATGGGCGGGTGTGATTTAGAATTTAAATTTTTCAAACCATGTATGACATTCTCAAGAAGCTTTTTTTAGGAGATAAAGAAGTCGCCGTTAAGGCTCTTCTTGATACATATGAACGTCAGCATTATGCTATAATTTCCTATATCTATTTTTGACCAATCGTCACTCATCGTCTTTTTGAGACAGGAGCAACGGCAGATCAAAAAATATACAAACAACATTTATTGGCATCTGATTTTCTTTTGCCGGATGGTATTGCATTGCAAGTGTTTTACTTCGTTGCTAGATTGCTTGGTAGGATTACGTGAAAAACATATTGGCTGCCCAATCTCAATGGGACAGACTTTTTCCCTTATTTTGTCAGACAGGCTAAGAAAAAATATTGAGCACAAAAAATAAATTATATCTTTTATGGGGTATATGATCAGAGAGCCACGACACTTCAGAACCAATATGGCGCTGCTAAAGCCTATGGGACACAGCAGAATCAGTTTAAATCAGCTAGAATGGCTGCCATCAAAAAACACTTTGGTCTAGATGTAGATTATTATTATGAATCTAATTTTACCGACAATTCTTTCTCAGATTTCCCTTTCGAAGATATGGCGAAACATCTCAAGCCTGATGCAATCAATATCGTGATGAATAGTAGAGGAGTGCCAAGGCAGGAATTTTGGTCACATGCCAATATGGAGAAAATCAAACAGTATCATCTCTTGGTATTCAACCAATGAGCGACGATTGATTTCTTGTGTGGGTTTGAAAAAAGAGCTCCTAAACTCATTATTCTGATCAAACTTGAATGGCTGTGGAGGCTCTTGACTGGACGAAATAAAAACATCAAAAAGGTCGTTGCATCCTTAGCTTTGTTCCGTTATATTTTCTCATACTTACTATTGAAAAAACGCTCAAGATAGATAAATAGAAGAGCAGACACGGGAAAGGTGATAATTTTTTTGGCGTGACGAAGTAGATGTTCGTAAAAAGTGTGTGTATGTGAGAATGCAGAGCTCCTTTATTATTTATATGTTTTTCTATGAACGTTAAAGAGAAAAAATTTCTGTATTTGGATGATGAGCAGACCTTCCATTTTGCTGAAGATTTAGCAAATGGTGCTAAACTCAAATTATTCGTTGGATTCGAATCAGATAAATTTGTGGATTATCAAAAAGATCTTATTCAGGATTTTATCTCTGAAATAGTAGAAAAAGTTGGTGAAGAAGAATCATACGATATGGATGTCATGAAGTCTAATTTTGAAGTAGCATTGCAAAATCTCAATACCAAGCTCAAAGCTTTTGCTGATAAGGTTCGCGATGTGGACTTTTTTGGTATCAAGTGATTTGTCCAGATCGTAGCTGATAATATTCTGATGGCATCCATGATTGGTGATGTCAGTGTCATGATTTTTAGAGATGAAAAATTATATTATTCACTCAATAATTCAACTAATGCAAAAGGAAAGATTGATCTCTTCTCTGATTTTGTGGAAGGAGACATCGAGAGTCGTGATGAGGTAGTCTATGTCGGCGTAAGGATCGCTGATGTACTAGATAATAATGACTTCAAGGAAATGGAGCAAGCATTGAAATCTGAATCTACTCATTTGGCTAACTTCTTGCAAGATGTGCTTCATACCAGAATTGATAAGAAAGCGTTTGCTTTCATTTATCATTTTGTCATGACGGGTGGTGCTCAGAAAGCTACTCAGATTGTCCCAGAGAGAAAGGTCAATGAAGATACGCTTCGATACAAGATTAAATCTAAATTTTTGAAAAATAAATATCAGGTTACGGTCACTGTTTTGAGTATTTTCATTCTCTTTATGCTTATCAATCTCCTTTCTCAGGTACTTAAATCCAATGGTGATGTTATGGTCACTTCAGATGGTGTAACTGTAGATTTGACGATAGATGATATCAAAAAGGATCTTATGTCTTTCCAGGGTATGGATCCCACTTCAGAAGAGAAATCAATGAAATATCATGCTATTTTAGAGAAATTGAATATTCTCGAAACAAAATGAAGATGGCTAGAGGATGTTGCTTCACTAAAAAAAGTATTACAGTCAGAGTATTACAAAGGGTTTAATATCAGTTATATTAGTTCATTGAGTAAATTCGATGATCTTAGTCTTGGTAAAAAATCTAGAATTTTGACTTTCAATGATGCAGAAAAGACTCAAATAGGTACGATCATGGGTATCTCTATGTGGAGTAATATGATTGTAGAATGAACTCAAGCAGCCTTGGTTGGTGCTATGGACGATAATCTTAGATGAGTCCTTGTGGATTATAATGTGCCAAATGGAGAGGCAGTGGCTGGTTGTGGTCCTAGTTTATTGAAGGACGGAATTTATTGTTATACGCCCAAGGGAACGATTCTCCTTGTAAGTAAGGCTGGTTCTCAGACGGTCACTAATGCAACTACCGATGGCTTTAGTAAGCATATCTGAGGTATCGCAACCTATGGTAAAGCAAATATGTATGTCTTTGAATCTTCTGTAAATTCGGCTGGTAATACCACGCTTGTTACGAGATATCGTAATACGCTTGGATCACAAACTATTTACCAAGATGGACAAAAATATTATTTAGCTCCCAATCTTACAGGCCTCTCTTTCTGAGGTTCTGGTGGCTTTAGTAGCTTTGCAGTTGATGGTTCATTCCTCGCTTGGTACCAGGGAAAACTCTATCAATTCCGAAGAAATCCACCTTCTGCATTTACACTTGGTGTCCGTGAAGTTTCTCTACTCGGTGGGGACAAAGTAACCAATAAATTCTCAGACAACGTCAAAATTATTAGCTCTATCAACTCCAAATACGTGTATCTCTTTGACAGGACAAACCAAACCTTTACTGTCTACGAATCACGTCCTGCTAAAAACGGCGACCAGTTTGCGTCCAACTACAGTTTGTATTATCTCTTCAGCTTCAAATTTGATCTCGGTGCGACTCCAGTGATAGACGTCGAAGTTCCAGACCCAACGTGAAATAGACCAGAATTATATATTTTGAGCAATGAGGGAGTAAATAAAGTAAGCTTGTTTGAGTATATTGAGAGTATCAAGCAGAATAATGTTTTGAAGACGACTGCGACGCAGTAATAGATATGAGTAGTGAGACATAAGACACGAGTAGGGGCGAATATCATTCGCCTTTTTCTCTATTTGTAATTATCTTGTAATACTTCTCAAATTTATTATACCCAAACTGACATATTTATCGTGTTATATTATTTTGTATGAAAACTATTTCAGGCAAACAACTCAAAGAAGAATGGAAAAAATTCTGGGAAAGTAGACAGCATATGTTTCTCCCCGAGGCACCATTAATTGGTGGGAAAGAGAGCACGGCAATGTTTAACATAGCTGGTATGCAACAACTCATCCCTTACCTTTCTGGGCAAGCTCATCCGCTTGGCAAGAGGCTTTTTAATATCCAAAAATGTATCAGAACTGTCGATATAGATGAAGTAGGCGATGCGAGTCATCTGACGTTTTTTGAAATGATGGGGAATCGATCACTTGGTGATTATTTTAAGAAAGAGTCGGTAGCTTGGAGTCGGGAGTTCTTAGTTGGAGTGTTATGATTCGAACCAGAGAAACTTGCTGCGACGGTCTTTGAATGAGATAAGGAAGTGGCTCAGGATGATGAAACTATTTCATACTGGAAAGATACTGGTTTAGACTGACAGAGAATTTGTACGATGACTGCTGATGATAATCGACGAAGCCCTGGACCAGTAGGTCCTTGTGGTCCCTGTACAGAGATTTACTATCGGGTATGAACTGCTAAGTTACCACCCAAATGATCCACTCCAAAGACTGATGAAGATAATCGATTGGAAATATGGAATAACGTGTTTATGGAGTTTTATCGTGATGAGTCAGGTAAGCTAACTAAACTAAAAAACCATAATGTGGATACAGGTATGTGATTTGAAAGGATGTGTACCGTACTTCAAAAAAAGGAGTCTGTCTACGAAACGGATGTGTTTGCTTCGTTATTGGACATTATTACAAAGTACGTCTGACTTCCTTATGCGGGAAATGAAAGAAGATATAGGATCATTGCTGATCATCTGAGGACATCATTTTTTATGATCAAAGATGGTATCTCTCCTTCTAATGAGGGCAGGGGATATGTCTTGAGAAGGTTGATTAGAAGGATGTATTACAATATGATGTTACTCAAAGAGGTTGATGTAAAAACTTTGCCGACATTTCTAAAAAATATTGTCAAAGAAATTGTAACATTATTTGATCTTACAGGAAAATTTGATCCCATAGTTACTCTTTTGGAAAAAGAGGTTACTCAATTTCAGAAAACGATTAGTAATGGACAAAAATTATTACAAGATATTATCAAATCAGCTAAGAAAAAAATCATTTCTGGGCAAGATGCTTTTAAACTTTATGATACGTTTGGTTTCCCAGTAGAATTGACCAAAGAAATTGCTCTGGAAGCATGATTTACTGTCGATGAAAACTGATTCCAAGAAGAGATGGAGAAGCAACAAGAACGTTCTCGTAAATGATCCAAAAATATGTTTACACAAGATGTCGATCGAAGTAAGTATATCACTGATGTTGCTCCTACGAAGTTTGTGGGATACGAAACGATGAAGACGGACAAGACGAAGTTGCTCAAGGATTTCGTTGTTGGCCCCGCTAAAGACGGGGGAACTCAGAGAATTTTGATTTTTGATCAGACGCCTTTTTACGCAGAGAGTGGAGGACAGATGTGAGATAGTGGAGTAGTAGTGCTCGATACCGGTGAGCAGTTGACGATCAAAGAAGTCAAAAAATATGAAGGCGTATTTCTTCATGTCGTAGCATAATTTTATTTTCTTCTCCTATCAGCTAATGATAGAATCCTATCTTGATCAAGAAGAACAGATCAAGGAAAAACAAAAGCTAAAAAGGAATATCGATACTCGTCGCAAGCATACCGAAGAAGCCAAAATGAAACTAGATCTTCATCGTCTCCAAGAATTAGTGGAGCAATGAGTCGTCGATACGCAGCTTGTCGAGCAGATCAAGAAAGAGGCAAACATTTCTCAAGCAGATGTGTCTGATATCATGAAGTCATTGGATGTTCAGAAAATTTTTGAAAAAATAGAAGAAATAGAACAGCAGAAAGATGTCGATAAGATATTGCCCAAAGCAATGAGAGTGACTAAAGAAGAATATCTCCAAGCGCTCAAAGATCCGACTAAAAAAGCACAGGTGCTTCAAAAATTTGATCAATGTCTCAATCTCATCTATACGAATATTCGTCCTTCATGACTCTTAAAGAGAAGTGTTTTTGGTGCGTTTGTGTATATCTTGGATAAGAAACTTTTGTGTACAATCCAGGAACATATTATTGATATGAAAAATACTTTAGCTGCTTAATTACTGTGTATGTTTTTTTCCGTGCTTGGTGCTATCGCAGGAAACATCTTCTCTAGTCTAGATGCTGTTTTTTCCAAGAAAGCGCTCAAGATATCACATCTTTCGGAAATCTTGTATACTGCGTTGGGAGAATTTGGTGGACTGATTATTTCACTTGTGCGAATTGCAGTGGGCTCGTTTGATTGTTCGCTGCTGACCTTTCAAGTCATCGGTGGTATTGTCTTGATCGTCGGTATTGTCACTGCTTATGACTATGTAGAGCAATATCTCTATAGAAAAGAAAAGATTTCTACGTTGATGCCTTATGCTGATCTTCATCTCGTGTTTACTATCATTCTATGATATATTATCTTCCATGATGTTTCTGTGATTTCGTTGATTATCAGTATCGTAGCATTTGCTGTCGTTATGGTATTTACGATAGATTTCAAGAAACTAGTATTCCCCAGAAGTTTCAAGCAAATTCTGCTTGTCCAATGATTGAGGACCTTGGAATTATTAGTCATCTGATGACTGCTGCTCGGTGTGCCGGACAAAGAATTTTTTATTATCTATCAGATATTGGTCTTTGTAATTCTCTTGTGACCTATTCTCTGGAAAAAAATGTATAGCTGACTCAGAGGTATGTCTGCTAAATTTTACGGATATGTATGAGCATCTTCTCTGGTTGGCAATCTCGGTTTCCTCCTGTTCTTGTTCGTCGTGGGAGAATTTGGTATTGTCTTGTCTATCTTGTTTTCTTTTTTGTGAACCTGATTTACCTTGCTCTGTGGCTATCTGATTTTCAAAGAAAAACCATCAAAAAAAGAAATAGTCATGATCGTAATCATCACTATTCTTGTGGCATTAGGATTTTATTTTAAGTAATGTTATTCGCTATGAAAATATAGGCCACATGGTCTATCTTTTTCGAGTCTATGGCCTGTGCCATCTGTTTCTGATCGTGTTTGTATAGATTTATATTGATATCAGTCGGAACCCAAGTAGAATGTCCTTCCGCCCTCTTGAATAAATTGTAGTATATTTACCTCATTATTATGTTTTATTACATGTATTTTTTCCCACCCATTGCTTATTTGATTCCCTTTGTCATCCATACATCTATACTCATCCATCTCGTTGATAATCGCTATATTCCTATTGCCAAATTCCAGTATTTTTTCTATTGATCCATGGGTTCATTTTTCTAGCCCACGAAAGCATTCTTTATTATCAAGGTCTATAACAAATGTCCTTGTGGAGTCTGGAATGTTTATTACCTTATATGCTTTCCCATGGACTACATATGTCCATATATGAGTAAAGGGATTCTTTTTCAAGTCGCCTGTCTTGAAATCAAAAAATCGTTCTACGGAAATTTCACCATCATCGTCTAATGGGTTATCGTCGTTAAATGTTTCCACTATTGATTTATTTAAATAGTTAGCTGTGCGTGGATTGCCACTTCCTCAAGATACATTTCTTAGCCTATGCATTTTTTATGATAGAAAAATAAATTTTCTTCATACTACAAAATGTCAACCTTTTTTCAAGTCGTTTTTCTACTTTTGCTAGTTCTGAATTATTCTACTTGAGAATATTTGGGAAAGTAGTAGACTGTCTTTTTAAAAAAATAAGAAAGTTCGGACATGCCGAACTTCATTATGCAATTGTTGCCTTCATCTTCTTAAATAAGGCAACCCTGATACAGATACTTTGTTTGTCGCTTCTGTCACATCCATCAGTTCTTTGATGAATGCTTCAAACCGCTGTTTTTCTTTCGCATATTGCTCTGTATTGAATTCGGCGTTGCACATATTTATCCAGTGTTCTTCAAAAAGACTGTAAATGTCCGGATTAACATTGGAACCGAAACATTTTGTCTCATTGAACTTTTCCCTCTCTGCGGCAACCATTGTTGATGTGTCTTTGATGAAATCTGTAGGCAGAAAAATGCTGCCAATGTCTGTGGATCTTGTTACAGCTCCTACGTTAACACTTACAAGCCAATTTTCTCTTACTTCTCCTTCAATCACACCTTTTTCGTATCCGCAATATACGATTGTGCCATTTTTTACTTTTGTTGTGTTTGTGTCCATAATAATTCCGTCTTTGGTTAATATTATTTTTATGTTTTATACTATAATTATTTATCCTACTAAGTCAATACCCATATTTTTTGGCAATATATCGGAAAAATACCAACAACTATCTTTGTTTAATTTAAGTATGGGGAAGTAATGTGTATATTTTCTTATTCTACTTGAGAATATTTTGGGAAGTAGGTATAGACGATCTTATAGAAGGAATCGATGACTTTGTCGAGTCATTTTTCTTGTTTGAGCATTTTGTCTGTCAAGATTCCTTCGAGTTTAAACATTTCATGTTCTACTTGTTTGCCCGTCTCTTGAAATTTTTTCATATCTATATTTGGATCTTCATTTAGATTTCTAAACACCCAAAACAAGTCCGTGTGTGCTTCGAAGAATCTCTTGAAGAGTTGACCACCCTTGGTTTTGGTCAGATTTTCTATTTTTTCTACGATGTGTTGGTTGATGAGTGTCCTGATTTCGTTTTTTTGTTGTTCGTCGACGTGAGCGAAGATGCCACCATATACGGCATGTGACTGTAGTTCTGAAAAGTAGGGGATAGATCATTTTTGTTCTTCTAGATTGAGGATAATGTTCATAATCTGATCTCTTTCTGCGTTGTTCATCGGCTTCCTGTGAATTAACGGGTTAAAAAGTTGTCGGGTTAACGAGTTGTTCTTCTATGTTTTAATCGAATGTGTTTGATGACATCAAAGCCAAGCGTAGACAAGATGAATCCTACGGTAGGAACGATAGCATTGAGCCAAGGATGGGGTAATCTCGCCGCGTAAAAGAAGATGATAATGACAATATAGGTAAGCAAAGCAATAATGATTTTCCTTGCTCCGCTTTTTTCCCAAGCTTTGTCAGCTTCGACGCGTGTATTTCTTGCTTTGATTTCGTCGATTTGCTTCTGTACATCTTCCATTGCTTAGTTTTGCAGAATTTAAATAAACCCTCTAATGAGGATTTTTCTGGACTGGAATGAGCATAAATATTTGCTTTATTATTTCAAGGATAGTTTATAGAATGTACGAATATTTTTCGAATTGTTCCAAATTATTCCAAATCAATTTTAAAATTCTAAAATTTTTAAATTTTGTAATTGTTTCGGTAATTAGGAATAATTCGTGAATTTGTGAATTCTTATTGTATATCTGCTCCATCGATAAAATAGCCACCATTATAGGTATCTTTCCTGATTTTCCCTACTATGGAAACTGGTTTCTTCCCTCTGATCATCGTCGCATCTACATCATCGCCTTTGCCTCGAAACATCGCGGTGAGCTTTTGTTCTCCAAAAAGCGTATGGAGTTTGAGATGAGTCTTTGTCTTGTTCCCAACTTTTTCTACTTTTTGGATCTGTACGTTTTCCAACAAAAAAATTGGTTCTGGATTGCCTTCTCCGAATGGTGCGAGTTTCTGTATCTTGGCTAGTGTCTCATTGTCTCGCTCGTGATGATAGATCTTGGTGTCGACTTTGACCGTCTTGATTAAGTCGTTCTCTGAGATGCAATCATTGCAATGGCATTGAAATTTTATAATCAATTCCTCGAGATGTTCCAACTTGACTGTCAATCAGCCAGCCCCTCTGTGTCAGCCGAATCTTTCTAATAATTCACTTGCTGAGCTAATCATTTCAATGACATTAAAATATTCTGGGCCTCTGAGCGAAGCTACTCCTACTTTTTTCTTCTTGTCTATCTTGAGAATCATGCATGGCTTGGTATATTTCTCTGTGAGTCTGCCCGCGACAATTCAAACAATTCATTCGTGAAAGTCTTCGTGTGTCGCAATGAGTATTTTTTCATCCAGTTTGATTAGTGTTTCTGCTCTTTTGATGGCCTCGTCTTGCATTCTTTTTCTCTCGGTATTGATTACTTCAATCTTATCTAAATGTTCGATTTGCTTCTCACCAGAATAGAGGAGTGCTTTGAGGCTATCATAGGGAGATTCAATCCTTCATCATGCATTGATTCTTGGTCAGATAACGAAGCCAATATGAAAGGTATCTACATTATCTTTGAGATTTAAGTAATTCAAAAATCCTCTGAGTGAAGTGGGAAGATGTTGTTCACTTTTATTTATCAATTCTAATCATCTTTTTACGATGACTCTATTTTCGTGAAGGAGAGGTACGACGTCCGCCACAGTACCGATAGCAACGACAGGTAAAAAGTAGTTGAAAATTCTGTTTTTTTGTTCTTTAGTTAGGTTAGATTTCTCCGTCAAGGCAAGGATAAGTTTGAAGGCCACGCCTACGCCAGCTAATCATTTGAAAATATAGTCAGGAGAAATGAGTGGCGTAATGACAGCAAAAGCATCGGGAATGGTCTCTCCATGCTGATGGTGATCAGTGATGATCATATCTATCTTCTGTTCTTTGGCATATTTTGCCTCTTCTACTGCAGAGATACCATTGTCGACAGTAATTATGAGCGTACAATTCTTTGCCTTGATATCGTCGATATGTTTCTTTTTCATGCCATAGCCATCAAGCAGTCTGTCCGGATATTGGATGCTGATATTGTCGTATTTCAAAAATTTCACGAAAAATTTGTACAAAATATAGCTGGAAGTAATTCCATCGACGTCATAATCTCAGAAAATCATAATTTTCTCTTTATTTTTCATGGCTTGGATAATTCTATTCACGGCTTTCTCCATATCGTTAAGTAAAAATGGATCTCACCAGTAATCAGCTAATTTGGGATCGAGAAAAGAATCGATGTGGTCATCGATCTGTCTTACTTTGAAGAGTCTGGTCAGCAGATCTTCTTTGGGGTTGTCGTAAATCAACTTGAAGTTCATAATATATTAGAGCGATTGAAACATGATTAGAATTGACGTAATGGTTTATCGGGAATTGGTGTATTGGGAGTTAATTAAATAATCTTGTCTTTACCAATTCTTCTGCTTTCTCTTTGATGAGTTTTTGATAATCGGGATTCCCTTGGATGATGGATGATATATACTGTACGGCTGTGTATGTTATTGCCTTTGAGTAATCAGCTTCTTGTCTTGCATCATCGCGCATATATTTTTCTACTAATGTATCAAAATTTTTCTTATCATTTGAATCTGTCGGAACTGTGCCATCAAAGCTTGCGTTTAGTCATGCATTCTTGTCTTGTTGATATATGATGTAACTGCTCGCCAGTTTAAGTAGCGTAGTGATGTTGGGAATTTCAAATACTTTCGATTCAGTGTAATAGATCAAATCTCCCGTTGTCCCTACAATGGATATAATGAATCTTCATTCTCCTCGTTGGGGTCCGTCTCCAGTTGGTTCGAAATTTAAGAATACTTTATATGTTCACATCTGTTCTTTCTGTGCAGGAGCTATATCGACACTATCTGTAATATCTTGTAATGGCATAAATGCGGCATCAGTCCCATTTCAAGCACTTCATAATCCACCGAAAGTAGTAGATTGGCCTACAATATCTTTTCAATTAATAACATCCCAGATATCCTTATTTAACCCGTAGCTACTATTTTTATACGTGATTATTAGAGTGTTCTTTAGAACATAGTGTGGGACATAGAACATATTTGCATCATCCATGTAACTGTCATCGGTTATCTCTTTCTGGCAGTCAATGGCTCAATGACTAAGTGTTTTTCCAAAAAGACTTATTTCTTTTGGCAATGTATCTATATATGCCATTAATTTTTCACATTTCGCCATACCTTCTATATATTCTTGATTTGTTTCATCTGTGATGTTAGGTGTAATATTATTGAAACATCAGGTAAAATATAAAATAGTTGCTCATCCTGCTAGGACAATTACTATTAATACGATTATTCGTCGTTTTTTCATGGATTGTCACATAAAAAGATAAACGATTCCTTTTTGATTTTTGGATTATAAATTTCTATTTGCCGATTGCAATCGAACAAAAATAAAAAAGCACCGAGAGAGATACAATCAGTGGCTTTTTATATGTAATAGCTCTTATTACCTTGTTTGATGTATTATATATATGAGATCTTTTGATAAGCTTTTAAAGAAGAGCGTCAAGATAGGCTTCATACAGCCCATATAAATAAACAACATTGCTGTCTGTTTAGGTGGGATTTATAGGAACTTGACGCTCTTCAGGGTTCCATCCGATCTTTTGGGGTAAAAGGTCTAGATAGAGTTTAAGGAGGAAATACCTCCACCACTATTACCCATCGTGGGTGTAGTAACCGTACGTTAAGTAACTGCGGTAATGTAATTATACTCCAGAATCCTTATTTTGCAAAAAAAAGCCCCGAACGGAGAGTCCAGAAGCTTCTTTTTGATTGACATATCTATTGTTTTATGTGCAATAGTATGATTTGTAGGGTTGATTGATATCTTTTGGTTATCTATACCAATCCTTGCTGGATCATGGCATCGGCTACTTTCTTAAATCCGGCTATATTGGCTCACTTGATATAATTGACGTAATCACCTTCCTTTCCATATTCTATACATTGTGCATGAATCGTTTTCATAATGTTGTGTAATCTCTCATCTACTTCTTCGCTAGTTCGTGAAAGACGTAGACTATTTTGGCTCATTTCTAGTCCTGAAGTGGCTACTCAGCCAGCGTTAGATGCTTTCCCTGGAGAGAATAAAACTTTTGCTTGATGAAATACTTCGATAGCTTCTGGTGTAGATGGCATATTTGCTCATTCACCGACGGCGATGACTCCATTTGCTACTAAGAGTTTTGCACTTTCGCCATCCAATTCATTTTGAGTGGCGCAGGGGAGCGCAATATCAGCTTTTACTTCTCGAGGTTTCTTGCCTGCGACAAACTTAGCTCCGAATTTATCAGCATATTCACTGATCCTTCCACGTTTATTATTTTTCAGATCTTTAAGAAACTCTAACTTCTCTTGCGTGATGCCTGCTTCATCATAAATATATCCTGATGAGTCTGACGCGGTTACGACTTTGGCTCCTAGGTGGAGACATTTTTCTATCGCATATTGTGCTACATTTCCTGATCAAGAAACGACGACGGTTTTGTCTTTGAAGGTTTCATTTTTCGTAGCGAGCATTTCTTGCACGAAGTAAACTAATCCATAGCCAGTAGCTTCTGTCCTGATCAAACTACCTCATCGGTTTAAACCTTTCCCTGTCAATACTCCGGTAAATTCGTTTCTAACTTTCTTATATTGGCCAAACATGTAGCCGATCTCTCTTGCACCTACTCCGATGTCGCCGGCTGGTACGTCGGTATCCGGTCAGATATATTTAGATAACTCTGTCATAAATGCCTGTGAAAATCTCATCACTTCTGCATCTGACTTTCCATGGGGATCGAAATCACTTCCGCCTTTTCCTCCTCACATAGGAAGTCCGGTTAGACTGTTTTTGAAGATTTGTTCGAAGCCGAGAAACTTTAAAATACTGAGATTCACGGTTCCATTAAATCTTAATCCGCCTTTGTATGGTCAGATAGCACTGTTGAATTGTACTCTGTACCCTCTATTGACTTGGATTTCTCCTTTGTCATCCATTCGAGGCACTCTAAACATAATCGTCCTTTCTGGCTCAACAATTCTTTCAAGAATCTTTTCTTTCTGATATATAGGATTTTGCTGAACGAAGTCTTGGATGGACTCGACAACTTCCGTTACTGCTTGGAGAAATTCTGGTTGGTTTGGGTTTTTGTCTTGTACTGATTGAAGAAACTCTGTGGTTCGTGTCATGACAATAAGGTAAATCAAGTAAAGGTGACGTAGCTATACTTATTTTGTGGGGAATATCAATTTTATTTTTCAGATAAATATATATTGAATTGATTCAACTATTCACTAAAAGCAGTCTGTCCAAATATGATATTACTCTGTACCAACGGGGAGGAAAGTCCTGACACCATACAACGGTTAGCGTCTAACAGACGTTGGATAAAACAAATGACAGTGCCACAGAAACGTAAACTACCCCGCAGTACTGCGGGGGAAAGATGCAACGTGGAGATGACCCCGCTTACGTGGGTGCTACTCCTTCTCAGTTAGGCAGATTGCCTTTCGAGTGGTAAACCATAACCGGTGCAAGCTTACTCTAGATTCGTCTAGGGGAAGTGCAATATGTTCGCCATGAGCGGACTTAGATATATGATATCTCAAAACAGAATCAGGCTTATGATTTGGACACATTAGTATTTAGAACGATTGAACGATGGTGTTGTAGAAATATCTATCGTTCTCCCACCTATCGTTTCAGTAATCAAGTTAGGACCGTAGCTCAGTGGTAACCCGCAGGACTGCGGGTCAAAACTCCGCGTCGGAAAGAAAAAAAGTTAATTAGGACCGTAGCTCAGTGGTAGAGCGGGAGCCTCCAAAACTCCGCGTCGCGGGTTCAATTCCTGCCGGTCCTGATTTTTTTTATTGTTGTAAATTCATCCAAAAAATATACAACACAACTGAATTTTTATTGCGTTTGCTTGTTTCATGGCAGTGAATATTGATGATATCCAAATGGATGCTTCATGGAAAAAAGTGTTGGCAGAGGAGTTTCAGAAGCCATATTTTGCTGAGATTAAACAATTCCTTGTTGCTGAAAAAGAAGCTGGACATATAGTTTATCCTAAATGATTAGATATCTTCAATGCATTTAATCTTACGCCATTTGATAAGGTAAGAGTTGTTATTCTCTGACAAGATCCTTATCATGGAGAGTGAGAAGCGCATGGATTATGCTTTTCTGTGCAAGATGGTATCCCGCAACCACCTTCACTTAAGAATATTTTCAAGGAACTGCAAGATGATTTGTGAATCATTCCACCCAAGAGTGGAAATTTAACAAAGCGAGCTCAGCAGTGAGTCTTCCTTTTGAATGCGAGTCTGACCGTGAGAAAAGATCAGCCAAATTCTCATAAAGATATAGGACGACATATTTTTACCGATGCGGTGATTAAGCATATTTCAGATCAGAAAAATGGAGTAATATTCCTTTTACGATGAGCATTTGCTCAAAAGAAAAAAGAGCTTATAGACACTACTAGACATATTGTACTGGAGTGTCCACATCCATCTCCTTTCTCAGTGCATAAATGATTTTTTGGCTGTAAACACTTTTCTCGAGTGAATGAAATTTTGAAAAGTAGAGGAGAATCTGAAATTGATTGGCAATTATAATTTTACTTTGTGTATTCCTATCCATGCAACTCATCAAAAAAGAAATTGTCTTCCAATGAAAAATTATCGAAGTGGTCCAACAAACGGTTAAGGTTTGAGATAAAGAATTGCTTCGAGAGATAGCCAGGAGATCTCCAGGTGTTCGTCTTATTATTATTGACGGTGATAAGATTTTGCTGACCAAAGAATTTCGCAAAGAGTTGGATGATTTTGATTATCGTCTCCCGGGAGGAAAAGTATTTGATACGCTTAATGAATATAATGAACATAGAGATGATATAGCAAATTATGCGTTGACTGCGGTTAAGCGTGAATGTGAAGAAGAAACATGATTAGTCCCTCAGGATATTTCTTTGTATCATATTTCTAAAGTGTGAGCTACGGTAGAGCGAGACTTGTATTATTATGTGATTACAAAATTTACCGATCATGAAAAATGACAGCAATTAGAAATAGGAGAAAATATTTCAGTAGAGTGGAAGACAAGAGAGGAAGTGATGAAAATTATGAAGCAATGATGAATGCAAGAAGATAGGTCGGTGGGAGTGTTAATGAGATTTCTGATGTAAATTATTTCTTGTCAAAAATAGATTTGACAAATCATAGGAGATGAATATCTTTTTTATGTATAATTGTTTTTATCATTCGAATATGTACTATCAATATATGGACCTCAAATCACTTCTCAAGACAACTCCCAAATACATTACGATCCTCGCCAAAAACGGCATTACGACGATCAAAGATTTTCTCCAATATTACCCTAGGACCTATGAAGATAGATCTACCATTAGAAATTTGAACGAACTGGTCTTCAACGAAAAAGGAATTACAGCTACCAAAGGGAAGATCACTGCCAAAAGCATCTTTGCAAGATGAGGAAGGAGAATTTACGATATCAAATTTCTAGATCCAGCAGGGAATAAGTGATATATTACGATTTTCAATTCATGATTTCTTGCGAGCAAGATCCAAGAAGGCAAACGATACATTATCGTCGGTAAGCCCATGATCAAAATGAATAAAATCACCTTCTCCCATCCTGATGTTATTGAAACTGAAGCACCGGAAGAAAAAATTGAAAATTGAGAATTGAAAATTGAAAATGAAGGTAAAGAAACATATAATACTGGGAGAATCTTTCCTATCTATTCTGAATTGAATGGAATCAGTCCAGGACGATTTGCCCAGAAGATGCGATCCGTACTGGACAATGTGGACGCAATTTTTCACGAGTACTTACCTGAGGAATTGGTCAAAAAATTCTGATTGCCAAGTGTGGCAGAAACGATTAAAGCGATGCATTATCCTGAGAGCTTCGAACAGCAAAAACGAGCCAATATGAGAATATTTTTTGATAGACTTCTGAGGGTCCAGCTCTATTCACTGATGAATAGACAGAATTATCAACAAGAAAAGCAAGGTTTCATCTGAGAAGAAATCATGCGAGATATTGTCAAAGAAATTACAGAAAAATTACCATTCACTTTAACTACTGCACAAAAAAAAGTCATTAAAATGATTACAGAAAATATTCATGAACCGAAACCCATGCTAAGATTACTGCAATGAGATGTAGGAAGTGGGAAAACTGTGGTCGCAGCAACTTCTGCCTATTATACCCACAAGAAATTTGGTGGTCAATCCGTCTTTATGGCGCCATTGGAAGTATTGGCACAGCAACATTATAGGACTTTAGCTAAGCTTTTGATGCCTCTTGGTCTTCGCGTGGAATTACTCACGGGTTCGGTAACTAAGGATCAAAAACTAAAAATAAAAAAGGATTTACAGGCTGGTCACATTCACGTCTTAGTCTGAACTCATGCAGTATTGCAGGAGGACGTCCAGTTCCAGAATTTACAATTCGTCGTCATCGATGAACAACATAAGTTTTGAGTCAAGCAAAGAGCATTTTTCAAGCAATTTGGTGCTCCCCATATCTTACAAATGTCTGCGACACCGATTCCTAGGTCTATGGCATTAGCCTTCTTCGGAGAATTTGACGTCAGTATTATAGATGAGATGCCTGTCGGCAGATTGCCTATCAAGACGAAAATAATTTCAGCCAGTGAATATGCCAAACTGAAACCACGAATCTTAGATAGAGTCAAAAAAGCGGAAAAGGTCTTTATCGTGACACCATTGATCGAAGAATCAGAAAAAATGGAAGAGCTCAAAGCGGCTACTACAGAATTTGAAGAAGCAAAAGCATTATTTTCTGAGCTCAAGGGAAAAATTTGATTATTACACGGTAAAATGAAGCCAAAAGAGAAAGAAGAAGTAATGAATGATTTCAAAACATGAAAGATATGTCTACTCGTGTCTACTACTGTCATAGAAGTGGGAATTGATATACCAGAAGCCACTATTATGGTGATTAAAAATGCAGAGAGATTTGGATTATCCCAGCTTCATCAGCTCAGAGGAAGAATAGGAAGATCAGATGTACAGTCTTATTGTTTCTTAGAGACCAAGAGCAAGTCAGGCGATATTGGTAAGAGACTCAAATCTATGGAAGATACAAATGATGGATTTAAACTGGCAGAGCTCGATCTCCAAAACCGTGGAGCGGGAGAGATCCTGTGAACCATGCAGTCCGGAGAAAGCGATATTCCCCTAGAAATTCTTTCAGATTTGAAATTCTTAGAAAAAATACAAGACGCAGCCAAGTGGATATTAGAGAAATATCCTGATTTAAACTGACTTCCTGGACTTAAAAAGTATCTTGAAGAGAAAATGTGAGATGTGTTAGCATAAATTTCTTTTGGATTGCAATGCTCGTCAAATTTACTATACTTTGAAGGCAAAAGATTTTTTTATATTACTTAGAAAAATATATGAAGAAGTGATTCCGATTTATTATTGTGTTTATCCTTATTGTCACTGGTGTTATCCAAGCATATAAATGAGCAAGTCTGGATGGAGACAAGCTTCAGGTGATACTCAAAACTGAGGATGTTTCTCTCAATACATTTCTCCAACAGTATAATAAGAATACCTTTACTAAGGTGTCATTGGAAGATGAAACTGATTTGAAAGGATATCAGTATATCTGAACTGGTAAAACAATGTCCTTGATGTCTTTGAAAAAAAGTTTAACAGAACAGCAATATAATCTCTTTACTACTACCAAACCTATCGGTACTTCTTTGGAAGATTTGGGGATTTCTCTGACGTGAACTGTCCCTGTGACCGTTCTTATCAACAAGCAATCCATACTGAGTAAGGTGGTCGAGAATGTCGGTCCGATTTTGTTGTTTTTTGTGTTGATTCTGTTGTTTATGAAGTTTGCTATGCCTAAAGGGGGTGCTGGTGGTTTCCCATTCGCTATCAAAGTGGGAAAATTGAATACGGGGAAGACTATTAAGACAAGATTTAACGATGTGGCTGGTATGGATGAAGTGAAGATGGAATTGTCTGAAATAGTTGATTATCTCAAAAATCCTGCTAAATACCATAAGGTCTGAGCGAGACATCCTAAAGGAGTATTGTTATATGGACAGCCTTGATCAGGAAAAACATTGATGGCGAGAGCGGTCGCTGGTGAATCTAGCGTGCCATTTTTCTCTGTCTCTGGATCAGAATTTATGGAAATGCTTGTCGGTATGTGAGCAGCTAAAGTGAGAGAACTCTTTGGTAAAGCAAAATTGGCTGGTAGAGCCATTATCTTTATTGATGAAATTGATGCAATCGGCAAAAAGAGAGGAGTTGGCTACACGGGCTGACATCAGGAACAGGAACAAACACTCAATCAAATACTGACAGAAATGGATGGATTTGATAACACCACGGATGTAATCGTGATGGCAGCGACAAATAGACCGGACGTGCTTGATCCAGCATTATTGAGAGCAGGTAGATTTGATAGAAAGGTCTATGTCGGAGCTCCAACTCTGGAGGAAAGAATATTGATATTTGAATATTATCTCAAGACGAAGAAGATAGATAAAAAGGTAAAGCTTGAGACATTAGCTAAGAGGACAAGTGGCTTAGTCGGAGCTGATATCGAGAATATTGTGAATGAAGCATCTTTGAAACTCGCTAAAGAAAATAGGACGGTCCTTGAAGTAAATGACTTTGAATATGCACTAGAAAAAGTGCTGATGTGACCAGAAAAAAAAGTGAAATCTATTAGAGAAGAAGAGAAGAAAATCATAGCCTATCATGAGCTGGGACACGCATTAACGTCTCACATCCTACCACAGGCTGACCCAGTAGAAAAGATCTCTATCGTACGTAGAGGACATGCGCTTGGTATGACATGGATCACTCCTGATGAGGATAAAAATCTGATCTCTAGAGCTAAATTCTTGGATGAAGTCACCTCTCTCATGTGAGGAAGGGCTGCAGAAGAATTCTTTTTTGGTGAAGATGCGATCACAACAGGAGCAGCGAATGATTTTGAAAAAGCTACGGAAATCATTACCCATATGCTGGTAAAATACGGCATGGATAAAGAACTTGGGCCAGTAAATTATGCAGACGTGGTCGATCAAGAATATCAGACTATCAAAAAATATAGTGAAAAGACTGCTGAGCTTATCGATGCAAAGATCAAAGAATATGTAAATGATTGCTATGATCGTGCCAAGAAGCTGATCAAAGAACATAAATCTCTGATCGAAGAAATGTCGCTCGTTTTGATCGAAAAGGAGTATATTACTAAAGAAGAATTTCTTGAAATGACTGGTTTAGAAGGAAAAAAATAAACCGTGCTATATAGTTTATCTTTTTTATTGCGGGTATATGTCTAACGAAAATATCATAAAAAATACATCATGTGCATCATGTGGAGCTGGTTTTGTCATTACTGACCAGGATATGGAATTCTATGCCAAAATCGCACCTACATTTAATGGTGTTAAGTATACGTTTCCTACACCTACGTATTGTCCTGATTGTAGACAACAAAGAAGAATCGCATGGAGAAACGAAAGGAATCTCTACAAGAGAAAATGTGATCTCACAGGTAAAGATATTATTTCTACCTATTCTCCTGATAAACCTTACAAGGTTTATGATCAAAAAGAACGATGGGGGACTAATTGGGATCCTAAATCATTTGGTATAGATGTAGATCTTGGTGCCTCATTTTTTGAACAGTTTAAAAAATTAGATTTACTGGTCCCCAAAATGTCTATTAGTATACAAAATTCTGAGAACTGTGATTATACGAATGATACCTGAGATAGTAATAATTGTTATCTGTCCTTTCGTACGCATTATTCTTCCAATCTGATGTATACCTATAGAGGCAACAGATCTACCAATTGTGTAGATTGCTACCAGATCAAAGAATCGGAAAATCTCTATGAATGCTTTCAATGTAATAAGTGTCAAAATGGTAACTACCTCTACAATTGTAGTTCTACTCACACAAGTTCATTTCTATGGAACTGCGTCTGATGCGCGAATTGCCTCTTGTCTGTCAATCTCAATAACGCTAATTATTGTATCAATAATAAGCAGTATACCAAAGAAGAATATCAGAGTGTGGTCGAGAGGATGCAAAATGATCCCAATAAATTCAATGAGATGAAAGAAATATTTTTTCGTATGATTGGCTGAAGTTTGGTCTGTAAAGATCTAGATAATATGAACTCTGAAAATTGTATAGGAAATGAATTGATCGAGTGTAAAAATTGTACTGACTGTTATATGATGAAATCATGTGAAGATTGCAGTCATGCATGGGATAATGTGTGATATAAGACGTCAATGGATAATTATAGCGGCTGAGGATCAGAATTATGCTATGAAAGTACTGCCGCCAAAAAATGTCTGAGAAATTTTTTTACTGTACGTACGAGAGAATCCAATAATCTTTTTTACAGCACTTTCATGTTTTCTTGTCATGATTGTTTTGGTTGTATCGGTCTGAGTAATGCCCAATGTTGTATCTTAAATAAACAGTATACTCCTCAGGAATATGAGAAACTTGTCGCTCAGATTGTAGAAAAAATGAAAGCTGATGGAGAACGATGAGAATTTTTTCCGTGATCGGTAAGCCCCTATGGATACAATGAGACTGTGGCTTGCGAGTATTTCCCTTTGACGAAAGAAGATGCTATCAAAAAATGATTTAATCGATCTGATTATGACGCGCCATTTCCTCATGTGGATAAAATTCTTAAGCCAGAAGAACTTCCCACAGACAGTAACCTTATCTCAGATGATATTATCAAACAAGCTATAGAATGTGAAATAAGTCATAAGCCCTTTAGACTTATCAAGCCGGAATTGGAATTTTATCGTAAACATAATCTTCCTTTGCCTAGACGTCATCCCGATGTCAGGCATGAGCAGAGAATGAAATTCTCCAATCCAAGAAAGCTACGAGATAGGACCTGTGCTAAATGTGGGGTGGCAATCCACACTTCTTATGCTCCAGAGAGGCCTGTAATTGTCTATTGTCAGGCTTGCTATAATAAGGAATTTTATTAAAAGGAATATGTACTCTTACTTTAGTCTTTTATTATTCCCTACATATGAAACAGATATATACATTAGATTGGTATACGAATAAGAACTTTTTGGTCAAGAATGTGGATGACGAAACATTCGCATTACTTCGCCCTTGAGACAAAGTAGTCTATGAATCTTCTGATCAGACATGAACGTCTAAGCTTTCTATCTGAACCTTTCTTGGTCATGAAATACAGACGGATAGACAAGGCAATTTCAAAAAAATCCTTACAGGAGAAGATAAAGACTATTTCAATGAACAGCAGGCTCTCGCTTTGGATATTTTCCCCTTGTTTAAAAAGCTATTCAAACAGAGCTTTCCCCAGTCTATTCCTGTGACAGCAAGGTTTCACATTTATGGTGATCAGATTTATTTTTATTTTTATTCCGAAGAAAGATACGTCTTTACGGATTTCGTCAAAGAACTAAGACAAGAACTCGGTAAAAATATTTTCCTTTTCCAAATAGGTGCAAGAGATATGATTAAGATGTCGCCAGGTACTGATTGTATCGCTGGGTGTAATGGCATTAGTCTATGTTGCAAAAGTAGTAGGGCTTTGCCAAGTGTGGAGATAGAGAATATTATTGTCCAAAATTTGGAATGAAGAGATA
>CAZDFH010000010.1:0-30779 GCA_964504915.1 uncultured Candidatus Peribacteria bacterium
ATTACATTGTGTCTGGCCTGGGATGACACCGGAAAGTGAAAATGTTTGATAATCATATAATGAGCCACTGGTGGTATATTTTAGATTGATGGTATTGCTACTAGGTGCAAAATATATCTTGTATTGGTCTGCGTAGATGAGATTTCCACCTGAGTTTAAACCTTTGCTTCTGACTGCTGCATTCACGAATGCATTGATGGAACCGTAGAGATTTTCTACACAGGTCTGTCCATAAATCGTGTCCTTATCTTTGATCTGAAACATATTTCTCATCGCAAAAAATACTACTGACAAAACGAGTAGGACGAGAATGATTTCTATCATGGTGAAGGATTTTTTCACTTATATGCGTTAGTGACAATAAAATCTTCATGGCCTCAAATGGTTACAAGGTAGTCACAAGGTAGTTACAAATTGCTGCCCTTAGAAAAAATAAATTAGCAATTTGAGACGAGTTGAAACTATTTGTGACAATTTGAAACGATTTTTTAACTATTAATAAGTGGTCTGACGACATATCTATATGAAGTATCTTCTTTGTCCATCAAGATCATTGGCTTCTGGCTATCTACGACACTGTAGAGTAATTCACTTCATTTGATGATCCTAATAAAGTCAGTCAAATATTTTCCATTGACTCACAAGGTCACTGGTTCCCCTTCAATAATGGCTGGAATGATGGTGTTACCAGCTCCTTTGTCTGTCTTTCCAGAAGAGATGATGATGCTATCTTTACTTGTCTCTATCTGAATATAGTTATTGATATCTCTTGTGAGGATGCCAATTTTCTTGATAGCTTTCTCACATAAATTTTTGTCTACGAGTATGGTAGTATTAAATGTCTTTGGCATGATTTCCTCTCTGTCATAGTCAGGGAAATTTCCTTGAATGAGTAATGATGTGGCTAAAATCTTGATATCTTCTACGGCAATGGTAAACGCAATGAGATTCTCTGAATAATTAATCTGGACTTCATCACATTCTTTGCTCATAGCATATTCAGTGATCTTTTGCATATCGGTCATTGTGATCTTGGGTACGATAAGTGCAAATTCAGCGTTTTGAAGTGCTGATGCTGTCTTGTATTCAGCCAATCTAAATGAATCTGTCCCTACGAAAAATAATTTATCTTCTTTGGCTTTGAGTAATACTCATGTCAGGACTGGGCTGAAATTCTTCTCTGTCACTGCATATTCTACTTTGCTAATTCCCTCAGCAAATGTCGGTGTATCCATAGTAATAGTATGATCCTTTGGTACTTCAGGTAATGCAACATATTCACTAGCAGCGATTCCATTGATATCAAAGGTATCTTTGGCTGATTTTATAGTCAAGATTTGTGATTTCTGGTCTACGCTACATTCGAGATCTTTTTCTTCGATAGTTTTGATAAGGTCAGAAAGCATTTTTGCGTTGATGGTAATGGCTCATTCACTTTTTACGGTACATGGCATTTCGATCTCTACGTATTTCTCCATATCTGTCGCTCTGACAAGTAAGGTGTCGATGGAAGCTTTGAGATAAATATTTTGCAAGATAGGCAGTGTAGCATTTTTGGCTACGAATCTTGCTGCGATATCGATTACCTCGACAAACTTAGCTGTTTCAATAGAAATTTTCATGGGTCCAATGGTTTATGGATTAAAAATTATTATTTTCCAAAGTTGCGTAATTCGGCCATCTTATCAAATCGTTGTAATGCTTCTTGAAAGTCCTCTACTTCAAATTCGGGACATTTTTTCGCTGTAAAATATAATTCTGCGTAACCGATTCGTCGTGACATCAATCCAGATGTTCTCGGAGCGAGGTCTCATTTTGTCCTGACTACCAATTCGATGTTGGGCAGGTCGCCGAGTTCCAATGCCGTACCCAGTTGTTCCTCCGTAACGTGATGAAAGTCAGTATTTTGGTCTGCGAGTTTCCTCAATCCTCTGATAATCTCATCTCTTCCTCCGTAGTTTACTCCAAAGATACAGTATCTGTCGGAATCACACTTCGTTTTGCTTTCCATATCTAGGAGGTAGGTTTTGAAGTCTACGGTTATGCCTTCGAGGTCACCGATTGCTCTAAAGTTTACCTTGTTGGCGATCAAGAACTCTTCCAATTCACTCCCAATGAGCTTATACATCGTCATCAAGAAATCAAATTCTTCCTTGGGTCTTTTCTTAGCATTTTCGGTGCTTAGTCCTCGCAAGGTAAAGACTTTGATATCTGTGTGTGTGAAGGTGTATTCTATGAGGTGAAGCCCCTTTTCGTAAGAGACCATATACGCTTCTGCGACGTCTTTGTCATTGGCTTTGGCTCGAGTTCTATTGCCGTCTGGTATTATGGCAACGTGTTTCGGGTAGTGCATCATATAATAAATTGTATAAAGAAAAATCTGTCAGTGAGACGATATAGATTTGCTGGAAAGATTCAAGCAAAAGAAAAAGTAATGCAAAATCTTCCAATAACGTAAGAAAGCCCTATTACAGGACTTTCTCGTTAAAAATGTGAAATTTCTAATTTATGACCACAGGAAAAGTTTACTTATAGATCCTCCTGCTGTCATGTGTTCTTTTAATGCGTCTCCAAATAATGGAGCCGAAGAGATTATCTCTATTTTTGGAGATATCTTCCTTGGCTGAATTGAGTCCAGGAGGTAGAATTTTGCGATGCCAGATTTTTCAATCTTTTCGTATGCATCACCCGACATAACACCGTGTGACCCAAAACACGTCACGCTGGCTGCACCTTTCTCCAGCAAGATGTTCGCTGCTCCTGTGATTGTTTTTGCTGAGTCAATGATGTCGTCCAGCATTACAATGTTTTTGTCCTCTACATCTCCCAACGGAGTGATTTTTTCTATTTGCCCTTTAAATTTGCTTTTGTAGCAGATGATGAGGGGGGCGTTCAGATACTTGGCGTAAGATTCTGCTCTGCGGGCACCTCCAACATCGGCCGATGAAACAGCCAAATTTGGTAAGTCAAGTTTTTGAATCTGTGGAGCAAAAAATCGTGAGGCAAAGAGATGATCCACAGGAATATCGAAGAATCCCTGTATCTGATCAACGTGCAGATCCATCGCTATGACTTTGGAAATGCCGGCCGCTTCAATCATTCTGGCGTTCACTTTTGCTGTGATTGGCACTCTTGGTTCATCCTTTCTGTCCTGCCTTGCTCCTCCGAAATATGGGATTACGGCAATAATCTCTTTTGCGGAAGCCCGTTTAGCAGCATCTGCGATTACAATGAGCTCATAAAGGTTTTCTCCCATGCCTTTTTCAAGGGTAGGATTGGTGGGTTGGACAATTACAACGGTTTCTCTCCGTATTGTGTGCGGAAATTTCGGTTTCCAGTCTCCATCACTGAAATTGGTGAATTCTAGTTCGGTAAATTTCACGCCACAATAGTCGGCGATTTCTTGGGCTAATTTTTGGTTAGCTCTGCCTGATGTTATCACCAGGTTCTTTTTCCATGTGTTTTCCATTTGTTCTGAAATTTATTAGTATTAGGGTTTACTTGATTGTTTTAGTTATTTATTTACGACAAAATCTATACTCATATTTCTATATAAGTCAATCCGTATTTCTCTTTTTTTATATTATTTCTCCATACAACTTAAATGGCACTCCTCTAGTAATTTTCACTTGGACGAAATCGCCTGGGCTTGCTTTCCCTTTGACTATAATTTGTTTCATGTTTTCTGTGTATCCTAGAAGGAAGTCTGTCCCTACCTCGTTAATCAAGACGTTGTGAGTGGATCAGATTTCTTTTTTGTTATTCGCAAGAGATATTCTTTTCAATAGTTCATTCAGTTTATCTCGTCTGGCGTGTTTTATCTTGTATGGGATCTCATCGGGTAAATGTTTATCGGCATAGGTTCCTGGTCTAGGAGAATAGATACCTATATATATCATATCAAATTTGCCATGGCGGACGAGCTTCAACGTATCAGTGAAATCTTTCTCTGTTTCTCCTGGGAATCAGACAATGATGTCTGTCGTGATACTGATCTTTCTTGGCAGGGCTTGGATATCGTCAATGAATTTCCGTGCTTGCTTGGCCGTATATCATCTATGCATGGCTTTGAGCACTTTATCGGAGCCGGACTGGAATGGGATATGAATATGCGGACATAATTTTTCTTCAGTAGCGTGAAGTTGTAACAATTCCTTAGAATAAAAAGTCGGGTACGGTGAAGTGTATCTCAACCGACGAAGACCTTTCAGTTTGAGTATTTTTTTTACCAACAACACAAAATCTGGGTGTTTATTCACGATCTGTCAGATCAACACGATCTCCTCTGCTCCACGTTCTAGCTGTTTCTTGGCTTCTTCGACTATCTGCTCTACGGGGAAATTTTTCTCCAATCATCTGGCGTAGGGAACGATACAGTAGGAACAAAATTGATTGCATCAGGTAGAGATCGGCACATACGCCGTCTTGCTATGTGTGGTATTCATTGACGTATTTTGCGTAGGTAGGATTTTCTCATATTCATTGATGAGTTCTTTATCGTATGTTATCTTGTATCACAATCTTTGTAACATTAAAGGTAGGAATCCAGTATCGTCGATTCTTCGCATGAGCTCTAGGTTTTTCTGCTTCTGGAGAATATTGTGAAACATGGGATTAAAAGCATTGTTGATTCAAATGGGGGTTGAGGATTGAAGTCCGCCTTGCGGACTGTGGAGGGTTGAGAGTTTGTTTATCTCCTCAGTAGTTATTCCTATTATTTCTGGATTTTTGCCTTTTATTGATCCTAAGAAGTTTCCAACTCTCAACTTCTCAACACCTCAACGTCTCAACTTTCCATTTCTGAGGTTATGCTGTATCATGCAACCAGTAATTCGAATTTTTTGCGTCCTTTTGAGCTCTCTCAGCTTGCCCGTGATCTTGTCTTCAGATTTTTGTCTGACAGAACAGGTGTCGAAGATAACGATATCAGCTTCAGTGATTTTGTCTGTATAAGAAAATCAGCAATTAATCAATACTGCTTTGATTCTCGCACTATCTGCGTAATTCATCTGACATCAAAATATCAATATGTGAAATTTCATGGTAGAGCTATATGGGCAAATAAATTTCCAAATTTACGAATTATTCCGAATTATTCCGAATTATTCCAAAATAATTTTAGAATTTTAAAATGTTCAAATTCACGAATAACTATTTCCTCTTTTGATTCAATAAAAGTTTGTGGAAAAAAGGTTGTAATTTCTGAGCAATTGTTTATCAACGCCACCACTGAAAATAAAAAAGTAAAATAAAAGAACTTAATCATGACGAAACAAGATTCTCCAGGTTCTCTAGTTTCTCGCAGAAAAATCAAAGCTGCTTTGGCTTTCCATGGCGTTTTACATCACTGTAAAAATGTTGTTGAGCCAAAAGGCAAGGTTTTCGTTGAGAAGCAGAAAGAGGTTAAGAATGGGTACATTTCGACTCAATATACTGTTCGTCAAATAACTGAGGATGGAGTTGAGATTATTGCCGTATCTGGCAATAGTCAGTTCGAAATGTTACTTCATTGATTTTGTTTTCCCGCCGGTGTTTTTCTGCCGGCATTTTTTTTATTTGCAAAGGTATTCCTAAATCTTACATTATATATGTTACTTTATTTTTTCTTATTTGGATGTGATACGTCATTAGTTCTTTTGTGGTTATTCTTGTTTCCTGATTTGCTCATTTTTTTCCCCGCTATTATATTTCTGAGTTGGTACTTAGCTTTTCTCCTTATATTATTGTGATCCTTTTCGTCGGATTGTCTTTTTCTATTGTTACGGTGAGGAAGTATTTGCGTACCAAAAGAGCTGGTAATGTGTTCCCTCGTTGGCAAGGATTTGCTGGGCTACTGGCCGTATTCTTTGGTATCTTATTTCTCCTCTACTCCTCTCAGTTTACGCATTTTTATATGAATAAGCAGATTCCGGTCACTCCTCAGACTGGTGATCTCAAAGTCTTATTTGCCAATATCCACAAAGATAATACAGACTATACGTGAATACAACAGCTTATCCGTGCGAAAAATCCAGATATGTTGATGTTTGTAGAGTTTGCAGATCATCATTACGAGCATCTCAAAGCATTTCTTCAACAAAATTATCCCTATACTAATACAACGACTTGGTCTAAAACCTTTGTCGGTAGTACCGTCTTTAGTAAATATAAGATAGAAAATCGAGCTGATGATTTCCAGCAAGGAATGCGAAGATATGGGTATTTCTCTGTGTCTTTTGGGTGAAAAGACTATTACTTCTACCTCGTCCATACGAGTTCTCCTGATTCTTATGCTCATTTTGTCATGAGAAATGAACAACTTACTACCTTTGATCAAGATTTCGCCTTACATGAACAAACAAGATCTCAAGATAAAGTAGTTGTCGTCTGAGATTTTAATCTCACTCCCCGATCTGCCTATTATACTGATATGAAACAGGTGTTTTCTGGGAAACTAACCAATGCTACACAACAATTTCCCGTGCTGTTTACGCGAAGGTTATTCGCTTTGCCCTTTTTACAGGCACATATTGATCATGTACGAATAAGCTCTGGCGTGAAGTTGGATGGGCTAGAAAGTGTAATATTGCCAGGATCGGATCATAAAGGATACTTATTTAGTATCAAGAAGTAAGACATAAGACATAAGACGTAAGACGTGGGTCTTGATACTTATGTCTTGATACTTGATTCTCTCAAGAAAATTTGCATTTCTGGCAAAAAACGCTATAATTACTCAGTAGTTTATTATCTAAACATACCGCCTAATGCCAACAAAAAAAGACAAAAATGACATTTCAGCAGATTTTGCACCAGCAAACAAGGACTTCTTCTTTGCTATGGACGATGGCTCTGGAGTCAAAAAAGAGATTCCTACGGCTCCTGCATTCCTTTTTAGCTCTGACTCTTTGTCAGGATATGGCTTGGATCTTATTTTCGAGCTTGTAAAAGAAGCGGGATTTGATGGATTGGATATCGCTTTATGGAAAAACTTCGATGCTTGGAATGTCGATTACGTGAAGAAGCTTATCGTCAAACACGATCTTCCTGTGAAGGTGATTCAGGTTTCTGGTAATGTAAATGAGAAAGAGATGACAAAGGCTTTGGATCTTTGCTATGCACTTGGTGCTGATACTATCGCTATCAATGCTCCCAAGATGTTTAATTTCAAGGCATTTAGTTATGTCGTAGATAATCTTCCTCGCTGGAAAAAAGATAATAAGAGTATCCACTTCACGATTATCAATCCAGAAGATTCCAATATTTTTGCTTTGCCTATCCCTAAATATCGTTTCAGTAATATCGTAGAGATCATTAAGAAATATCTATGCTATGTCGGATTGGATATTTCCAATATGGATTCCAATGCGTTTGAAAATGACTTTATGAGAAAGATCAAGGATTTCCTTCCTTACGTCGCTATCTTCTATATGTCCGACAAGAGTAGAATCGGAGAAGATCATATTCTTCCGGGTGATGGAGTATTGAAATTAGATCTCCTCATGGGAAAACTCAAAGATTTCTGATTTAACCGCTATATTTCTACCAAATTAAAAATCTCCAAAACAGATTTGGCTGATGTAGATAAGGTGAGACTTATTCTTAAGAAAGCAAGAAAATATTATACTGAAAACTAGCCAGGAGTTGGGAGCTCGGAGCTTGTAGTTACAATTTCTAAGTTCTAAGTTCTAAGTTCTCCAAACTAAAACATGCTCAGTGCAAACTGGGCTTTTTTTGTAACGATTACCGTCTTATTTCTTGTTCCATTCTATGAGATATCTTCTTTTTGCGTAGTTTACTCATTGTGTCATGGGAATATTTTTTATCATTTCATTCCTCTCGATTATTTTCTCATTGGATGCGTCGTATATGCCATAGGTATCAAAGCCGATGGTATGTCATGTAAACATGCTACCTGTAAGCTGGTCTAGACTGTTGTTGATGAGCACATCAATCGTAGAGAATAAGTCATCTTTTGTTAATAGTTGCCCATTATCACTCACTATGGAGGCAAAATTTTTCTCCATTTCCGTGCGTGACAGTGCTCTGTGGTCTGCCCTATCTTGTATGACTTTATCTACCGTGGGTCATGCTATCGGTCCAGGGCAGAGATAATTTATCTTTATTCCATTATTTTTATATTCGGGAGCAATAGATTCTACAAAATTTTTGAGCCCAGCTTTGGTGAGTGCATATATTGATCTGTAGGGATATGGATATAGTCCAGCTGTAGATCCTATAGTAATCAGATTACATGGAGATTCCGTTTTCAAGAGCTCTGTAATAATCTTTTGTGTAAACATGACTGTTCAGGTAAGATTAGTGTTTATAATGTTTGTTATCTCTTCCTCTTGAAGTGTATCTAAACGCTGTGGATTGCCTATGATAGCTGCATTATTAATTATAAGATCTGGTGTCCCATGTATATCGATAGCTTCATTGATAGCAGTATCTATTTGACTACTCTTTGTGATATCACATGTATGTGTAGTGTGATTTTCGGGATATTGTTGGTTAAGTTCATCTAGTACCTTGCATAAAGTTTCCTTATTTCTTCCCATCAAGCACAAAACATATCCTGCCTTCGCAAGATGTTTTGCAATATCTGGTCATAAATCGCCTGTGGCTCATGTCAGCATGGCTATTTTATGAGTATGAGTCTCTTGCATAGGTTTGGAAGACATTTCAGTTCTCTGTATTACTTCTAAAAGATATCTTAGATGATTAGAAATCTTCTAATGTTAGTGGATCGAGACTAGCTCCTGTGATGTTATATCCTTCTGCGGCATACCTTTTTATATTTTCAAATGCTTCGTCTCAAATTTTATAATATACATTAAGTATTGTATAATCTTGTGTTTCATTTGCTTTGTCAAGAAGGTCTTGAGGATTGTCTATCTCATATTTTTCTCTGGCAACTTTTTTCATTTCATAATCAAAATCTTTGCTGTTATATCTCCATTCATTGTACAGTGCCTTGAGATCTTCGGTTTTTTGATCGATTTTGGTGACTTTGCCAGCGAGTAAAACGAATGCGATGATAGCAGCATATTTTGCGGTTTGTGATACCATACGCTTCATCTTGTTCATATTTTCATTTGCTTTTTTTTCTTGATGTCAGTCCTTTTTATCTGGGTTTTGAAAAGTTTTAGTGATATCTTCTTTAGCTCTTTTTGTCTGTGATGCAATTGTAGCAGATCAGATAAAAATAGTTCGATCCGTATCTACAGCAACTTTGTATTTTCATTCTTTTTCATCCCAGACTTCTGCATCAGCATTCCATATGAGTTCGATCCAATCTTTTTCCTCGTTGATTTTGGCGTTGGCGAGCCTATATACATATCTTACCTTGTCTCAAATTTTTACTGGCTTCTTGTAAGTAATGGTATATTTGTATGCGATAATCTCTTCTTGTTGCTGAATATTAAATATTTTGAAAATTTCTGGCTCCATCTGAGCTACTGTGGATATGCCATGTCTGATACGACCTGATCCAAATCTTGATGTGAATTTAGGATTCGGGTCTACATGTATAGGATTGTGGTCTCCCGTGAGATCTGCAAATTTTTCTGTGTATTCTGCGGTAGCGATAATGGGCTCAGATACATAGGTAAATTGTTCACCTGTATCTTTATAGGCATCAAAAATGGTTTGGATATCTCTGTACGATTCCATTTTTGGAGCATTATACTTATCATTTTCATCATTACCTTTATCCAGAAGCATGATTTTTTGGTTAATGGTAAAATTAATCTTGCTATAAGATTATATATTTACTATCAAATGTCAATAGTATTCTCTATAGTCTTTTGAAAATATGATGTAGCGTAAGAAATGGTAATAAGATGACTTTTTTGATACTTGGCTTGATCCAGAAAAATGCTGGAAAGTTTCTGAATAATAAATGTAAAAACTGACCAAATTTATTGTCTGGACTCGGTTTGAATGGATAGATTACTAGGTCTTTTAGAAACTTAAACATAAGTTTGGTGAGTGTAAAGTGTAAAGTGTAGAGTGTAGAGTATAAGCAGCCAGAAACTATTAACTATACACTATAAACTACCAACTATTTTTTAGCTGTTTTCCTTGGTTTAGCTACTTTCTTTACTTCCTTATGGCTATGTTCTTCATGCTCATGATGATGTTCATCGTGGTTATGTTCATGGTGTGCGTTGTGGTCATGGTGATGATGATCATGTCCTTTCCCCATCTTTGCATATAATTTCTGCTCTATTTCCAAGTGTCATGGTTTCTCTCGATTGACATCAAGCTTTAATGCTTCTACGATTTTCTGTAAGATGAAAAATTTCTCCAAACTATCTTTAGCCGCTCCTCTAATATCATCTAGGAACTTCTTGCCTTGATCTTCTCCTATCTTCTTGAAATATTCGGTCATTTTTTCTTCTCCACCAAATCTTTCCATAAGACTCTTCATTCTTGTCGCGAATTCTTGTTCTACTAGTGTCCTAGGTATTGTGACATCCATATGTTTCCCTTTGACGTCTTGTAGTAATTTCTCTACGGCTTGTACTAATTGAGTTTCAAACTTCTGATGTCAGATAGATTCCTTGATATACTCCATAAGTTGTGTTTCTGTCTTTACTTCGCTGTCTTTGCCGAATAATTTTTCGATAGTTTCTGTCGTGATTTCTGGTAAGACAATTTTTTTGACATCTTCTACGGTGAGTTTAATCTTTGCTACTTTACCTTCTGTCTTCTTGTAATGATATACTGGTGGTAATTTCTCACTGTAGATGACTTCAAAGGTATCATCTTTCTTCTTACCCTTAAATTCTTTTTCGTACCATTTATCTTCAGCGAATTCTTGTTCTCCTACATAATTATGCCCTGTGTCTAGTACCTTTCCATCTGCGTCGAGGAATTCCATCTTGATTTTGGAGATAGTGTCCAAGGTGATGATATCCGTGTCTTGGTAGTCAGCATAATTTTTTTTGATAGAGGTGATTGCGTTATCTATTTCCTCTTGAGTTGCCTCACTTTTGATTTCAGGCAACTGTGCTTTTTGCCATTCGTCGCTTTTTACTGCTACTTCAGGGAAAATATCGAGTTTCATGGTCATTATAGTGCTGTCCCCTTTTTTATCTTCTTTGAGCTCATATGGCTCTCCTATTAATTTTAGTTCACTATGTTCTTGTACGAGCTCTTGTAATCCTTTATTTATTAGATGTTCATAGATACCCATAGTAAGGTATTCTGGTTTTGTATTTTTCTCTACAACGTCCAATGGAGCCATCCCTTTTCTAAATCCAGCCATTTCAAAATCTTTTTGGAAATGTTTTAACATAAGTTCTTTAGCTTCTGCTTGCTCAGCTGCGGTGATGGTTAATTCGATTTCATAGTTTGCCTCTGTACCTTTCTTAAACTTTTTTTCCATAACAAAAAACATAAACGAATAAAGGGAAACGTAGAAAATTTTACGAAAAACTTTCACGTCGATCTTATCTATAGGCACCCTTTTGGATCCTTATACGACAAAAATCGGATTCTTTTTAACGAATTGACTCCAGATTGCAAATTGATTTGGACTGAAGAAATTATATGAGTTGTCTTAGTTTCTTGTGGTAGTAGATGGCATCTTTATGTATTTTTAGTTGTCGAGTTGTTTCCGTCCTACATCAGTACATCCATAGAAATGTTTTGAGTCGGAGCTGTAGTATATAGATCCATAGGTATCGGCCGTACAAGTGCTAAATACATCTAGACGTGGTCTTACTCTTATCAGTCACTCTATATCTAATTCTACTCTTGGATCGGTGACGTTGATACCGACACCTCCATTGACCCCTGCCATAGGCGCGTTAATAAGGAAAGCATTGCTATGTCCTGGAGTAAATTGTGTTGCAGCACTATTTCGAGCAAATGTATAATTTTTCCTAGATATCAGTACATTTGTTCATCCTGCTACGCTATTGGTAGATCCGCTTATTACGTTTGTTTGCCCTCATATGATGGTGGAAAAGCTACTATCATTATTGATAATATTACTCATCCCTCCTCCAATAAAGTCGAAACTACTTCTCTCTATCATATTTCATCCTCATCATACAATACTCGATGAGTTGATATAGTCACCACTGATGGTATTCTCGTATCCACCTAGTATTGTATTGTTTCCTCTTCCCGATAGGGTTGGGTCGCCGTTGATAGTATTGCTATATCCCCCAATAACGGCTGATCTAATACTTGCTACGTTGATGTCGTTATTGTCATCACCAGCAATTATATTTCCAGATACTTGTAGTATTGCTTTTGGTCCTGCTGTTCCTATACCCACATTCCCACCAGTAGTGATATTGAGAAATGCATTTGGTACAAGTCCGATATAAAATCTATCTGTATAGGCTCCTACTCCTCGTCTAAGACTTCATTTTTTGAAGTTGATATTTGATGCGTCATTTACATCCATGTCTTCGAAAGAGGCCTCAGTTACTCCTGTATCTGTGACATAAAATTTGTCTGTCGACATAGCATCTGCGGGGCTTCCTATCCCTACACGTCCTGTCGCTCTATAGATGTTTGTATTGGTTCCATCCATGATCCAGTCTCCATCATCTCATCCTGCACCACTAGCTCCTGAAACAGTAAGTCAGGCAGAAGGGACAGAGATTATATTCCCATTACTATCGATTCCCAATACGTTCCCAGAAAATGTAGTCTGAGGGTCTAATATGCTTGTACTGATAAAAATCTTGTTCCCTGAATTAATATCCATCAATACATTACCAGCATCAGTTCCATCTGAGGTGATTGTTACGCGCATGATGGTCTGCCATGCATTCTGGATGTTGTTTCGTACGCTTAGATCTGCGAGTGTGGCCATAGATCATAGTCCAAATACTATGGTAAAAAATATCAACACGAGGTTTCTGAGTGATATTGTGGATTTGTGCAGTACGGATTTGTTGGTAAACATTATTTTTCCCTTATAGTATAAAAAATTAAACTTTGAGAATATAGCTAATTATATTCCAAACGGTGCTTTTTGTCAAATTTTAGCATAATATCGCTTGATATTCATTTTGAGATGGATACTATGATGAGCATATTATTTACTCTTATTTTTTTGTTGTATGTCAAAAGTTAGTGAAAAAAAACCCGTCAAAAAAGCTTCCACTACGGTGGATAAGTCTGCTAAAGTAGTCGTTGAGAAGAAGCCAGCAGCCAAAAAGGCTCCTGTTGCCAAAGCTTCCACTATGGCTGATAAGTCTGTTAAAAAGACCCCCGTCCTTAAGAAGATGGCAGTTCCAGTAGAAACTAAGGACGCTAAAGAAGATAAAGTTCTCAAGGCTGATGAGCTAGGTATGGGTTGATTTCTTTCTGGACTTGGATTTACTAAGAAGGAAGAAAGGCAAGTAGCTAAGGAAGAAGAGGAAAAAGAAGAAGAGCAAGAAAGTCTTGTCCTTGATAGGCCTCATCACCCTACATTCTCTTTTGATACGGTAGAGACCAAGAAAGAGTTCACGGGAGCTATTAGATTTGACAAGCCAGCTCCAAGACCAGCTCCGAGGAAATGACCACCACAACGTGGTGATGCCCGTCCAGCTTTTAGACCAGCATATGCAGGTTCTAAGCCAAATCACGGATGAGGGGCTCGTCCTCCTTTTAGGAAGCCAGACTCCTCACATCCTGTTGTCGCTAGACCGGTCACTCCTAGGGTAGTCAAAGAAGCTACTGGTTCTGCTAATTTGGTCAAAAAACAAGAAATTACTATCAATGAAACGATAACTGTCAAAGAATTTTCTGAAAAGATGGGAGTGCCATTGCAAGAAGTAATGAAGAAACTCTTGGCAAATAAAATTATGAAATGAGTGACAGCATCGCTAGATTTTGATACTGCCGCTTTGATTGCTGGAGAGTTTAATGTCGAGGTCAAGCATAAGGAAAACAAACTTGGTGTAGAAACCTTTATGAGTTGAGATCTCCAGGCGATCTTGGATCTTGATAAAGAAGCTCCCAACTTGGTTCCTAGAGCACCAATTGTTACTATCATGGGACACGTAGATCATGGAAAGACATCTCTTCTAGATTATCTAAGAAAGACTGTTGTCGCTGAGGGCGAAGCAGGTGGAATTACGCAATCTATCTGAGCCTCTGTCGTAGATTATAATGGTAAAAAAATATGTTTCATTGATACTCCAGGACATGAGTTATTTTCTAGTCTGAGAGCTAGAGGCGCTAAGTTGACTAATATCGCAGTCATTGTAATCGCTGCTGATGATAGTGTGATGCCTCAGACGATTGAATCTATCGGTCATGCAAAAGAAGCTGGCGTACCAATTATTATCGCTATTACCAAGATTGATAAACCAGGCAACAAGATTGATACTATCAAATCTGACATAGCGAAGTATGGATTGACTCCAGAAGATTGGTGAGGTGACGTACCGGTAATCGGTATCTCTTCCAAGACTGGACAAGGAATCCCAGAATTACTTGAAGCTATTTTGCTCCAATCTGAAATGCTCGATCTCAAATATAATCCTAAGAGATCAGCAGTCGGTGTCATTGTCGATGCCCACAAAGATCCTAAGCAAGGAGTAGTTTCCACGATTATTGTCATGACGGGAACGATGAAAATCTGAGATATTATCGTAGCTTACAATACCTATGGTAAAATCAGAAGAATGCAGAATCGATTATGAAAAAGTATGGTCTCCGCAGTTGGTGGTGAACCTGTCCAAATACTAGGTATTACGAGTTTGCCTGAGCCAGGTCGTATCGTAGAAGTGGTAAAAAATGAGAAAGAAGCACAAGAAAAAATTGCCCTTATTCAAGAACAAATTAGTAAACAAAGTCCTGAATCGGCTGTTCATCAATTTATTTCTCAATTGCAATCTGGAGCAGAACACGAATCAGAATTGAGATTGGTCTTGAAGTCAGATGGATCATCTAGTCTAGAAGCATTGAAGCAAGCGGTCGCTGGCATTGTTCTGCCAAAAAATGTAACAATCAAAGTTGTGCATTCTGATGTAGGATATTTCTCAGAGTCAGACCTTGCTCTCGCGCAAGCGGCATGAGCATTGTTACTTGGATTTAATATTTCTATGAATGCGATTCTCAAGAAAAAGGCTGACAATATGAAGATAGAAATGAAAAATTATGATATTATTTACGAACTTACTGATTACTTGACTCAATTAGTTCAAGGTATGATTATTATAGATCAGCATGAAGTTGTTGTCGGCAAGCTTGAGGTCCTTGGCGTCTTCTTCTCCAAAGGAAAAGACATGACGGTCGGAGGTAAGGTGATCGAAGGTAAAGTGAAGAATAAATTGAAATTTAGAGTATTGAGAGGAGAAGACATCCTCTGCAATGGAGATATTGTTTCCTTACATAGAAATAAAGATGAAGTCAAAGAAGTTGGAGAATGAGAAGAAGCTGGAGTCAAGGTAAGCACTGGCAAGAAGATCGAGATTGGTGATATATTAGAATTTTATGAAATGCAAGATATTGTCGAATAGAGTGTAGAGTGTATAGTGTATAGTGCAGAGTTGTTTTATCTGCCATTATAGTAAATGAAACTAATCGTTTGATTATGAAACCCAGGTCAGGAATACGAGAAAACTAGGCATAGCATAGGATTTTTTCTCGTGGATGAGATGGTTCCGTGAATATTCAAATATGATGATAAATACAAATCCGAACTGTGTAAGGATCAGGATGTTATCTATCTGAAACCTATGGAATTTATGAATCGTTCCTGATGAGCTGTTAGTGCAGTGGCTAAATTTTATAAAATAGAACCAAAAGATATTCTGGTGATCCATGATGATATTGATTTGCCAGTTGGTAAAATTCAATTGAAATTGTGATGAAGTAGTGCAGGACATAATGGACTAAAAGATATTATTGAAAAGATATGAACCAAAGACTTTTGGAGGTTGAGAATTGGTGTCGATAGACCAAAAGTATGACTTGTTGTTAAGTGATGATTACAACATAAATTAATGGACGTTGCAGATTATGTTTTAAGCCCATTTAAGAAAGAAGAAAAAAAAATCATTGAAGATAAAATGAGAGAGATAGAAGAATTAATTTTAAATTTTATAAAGTCACTGATTGTTCCTCTTAAATGATTACAACCAAAAGTATCACCCAAATGATTACAACCAAATCCTTTAAACAATTCATCGTTACATCAATAATAATACCGTTTTTACATGCATAAATATATCCTGAATGAAACGACAGCTTAGTTTACTCTCCTTGTGTGGCCTACTTTTGCTTGCCTGATGTGATACGTCCAATCCGATGAGGCAACCATTACCAGTCGCTACGTGAACGCAGACACAGACGCAGACGGTTGTTCAGACTCCTGTTGTTACGCCTACCCCAGCTCCCGTAAGCAATGGATATACGATGCAAGATGTTAAGCAACACAATACATCTAGTGATTGTTGGACTGTCATCAATGGGAAAATATATAATATGAGCTCGTTCGCTAGTCAACATTCTGGTGGGCCAAATCCAATCGTTTCTGTTTGTGGAAAAGATGGTACTTCAGTATATGCAAAGCAGCATTGATCAAATACTTCATTGATTGGAAATTTTTTCGTAGCTACGTTGCAATAAATATATTATTTCACTGGAAAATAATTCACTCATTCATTAAGAAAATCATTTAATGGTTTCAATATTTTGAATATTGAGAGACAATATTTGTCGAAATCTTTATTGAGGACATCTTTATCTTTGAGGTTGTGACCTATATATCGAGATTTCATCTTGAGTCGCTCCCCTGCCTTATGATTGGCATCGAACTGTTTTGGTACTTTCATATATTTTTCTCCCATGAGTGTTCCGAATGTTTTTTTGAATGCTGGAGTGGAAATAATTTTCTCTAATTGCTTATAATTTTTGGCGATATAATTCCTTACTCTATCTGCAGTGGCTCTGGGTGGTAAATAGAGTCCTCCTCATATAAAACTTTTGCTTGGCTCAATATCCACGTAATATCCTGGCGTATTACTGTGTTTGCCACCATCACAGATGATAAGCCCAAAGTTCGTCTTGTAGGGAGATTTATCTTTGGTGAAGCGAATGTCTTTGTTGAAACGAAAGGTAGCATCTTTGATCGCTAGTGGTCAGATATTTTTGTCTAATTTTCTTGTTGTTTCAATAAGTTGAGTTCCAAATTCCCAGAAATTATCTCTCACCATGATATAGAGATCTTTGTTGCTGTGCATCCGTTGCACATTATTATTTTCTTTGACTGCCTTTAGAAAGGCGAAGGTTACGGGAGTGATCATCTTAAAATGTTAAAAGGTTTAAAATAAACTTTGGATCTTTGGTTTATTGGTGTCATTAGAAATGGTTTTTAGGAATGGAAATTCTTTTATCATGGTTTCTCGTCATTCATATATCTTGATTCATAGCTCTTGAGCTTTGGTTTTTTTGCTTCCTGCTTTGTCGCCGATGAGGATAAAATCTGTGGTCTTGATAGGTGATTCGTGGAAGAGGTAGCCCTGCTGTTGGAAAAGTTCAGCTATTTTTTCTCTTGGAAGATCAAAGGTTCAGGTAATAGAAAAAGTTCATTTTGCTGCATCTGTTTTGATGAGGTCGTTGTATTCGCTTGGATTGAAATTTACTCCAGCTTGTTGTAACTGTTCTAATAGTTTGAGATTGTGCTTGTTATGAAAGAATATCCCAATACTTTCCTCTGTCTTTTCTCCTATTCAGTAAATGGATGATAGAAATTCTGCTTGCGTTATCTCATTGATAAAATCATTACTCTTTAGTTGTTCAGCAATGTCTTGTGCCATCTTTTTCCCTACGTGAGGGATGCCCAAGCCGTTTAATAATCTTCGTAATGCCTTATGTTTGGACTCCTCTACTCCTTTGCTAATTTCAGCTACTTTCTTATCGCCAAATCATGGGAATCTACGTAGCGTCATCTGTAGCATGGGATCTGTGAGTTTGTAGATATCCGCAATGTTTTCTATGATATTATTATCCACTAAGATATCGACGATCGTCTCTCCGATACCCATGATATCCATACAATTCTTGCTTACAAAATGTTGGATCTGCTGTTTAGTCTTCTCTGGGCAATGTTCGTTCATACAGTAATAATGCATATCTTTTTGTGTCACGGCTTCTTTACAGGAAGGACAGACTTTTGGCGGATGAATTGTTTCTTCTTCTCCCGTTCTGCGATCTGTAATGACACTTACGATATAAGGAATCACTTCTCCACTTCTCTGTAATCGAATCCAATCATGGAGATGAATATCTTTGTCTGTGATGAAGTCAAAATTATGCAGACTGACTCTCTGGAGTTTGGCTCCACTTAATTGTACAGGATTGAAATTAGCGACTGGCGTGATGATTCATGTTCTCCCCACTTGGAAATCTACTGATGTGATCTGTGTGGCTGCCAATTGTGCAGGAAATTTATATGCCACAGCTCGACGTGGGTGATGTTCGGTCGATCAGATAATTTCACGTTGTTGCTGGTCTTGGACCTTGATGACGAGTCCATCAAATTCTATATCTTGAGTATCTAAATCTTTCTTGGTCGATGGGTTATTACAGATATCAATTATCTCGCTAATCCAATCACATGTTTTTCCCCGCGGGAATACAGGTAATCCGTACTGTTCCAATAATTTATCTGTTTCTTCTTGTCCGAAATATCTTTTTGACTCAATATTTGTTATATTTTTTTTATTTCTCTCTTTGGTTTCGTAAAGCAAGATGTCATATACATAACAATCTAATCTTCTCCTTCTCACTTCATTAGGGTCTAATAATTTTATACTTCCTGCAGCTGCGTTTCTTGTATTGGCAAAAGGCGTTTCTCCGTCTTCTATTCTTTCCTTATTGAGTTCTTTCCAGACTGATTTTGGCATTACAATTTCTCCTCTTACATGGAGTATCGACTCATCTTTAATTTTTAATGTTTTTAGTCATTCTATAGTTTTTGCATTTGCTATGATTTCTTCTCAAACTTTTCAATCTCAACGAGTTATTGCACTCGTGAGCTCTCAATTTACATAAATTAATTCAACACTTAACCCATCGAACTTTGGTTCTACCTTGTATGTAATAGTGTTTGGCAAAGTATTTTCTTCCCATTTTTTCTCTAGGATTCTATATATTCTTGTATCCCAATCTTTTAAATCTTCTGCATCATAGGTATTTTCTAAAGATAATAATGGTCGTTCATGTTCCTTCTTAGAAAATCATTCACTGACCTGTCCAATTAACCCTTGGGTTGGGCTACTTGAACTGATAAGCTCTGGATGAGCTTCTTCTATTTTCTTTAGATAAGCAAAAAGATCATCATATTCTTTGTCGGAGATTAGTGGCTTGGTATCTATATAATATGCATGATTGTGATCTACTAAACAATCTATCAACTGAATATAAAAATCTGACAACTCTTTCTTGTCTATCTTGCTAATTTGAGGATGAGCTTTTATGAACGTTTGAATTGTTTTGGTTTCTTCGCTTAATGACATGTTATATATCTTTTTGGTAAAATGTCTTGTTTTTGATTCCTAGATATGTATGCTCGCTAACGACCCTTTAGCTCAGTTGGCTAGAGCGAGGCACTCTTAATGCTTAGGTCATGGGTTCGAGCCCCTTAAGGGTCACTATGTTAAGGTTTCTTTGGGATTTCCCGGAGAACCTTTTCTTTTTGTTTCAAAATCCTGAAGTCTAAGCTCTACGATCTACGATCTATTTCCCTTTGAATACGACGCCAAAGGTAGCAAAGACGATGTATACATCCAAGAAGAGGGTTCGATTCTGTATGTAGTATAAGTCCAGTTTTGCTTCTTCTTCAAAGTCTAAATTTGTCCTCCCAAATATTTGTGAATACCCCGTGATACCTGGTTTTATACTAAAGAGTCTTTTTTGTCGTGTTTCGTAATTCTTTACTTCATTGGGTAAATGCGGTCTGGGACCGACAAGTGACATCGTTCATCGAAGGATGCAAAATAATTGTGGCAATTCATCTAGTGATGTCTTTCTGATAAATCTTCCTACCCTTGTGACTCTTGGATCATCTTTGATTTTGGGTAAGACTCACTGTCTGATATTGGCATCTGAATTTATCAGTTTGGCATACAACTCCTCTGCTTTCTTGCCTCCGTATCCCACACTAAGATGGGTATACATACTACGAAATTTGAAGAAGGTGAAGAGTCTCCCCTGTTTTCCTACTCTTTTTGATTTGTAAATGGCTGGTCCTTTGGAATCGATTCTGACAGCTATAGCTATGAGTAATAGTATCGGTGATGTACCAATGATAAGTATCGCTGATCCAACAATATCGCAGAGTCTTTTGAAGATAATAGATCGACCATCAAGTTTGGAATGTTTGTACTCTAGTGCAATGATGTTGTCGATATTTTCTGGAGCATACACGACATCTTCTAGAAAGAACCCTTCGCTAATATGATAAAACCTTGTTTCGGAAAATCTAATTTTCTCAAAAATGCTTTGCAATAATTTTTTCTCAAAACTTCCTACGGCGACCACGATAAAATATTCCTTGAGATCAGTATCATTAATGTCTCCTACACTGATATATTCTGTCTTATATGAAAAGCCATCTCTGATTTTTTCTATGGCCTTGTAGCTTTCGAGGGTATCACTTCCTATGATGAGTATTTTGCTTTCTCCGTCTCTATGTTTTTTTGCTTCCAAATAGTTCCATATCTGATCAAAGAAGAATAGGCCAAAGAAGCTTACAAAGGTTCATACGATGATGATAAATCTCGAGATCCCAAAATAGAAGACGAATCATTGTCCAAAATATGCGATAAATGTCGCAGTAATGACCCGGTATATCCGTACTTTAGTGAAGGTCTGAAAGTAGTTCTGGATCGGCTTGTGCAATTCATATAATTTTTTAATAATTCCTATGCCGATAAATGCCATAGCGACAATGATTGCATAAGCTATGGTTTCATTGTAATTGATGGGTGGTATCTCCAGTTGGATCCCGGGGATAAGATCAGTGATGGTACGGAGCTTATATATCCCAAAAAATACGACAACAATCAGTACTCAATGAATTACTGGTCTCAGAAGACGTAGTATGGATCGCGTCTTTTTCATTGCCATGAGCCAAAAGATAAGGATAAAACATTACTTTTGTTGTTGTATATTTTTGTTGATAAATGCTACTATGTCTACCATCTGTTTCGTGCTGTTTGTCTTTGCCGGTACTTCAAATCATGCTGCATTTCTGTGTCATCATCCATTCATCTGTTTTGCAATATCGTTACAATCGATTCCTTTCTTATTCTTGGCATATCACTTGGATCTGAGTGATCATCTACATGTGTTGCCGATTTGTTTGAATAGGACGACTACTTTTGGCCCATCTATATTCTGGATTACGGTCAATCCATATCCAGCTTCTTCTGAATCTAAATGGTATCTTTTGATATCATTCTCAGTATAGTAACTATACAACACGTCCCCTTGAATACGTATTCTCTCTAGAAGTAGTCAGATAAACTTCATTTGCTCAATTGATTTTTTGCGGAAAATATTGTCTACGATGAGCTTCTTATCTGCTCATAATACGACTAACTTCAATGCATTATTAAATATTCTTTTGTGATCGTTATCGTACATAAAATTGCCTGAATCGGTAGATATTCCTAGGTATAAGTAGGTAGCTATTTCTGCATCTAGATATTTTTTTCGTCGTATCTCTGCTTGCTCTACTATAATTTCTGCACAACTCATGGCAGTAGTATCTTTGATCAGTAGTGCATGTTTAGTTGCTCTTTCAGGATGATGATCGATAATTACTAGTGGATGCTGATCAAAATATGTAGGATTCTTCTCGGTAAATGTTTTGATGCGATCATATCCTGTGAAGTCTACAAATACGAGCATATCATATTTTTTGTAGTCAAATATAGTTTTTATTTTTTTGGTCTTAGGAAGAAAACTAAAGAGTGCACTTGGCTCTGTTGGTGCGAAATAAGATATTTTTTTCCCTTGTTTTTCCAATAACTTCCCTAATCCTAAGAGTGATCCGATACAGTCACCATCAGCGTGAATGTGCCCAAAAAGTGCTATAGTTTTACTTTGGTCAAATAACTTTTTTGCTTTGTTGGCGTCTGGGTACATGATGTCATTAAGTGAATAAATCAGCAATCTTATCTAGGCCATGTTGGCTCATCTGGAAATGCTTATTCCCTATTTTTACTGGGATATCTCAAGGATTTTGTGCAACGATAGTAACCAATATATTTAACTTGCTCGTATCGTCTGGTAATTGGAATTCATTGTTTGCCTGTTTCTCTACTGGCATTACGGGAATGTCATCTTCTATACTTACTTCCTCTTTTTGTTCTTGTGGACCATTTTTTCTTCTGAGTCATTTTGCTCTTACGACTGTCATTGTGGGGTCTCGTTTACTGCCTGCTTGTTGCTGAAGCTGAGGGATGGTAGTCCTCACAATTTTTTCTATACTTACAGATTTCCCCTTAAATCATGATATCATGATAATGTCGAATTTTTTGAAATCCAAAGTTTCTTTGACAAAAAATTCTATCTGCCCTGAAATGTCTTCAACAAGTATAAAAAATCATTTTTTCCTGGCTCTCTGTATATTCTTAATGTAGCCTACAATAATGAAATTTCCGAAACTCTCTTTTTCTTTGAATTGAGAGATAAAATTATATTTTTTCAAGTATAGATATAATCCGTCAAGTGGATGTCATGATACGAATGATTTGAATACTTCTTGTTCCATCATCAACCTTTCCATGGTACTTATCGGCTGTGTAGGTTTGAGCGTTATCTTATTTGTCATTTCTATATTGCCAAATAATCATCCTCACATTTCTTTGGATTTTTTGGATCGTTCGAGAATTGTTTCCTCGTTGTGTAATAATGTACCACGTTCTCCAAATTCGTCGAGTGCTCATGATTTGATCAATCATTCGAGAGATTTTTTGTTGATTACAGGAGCACATCTCTTCACAAAGTCTTCCAAATCTTTGTATTCACCCTTTTGCTTTCTTTCTTCTTGGATGCTCTCACCTATTTCTCGTCCGAGACCTTTCATACAAAAAAATCATAGTCTGATATCATTTTGGATGGCGGCTACATGATTGAAGGACTGATTGATGTTTGGTGGAAGGACTTGAATACCTTGGTTCTGTGCTTCATAGATATAGTTGCTCAACTCATCGGTATCTTCCTCTACTGACCTAATGAGCGATGCGTAAAATTCTACAGGATAATATGCTTTGAGATATGCTGTCTGATATGCTATCATAGCATAACATACCGAGTGTGATTTATTGAATGAGTAAGAAGCTGCAGGCTCTATCATCTTCTCATAAATATATACAGCTGTCTCTTTCTTATATTCTCTATATTCTTTACATCTTTGGGTAAATTCTTTCTTGAGCTTCTCGATGATGTCTTTTTTCTTCTTTCCGACTCATCTTCTGAGCAGATCGGCTTCTGCAAGTGAAAATCCTGCCATGGCTTGCACGAGGAACATAAGCTGTTCTTGGTAGACAGCAATACCATATGTCAGATTCATAATAGGAGAAAGATCCTCTACAAGCTTAATATTTTCTTTATCCGTTTCTTCTTCTCCATATTTTGCTACGAGCATTTTTCTAAGCTCTGCACTCATATATTCTACTGCTTCTTCTTTGTTTTTTCTCGCAATATAATTGGGTATAAATTCCATTGGTCCTGGGCGATAGAGTGCGTTCATTGCTACGAGATCATTGATACTATCTGGTTTTAATTGTACCAAAAATCTTCTCATCCCACTCGACTCAAACTGGAAGATACCTGTAGTGTCACCAGACTGAAATACTCTCTGAAATGTGTAATGATCTTCCAACGGTGGCTGAAATGAAGTATTCTCAAAAAACTTCTGAAACATGTCTGGTAATTCAGTCCCTTCATATTGATGCTTTTTTTCCAATATTTTGATGCAATTCTTGATGATGGAAAGATTTCTAAGTCCGAGGAAGTCCATCTTAAGAAGTCAGATAGTTTCTAGTGCTGGACCATCGTACTGACTAATTACCGTACTTTCTCATTCTTTGACATATTGTGTAGGAGAAAATTTGGATACGGGATTTGGAGCGATAATAATTCCGCAGGCATGTACACCGAGTTGTCTCATATTTCCCTCTAATTTGTGAGAAAACTCTACGGCATTTTTTATTTTTTCGTCGCCATTGTATAGTGCTTTGAGCTCTTCTGGACAGTCTTCGCTTTGTATGGCCTCCATAATCGTTGTCCTATCTGGTATGAGACTGGAAATTAAGTTGGACTTGTCAAAAGGAATTCACAATACTCTAGCCACATCCTTGAATGCTGCCTTGCTTGCCATTTGCATGTAGGTACCGATTCCACTGACTTGTTCTTGGCCGTATTTTTGTGTCACATATTCAATGACCTTTTCTCTCTGCACATCTTCGAAATCTATATCAAAATCAGGCATTGAAATACGTGAAGGGTTGAGAAACCTTTCAAATAGTAAGCCAAATTGTAAAGGATCTATATCCGTAATTCTTATCAACCGAGCCAAGAGGGATCACGCACCAGATCATCTACCAGGCCCGACGACGATAGTATTTTTTTTAGCTCGACGAATAAAGTCTGCTACGATTAGAAAGTACGAGTTGAATCACATTTCTTTGATGACTTTGAGTTCATATTCTAAACGATCGATGTATGTTTGTATATTCCCAAATCAGATTTCTTTCGCTCATTCTTTCTCCAGCATATCTATTTTGTGTGTGGTATATGTCTCCATTGTGATCTCATGTAATTCTTGTGGATTTATTTCTTGTACGGGTTTTTTGAGAAGTCATTTATTTGATATTTTAGTCAACTCCAAAATGGTCTCTGTATCTCGTCACAGATTAAATTTGAAGTTGAGTCATTTGTATGCGCGATAGCGAAGTTCAAATTCATGTAAATGCATGGCTCGTATTTTCTACTAAAAATCCTCGTAGCTAACAGATAGTAGATAACAGTTAATAGTTAACAGTCCACAGTGAAGGAGTTTTTTACATACACAAGAACCAACGCTGTTAGTTATTGGTTGTTCACTGTCAGTTTAACTTATAGGAATTTGCTCCATGTTTTCAAATCTATTTGCTCATAATTGCCTCTTTTTCTATAAAAGAAAAAGGCACTTCTGAAGAAGCACCTCTCTCTCTATATGTAGGGGTATTATGATACTCAGATAACTCCCAATAACCAGAATATTACACTGACTACTAGCCATGAAACTCCTATGAACACCAATCCAATAGCAGCTTGTTGTAAAATCTTGAATCCTTTCTTGTATTTTGTCTCATCTCCTGCTGCAGTGATCATTTGGAAACCTCCCCAGATAAGAATGATAAGAGCAATCAATGCCAAGATACCCAAAAGCCAGTTTACAAAACTTCTTACTACGTCAATCAATTTTCCTCCTTGATTTACTCCTGCTCCTGCTACTCCTACATTAGTAGTAGATGTTACGTCTCCAAATCCTGATGGAGTGTTCTGCGCATACGTGAAGAGTGTCATGCAGCCTATAATTCCCAGGACAAAGAAAGATAAAATTTTTGCTGGTAATTTTCTCATGTTTTGCTCTTAAAAAGTTAAAAGTTGTAATCATAATAGATTTATGATAGACCAAATCAAGACGATTTGTACATCTCTACATTGGATCACGAACACACCCATACTAATAATTTATTCTCTCATTTCAAATTTATTTTGTAGTTTCTTGCTGTGTAGATAGCTAGCTTCTTGAGCTCTATTTCTCACAACCCCCTTAACAAAACCAAAAAACTATTTATAATCAGCATTGATTTCTTTGTGCCCTACGAGTGATATTTCGCAATTTTTTTTTGTAAAAAAAGAGAGTGCTTGTTTTTTGTGTATGCTATATTTTTGTTTTTTTTCGCTTGTAATTTCAATTTGAAAAAAAGGTGTGAATGTATACAAGTCTGCTACGTGCTCTATAAGGAAGTATTTTTATTTTTTGTTTTGTGATGCTCAGACATTCTCGTCACCAGAGTTTTGATGAGAAATTGCAACATCTGTTGCAAAGTTCGCGTTTTTTCAAACATATTAAACTGAGTAGGGAGCTTTATCTCCTTGCATTTTTTTCTTTGCTATTTTTTATTCTTGTGGTTAGACTCTTTTTCCTACAGATTATTAATCATACCTACTACGATCAACAACTTAATCAGCAACAAGTTAGTGAAACATCCTTACAGGCAAAGAGAGGGAACATCTATGCTGATGATAAAGCATCTAAACATATTCAATTGACTGATAATATCTCTCTCTATAACATATATATAGATCCCAAGTTTGTGCGAGACAAAGAAAGAGTGATTGATGCGCTTACTCCCGTCCTGTATCAACATCTGTGTGGTATTTATGGTATGGAAGAAGTCATGCCATTAGACTGTATCAAACATGTGGAATTGTTCACCCAAAAACAACTTCTGCCTGTTGCTCCTGAATTCTTCTATTATGGTAGTGGTATTATTTCTTCTGGCTATTTTACTTTTGATCGGACTGGATACAATATCCAAGTGCAAAATATTCTCTCTGGATTTACTACGGGTATTGCCTATGGCTTAATCAAAGATGAATTAAATAGAAATATTTATGTCGGGATCAAACCAAAGAATTATCTCGGCTTCTTCGCAAATACTGATTTTCTCGCTGAGTTAGAAAAACTTAATCTACCTTATATAGATATTCAGTCCAAAAATTACGTCTATGTGGTCCCTACCAAAATAGGTAATGTGGCGAGAGAGAGTCTGTCACTCAAGAAACTTTTGGATAAATATGGGTATATGAGCAGTATCGCTAATATTGATAATCTTTTTGTCCCGCAGGAAAATAGATATGTCAAATTGGCCTCTGATGTAAATCCTCTCATTGCTCAAATGGTAAAGGACCTTGAGTTGAAATATTATAGAACTCAGTCGAACGACAAGATTCCGTTGCTCCATGGTCTTGGATTGGAAGAGACAAGAAGAAGATATTATCAATATGGATCTTTTCTTTCTAATGTCTTATGATTCGTGGATAAAAATGGAGTTGCCTCTTATGGGCTCGAACAATATTTTGATTCTATTCTGCGTGGCAAGGATGGTAAGATCGTGGGACGTACTTCTGCGTGGGTTGGTCCTGTAGGAGCAAATGAGTTTGATATTGCTGATGCGCAGGATGGAAATGATGTGTATCTCACGATTGATGTCGGTATCCAAAAAGAAATTGAGACAATTATCAAACCATATTATGATTCTCTCAAGGCAGATTCGATTAGTGTCTTGGTGTATGATCCTATGAGCTGACACATTATAGCATCTGCCAATTATCCTTCTTACAATCCGAATAATTATAATGATGCATTCCAGCTTCAACCTTTGGGTCCTGACCATGGTGCTATGGTGGATGATATTAGTTATGTAGAGGTGCCTGTATTTATCTTTACGTGATGAGCATATAGACCTGCTACAACGAGTGAAAGATGGGATGTGACTATTCCTAAATATATTGCTAGGAATATCTATGGTTCTCAGGCGCTTATCGATAATAATATCTCTAGAGCATATGAACCAGGAAGTGTTTTTAAGGCCTTTACAGTAGCTATTGGACTTGATACTGATGAAATTAGATTTTATGACCCATATACAGATCCCAATAAAGTGCAGGTAGGACAATTCTGGATCAAAAACGCAGATCCTAAATTTTGTGGTGGAGATTGGAACTTTTTACATGCATTTGTGTTCTCCTGTAATGTGGGAATGGTTAGGATTGCACAGAGGCTGGGGAAAGAAAGTTTTTATAATTACGTGGATAAATTACATTTCTGAAAACAAACGGGGATAGAACTTGCTAACGAAGATGCTGGGTTCGTCGAAGGAGTGACGTCCGTGTCGGATGCCAGATTTTTTAATAATACGTTTGGACAAGGATTGCTGGTCACTCCTCTGCAGTTGGCTGTCTGATATGGTGCTCTGGTCAATGGATGATATTATGTCCAGCCAACTATTGTAAAATGAGTCTTTGATACCAAGACACAAACTTATCATGAAAATACGAAAAAAGTATTGGAACAAATTTTCTCTCCAGAGACAAGCGAAGCTTTGAAGACGGCTCTTTTTGATGTCATAGATCAAAATGCTGAGCTGAAATATGCCAAAGTAGAATGATATAATCTTGGTGGAAAAAGTTGAACATCCCAGATCTCCTATAAAGGAAAATATATGCAGGGTATCTGATGGACGAATGGTTCGTTTATCGGATTAATTACCAAAGATGATCCTAAATATATTGTGGTCATCCAGGTACGTCGCCCAAGGTCAAATATCTGGTGATGATTTACTGCAGGAAAGATCTTCTGAGATATAGCGAAATTTATTTTGAGTTATTCACTAATAGAGAAGTAGTTCATATTGTTACAAACCGTTTCAAGGTTGTTACAAATTGCTACAAATTGTAACTATTTGTAACCAGTTGTGACTATTTGTGACTATTCTATTTATGATAATCAATTGAAATTTATAATTATATCTATACTCTCTTATTTAGAATTTTTAGATTGTTATTATATTAAAATGTTTGGAAAAGTTGGAGAGATGAAAAAATTGTACGATAAGTACAAGACCTTGCAAAAAGCATTGAAAAATTTGGTCATTAGAGGTAAAGAAGGAAAATTTACTGGAGATGATGGTGTAGAGCAGGATGCCGTTGTTGTCGATATAAGCGGAGAAATGAAACTTAGAGATCTCCATATCAATGATGAGAGTCTGCTCTCCCCTGCCAAAAGGACAGAGTTGGAGAAAATCATTACCTCATGTTTCCAAAAAGCTCAGACCAAAGCACAAGAAGTGGTCGCAGAAAAGACTAAAGAGGTCCTTGGTTTCGACCCTTCAGATATGGCGAATATGATGTGAGGTGGTGGAATGCCTGGAATGAATTAGAATTTACAAATACTTTTCAAATTCACAAATATCCAAAACAATGTACGAATTTTAAAATTTTTAAATTTTGAAATTGTTTCGGTAATTTGGAATAATTCGTAAATTTGAACATTATGTTTAGTTCATTTTCCCTTGCAGTGCTTCGATCATCAAATCTTGATGTCTGTTTTTTAATTCATGGACTTGAGATTTTCTATTTTCTGTAAATTTTTTGATATCAAAACCATATTCTTCCAACATCAATGATGTATGATATGCTCAGATGTAATGTGGCATAATGACATCATCAGCTCCTTCTTCGTAGAGCTTGATGGACTCTTGGACATGGTTGGAGATGACGATGACAATAATATGAGGTGCTGTGTTCTTGATCGTTTTTAGTAAGACCATATTATCTTCAAATTTTTTGATGGTGCTAATGATCATCTTGGTTCACTTGATATTCAGCTCTTTGAGAAATTCTATATCTCCTGCATCTCCATAGATACATGGAATCTCTTTGCTCTTGAGATGCTTGATGATGGCTGGACGCTCGTCGATCACGAGAATGCGTTTGTGTTTTGCTGCTAAGGTATCGTATAAGTTACTACCAAATTTTCCGTATCCGATAATCATTACCTCATATGCTTGTTCATTGATTTTTTGGTATTCTTCATTTCGATTTCCTGGGATATATTTCAATACTGGTTTGATCATGTGGTAGATCTTGTCTCCATAGAGGATGAAATAACTCGATGCAGCGATGCTAATCAATCCGACAATAGTGATCGTAGAAATCAATGTCTGATCATGAATATGTCATAGCGAGATGCCCATCCCTATAAGGAGAAACGAGAATTCGCTCATCTGTCCCAGAGAGGAACCAGCCAAGAAGTTATTTTTTTTGGTGTGTCCCATCAGGCCAAAGATAATCATAGTGATGAGTGGTTTGATAATGAGGACAAATAGTGTGAATATAATAATCATAGGAATCAGTCTTGCGGTGCCGGCAAAATTTACTTGTGAACCGAGTAAGACAAAATACATGACGATGAAAAAATCTCTCAGTGATTTTACTTTACTGGTAATCTCATATTTGAAATTGGAGTTGGATAATGCGATACCTGCGATCAATGTGCCAAATTCTATGCCTAGTCCGAAATAGTGGAATATTGCTCCCATAATCATACATCGGCCTATGGCGAAGAGAAAGAGAAATTCTTGCGATTCAGCTATCTTTGGAGTGATCTTGGGAATAACGTATTTACTGATGAGATAGATGCAGATGCCCAGTCACACAATCTTGGCTATGAGTAACCCAATTACTCCCAGTGCATTTCCTCAGGTGAAACTACTGTAACTGGCGATGGCTAAAAAGATCAGCATGACGATAATATCTTGGATGATCAGTACTCAGATAGAAAGTCTACCAAACGTACTTTCTGTCTCTTCTTTATCAGATAGTAACTTCAATACCACGATGGTGCTACTAAAAGAAAATGCGACTCATAAATAGATGGCTGTCATGTGATCGCACCCTAATCATCGTGCAATGAGAAATCATATAATGGATGTAATGAGTACTTGAATAAAGCCCGCCAGAAAAGAACTTCTTCCTAGATCTTTGATGATCCTTGGATTGAGCTCCATACCTACCATAAAGAGCAAGAAGCTGATTCCGATATTTGAAAATGATTGGAAGGCGTTGTTGCCATGGAGTAATGATGGCAAGAAAATACTTATCACAGTCCCAGCAATAATATATCAGATAATCATCGGTTGACGAAAAAGTTTCATAATACCCATAGTAACGAGTACGATGCCGAGGACGACGCTGAGTGAGATAAA
>CAZDFH010000011.1:0-12613 GCA_964504915.1 uncultured Candidatus Peribacteria bacterium
GATATAGAAAAATTGAAATGAAGATGTTGGAAACTTAAATGCTGCCTCATCTACGAACTTGATCTCTATTTAGAGGAAGGTAAAAAATTTCCTGCTAAATGATCTCATGTGGGTATGAAATGAACAGCTACCTGTGGAACAGTTTTTTCATTCAATATTATGAACACTGAAGTGACCATAAGAACTGATGATGGAGAGACATTTAGGATCCCATTGTCACAAATACAAGAAGCGAAAGCAAAATCTGAAACAGAAAAACAAGAAGGCCAGCAAGAGAGACCAGCTGCTCCTACTCCACGTAGGACTGGCCGTTCTGAAACAAGGCACACCAAAAGGTAATCTTTTATCTTCTGTTTGTAGTAGTAGATGCTAAAATTATGAGCTATGTTATGGATTATTTTGACGGTCGTACTGATTGCGTTTCCTATATTTTTCTTCGTCTTCTTTCTCTCTCAGAGATCCAAAAAAGTTGTGTTTAAAGTTGTAGATAAGATTAGTCATTTTACTGTCTTGAAAAAGTTTAAAAATGAAGTTCTTTTTAGATGAAAAAAAACTCCGAAGTTTCCTCAAATAGATGATGAATTGGCTTCTGATGCCGCCACTCTACAGGAGCGCGCAGATGCCGCTCAGGAAATTATTGTGACAGAGGAAGTAGAGATTGATATCATCCAAAATATCGTTCAAGCTCCTATGGATGCTCCTGTCCCAGAATTTCAAGATGAGATGATACAAGATAAAGAGTCTTTCCTCAAGAATAAAAAAATGTTGGAGAAGATTATTTATGAAGCATTGGTTCTGAGGAAAGAAGGGAAATTGGATGAATATGAGAAAAAGTTGATTGAATGATTGGCTTTGGATCCTAATGATAAAGATCTCAATAGATTTTTGGCAGATTATTATTTCAGTGTAGGCAATCATAAAAAAGCTCTATCTCTCCTCAAAAAAATTGTCGAATTGGATCCGAAGGATCATAAAGCGATTTGGCAGATTGGAGAAATCTATCTCAGCTCTGGTGATTTTGAAACAGCTGAATTGCTTATTGAAAAGGCCATCGCGATTAATCCAGCCAATCCTAAATATTATGTGAGTATGGTGGAATTGTATTATAATACCGATAGAAAGCATGATGCCATACATCAATTGGAACAGGTCGTTAAATTAAGGCCTACAAATGCTTGATATATGCTTACTTTGGCAGATCTCTATAGAGAGGTGGAAGATCTAGAGAATGCACAGAAGTATTATTTCAGAGTCTTGGAACACGAACCATCCAACGAAGCTGCTAAGAAACATCTGAAAGATTTGGTAAAAGAATAGTTAGAACTTAGAGCTTAGAACTTAGAGCTTAGAACTTAGAAATTAGAACAAACTTTAAAATAAAAAACTTCTAATACGAAACTTCAAACAAAAAGAGTCTTAGTTTATAAGTTTACTCATTTACTAACCATAAGATGCTAGCTCAATATTATAATATTCTCAAAGACTTGATTGCCTACAAAAGTATCTCTCCAGATACGCAATATATTTCTGAAATGAATCTCACTGCAAGTTATTTGCAGAAGCTTTTCCATGAACACACATGGGATGCTGAAGTCATTGCTAACTATGGTAATCCTATCGTTCTTGCCTCATATGTGGTAGATTCAAGTCTTCCTACCTGTCTTCTCTATGGGCATTATGATGTCCAACCAGCCGACAAAGATGAATGATGGAAACATGACCCATTCTCATTGTATTTAGGCAAAGATAAAATTTATGGCAGAGGAGTTGCTGACGATAAATGACAATTCCTTATCCACCTGTTAACTATTTTTGATTTAGCAAAGCAGAAAAAATTGGCATACAATATTATCTGGATCTTGGAATGAGAAGAAGAGATTGGATCTGCTTGACTGACGGCTTTCTTGACCGACTACAAAGACAAACTCAAAGCTGACTTTGCTCTCATCTCGGACTCATCTATCATCGGTGATTATCCTTGTATCGACGTCGGATATAGATGATCATGTAATGTGAAATTAACATTAAATACTGCTGCTACCGATGCTCATTCGTGATCATATGGGGGAGTTATCCCCAATGCAATCCATGAAGCATCTACACTTCTAAGCAAGCTCTTTGATGATAAAAATCGTATTACGATACCTTATTTTTATTACAATGTAGAAGAAATAACGGCTGACGTTTTGGTGAAACATAGAAAGATAAAAGTAGATCTAGAAAAAGTGAAACTTGATCTTGGTGTCAAAACTATTTTGGTAGATAAAGAATATGATTATCTTACTCAGATTGGTCTGAGACCAACTATTCAAGTGACCTGAATCCATAGTGGACATGTAGGAGATGGCTTTAAAAATGCAATCCCTGCTACGGCGACTATCCATCTCAATTTTAGACTAGTCAAAAATCAGCATATAGAAGATGTCGTCAAAGGATTTGAACAGTGGCTTAGTACTACGATCCCTGACTATGTGGAGTACAAAGTACAGGTGGCTGATAGAGCTGAAGCAGCCAAAGTTTCTTTACAAGGCAAATATATCAAAAAAGCTGAACGTATATTGAAAGAATTGTTTGGTAAAAATGTTTTTTATCAATATTCATGATGAACTTTGCCTATTGTGAATTTATTCGCAGATATGTTGGGCACGGAAAATTTATTGATCCCATTGTCTAATGAAGATTGCAATATCCATGGCGTGAATGAAAATATGGATATCGCACTTATCGAGCGTGGATTCGAATTCTCTCGTAATTTCTTTACTTCGTAAATATGATCTATGAAAGCGGTCTTAGTAGTTGCATGATTTGGTACGAGAACATTGCCTATTACCAAAACGATCCCCAAAGAAATGTTGCCAGTAGGAAATAAACCAGTGATTCAATATGCCGTTGAATGATGTGTAAATGCTGGGATTCAAGATATTATTATGATTACTTCTCAGCAAAAGAAGGCGTTGGAAGATTATTTTGATAAAAACCCAGAGCTTGAAGATGTTTTGGTGAAAAAAGGGAAAGAAGATTTGCTCGCGTTGATTAATCATCCGAAATCATTGGCTCATTTTACATTTGTGAAGCAATTACAACAATTAGGTACGGCACATGCTATTTTGCAAGTAGAACCATGGATATCAGATGATTACTTTATTGCTATTTTTGGTGATGCTATTTATCCGCCTCGGATGTTTATTGATCTTATAAAAAAGTTTGAGGAAATTAAAAAACCAATTGTTTGTGTCCATGAAGTGCCTCGTGAAGATGTTTCTAAATACGGTGTGGTCACATTAGATGGTGACCGTATGCTGGGCATTGTGGAACAACCAAACGTAGATGATGCTCCGTCTAATTTAGTTTGTAACTGAGTATATCTTCTCCCTAAGAGTATTTTCACCTATATTAGACAGACACCACTCAATGTGGCAAGAAATGAATATCTTCTTCCTGATACGCTCAATCTTCTGATGCAATCTGAAGAAGTCCATGTATTTAAGACAGATCCTTTCTGGGATGTCGGAAGTATTGATCTACGAATGAAAGCAAATAATAAAATATTCCAGGATGGATATCTCTATCCTCCTCGTGTATAATTTATTCTTATATCCTTATCTATGAAAGAAGTAGAAGTCAAAGCTAGAGTCCAGGATATTGAAGCGCTGAAGGATAAACTTGTCCTACTGTGATTTTTCTTTTCTCAGCAATTATTCCAGCATGATAGGATATATCTCTCCAATGACATGGCATATATGGATATCAAACAGTGAACAGTGAGTCTGAGGATTAGAAATTCCAATGGAAAATATTCTATGACGCTCAAAAGAAAATGAGAAGATGAACTCGATAGTATCCACAGAGAGGTGGGTATCGATGACTCTGAGCAGGCAGCAGAAATTTTGAAATATATGTGATATTATCAGGTCGTGGAGATCTCCAAAGTAAGGCAGAAAGCGAGTTACAATGGTCTGACTATTTGTCTAGATGAGGTAGATGGATTGGGTTCTTTTATCGATGTCAGAAAGGCCATAGATGGTGATAGTGAGGCTATTGCTGCCGTCGAAGCACAGCTTGAGGCTTTTCTTCTTAGTCTTTGAGTCTCAACAGATGATATCGTCCATGAGAGATATGATACTATGATTTATCACTTGGATAGGACATAAATCGTTAATATAATGTCAGAAATCATGTTAAAAGATTGTCAGTAAAATGGCTTCTTACCTTGCTTTTTCTTTCATTTTCTCTTGCATATTATTTTGGGATTGATAAAAGCACTTCGTGCGATCAAATGATAAATTGATAAACTACCATTTCATCGCGAAGCGTTTATCATTTTATCACGAACGTGGTGAGTGTTTATCAATTATGTCCCCTTTATTTTTTTGCTATTTGTTGAACATGGAATATCTCAAGGACTATGGGCTTTCTCCACAGGAGCAAGAAATTGTTATCAAGGCAAGTCAGAAATTTCATGATATGGTCAAACAGTATGACAAAGATCCTTATTCTCTTACAGGGCATCTGCAACAACTTGAGAAATGGTGACAATATGTGATTCGTGAATATCCAGAGCTCAATCCCTTTGTGGTTTTTACATCGATTTGGCTTCATGATGCTTGATATTATCCTATAGGTGAGGAGGACCATGCCATCACTGGAGAAAGAATAACAAGAGCATTTTTGTCTAAGGAATGAGTCGCAAGTGAGATAATAGATCAGATAGCTCATGCAGTGAGATCGCATAGGAATAAAGATGTCTCACCTGCAACTTTGGAGGCTAAAATGATTGCCTGTATTGATTCCGTAAGTCATTTCACTGATCCTTTACTATATATGAGTATCATAACAATGCCTTATCCTCACAAAACTCCTGCTGAATCATATAAATTTCTGGAGTGAAAGATGGAGAGAGATTACAGAGACGCACAATTTTTCCCAGCTATTCACAAACAAATAGAGCCAATATATACTGCATGGAAAGAAATTATTAATCAGATTAGAGATTTTAACTTCTAAAATATATTCTTATGGTCAGTCTAGAAGATATTAAGTTACCCCCACATAATCTGGATGCTGAAAAAGGTGTCTTGTGTGGTGCTCTGATGGATAATGAGTTGTTGTACTATTACGATGGTATTTCTCTGATCCCAGAAGATTTTTATCAGAGGGAACATGCGTTCATTTATCAGGCTATCAAAGCATTGTGGACTGCACGTAAGACTATTGATGTCCTTACTGTCGCTGATCAGCTTGGGAAATCTGATCTTCTAGATACTGTATGAGGCAATGATTACCTCTATGAATTGTCATGATTTCTCATGAGTACATCCTCATGTGCAGAGTACGTCAAGATTGTAAAAGAAAAGTCTGTCCTCAGAAATATTCTCAAAACGTCTCAGAAAATTATTGGAGATGTCTATGAACAAAAAGATACTATGGGTATTTTGGAGACTATCGAAAAAAGAATTTTTGATCTCACTCAAGATAATGTCGCTGAAAAAGTCCATTCTATAGGCGAAATCTTGAATAAAAGAGTAGAGGAGTATATGGATATTGTGGATCACCCTGAGAAGGCCCACAATAGAAAAGTATTCTCTGGATATAAGTGATTGGATGAGATGTTAGGTTGATTTAAGCCAGCGGAGCTTATCATCTTAGCTGCTCGTCCGAGTATGGGAAAGACTGCTTTTGCGCTCAATATTCTGAGGAACATTGCTGTGGATCAGAAGAAAAGTGTCGCTCTGTTTTCACTGGAAATGAGCTCTGAGCAGATTGCAGATAGAATTTTGTCTATGCAATCATCTATCCCTATGCACAAAATTACTAAAGGAAGACTGGATACTGAAGACTTTTCTATCATGGGTGAATCTATGGAAGTCTTGTCTGAAGCGAATGTCTACATCGATGATAAATGATCTACTACGATTCCTGAATTAAAATCCAAAATTAGAAGACTCAAAATAGAAAAAGGTTCTCTTGATATGGTGATTATCGATTACCTTCAGCTGATGAGCGGTTCCAACTCTGGATACTCTGGGAATAGAGTCCAAGAAATCTCAGAAATTTCTAGGTGACTCAAAGAACTTGCAAGAGAACTTGAGATGCCTATTGTAGCATTATCACAGCTTTCTCGTGAAGTAGAAAAAAGAGTGGACAAGAAACCTCAGCTTTCTGATTTGAGAGAGTCTGGTGCTATTGAGCAAGATGCCGATGCGGTATTGATGCTTCATAGGGAGGATTACTATGATCCAGATACGGATAAGAAATGATCTACAGATATTTGTCTCAGGAAAAACAGAAATGGTCCTGTCGGTGAAACAGAAGTTTACTTCGATAAAGAAATCCAGAAATTTAGTGATCTGAAGGGAAAAGATTCTGATGGAACGTATTAGATGTGAGACATGAGATATGAGATAACAAAATTTTCATGCTGGTATCTGATAAAAAATTTATCTTATAAAGATGGGGAATGAAAAAGATTATGTATTTATTTCTGATATCTGTTTCTTTATTCTGATTTGTCTCTGCTCAGACGCAAGTCGATCCTATGAATTTACCGAAGCTGACGCAATGGGTAACAGATTTTTCCGATACGTTGACGACGAGTCAACTCAGTGAGGTAAATGCTGTTGCGAAAGCCTATGAGGATGCCAGTACCAACCAGATTGTTGCTGTGGTGTTTCCCAATAGAAATGGCAATGAACTGATAGATATTGGAATGAAGATATTTACTGATAATGCTATAGGCAAAAAAAATGTGAATAATGGATTGCTTCTGCTGATTTCTAGCGAAGAGAAGAAAATTAGGATCATCGTCTGATATGGATTGGAAGGTGTCTATCCTGATCTTATGGCTTCACAAGTGATAGAAAATGATATTCGCCCTCTGGTAGAGAGTGGCGATCTTGCTGGGGCTATCAACATATTTTATGAGAGGAGTAAACAAATTATTTGAGGTGAAATTCCTGTGTGATATACTACGACCACTCCAGAAAAGACAGATAATTCTTCCGCGTATATAGCTATTATTCTCGGATTCTTTCTCTGAATGGGCCTGAAACGTTTTATCAAATGATGATTTAAAAAACTCAAGAAGCCCTTAAAAAAACGGATAGGTATCTGACTTTCTATCTTTTTTGTGTTTGCGTTCTTGGTCGGTATGTATCTTGCCGGTACCTTCTTACTGTTCTTGTTTTTTGGACTTATCTTTGGCGTGGTAGGTATCATCCCATGATTTGGTAGAGGATGATTTGGTATGTTTTGATGAGGGTGATTTGGTTGATGAGGAGGATGATTTAGTGGGGGAGGCTGATTTAGTGGATGAGGTGGAGCTGGGGATTAGCCTATCGGCTGTTGAAGCTCGCGTTACTCGCTGTTGAGGGTTGACTCCACAGTCCTGTGGGGGTGGAGAGTTTTCGCATGAGTAATAAATCCCGAATATACGGATTCCAAATAACGGATAAACCATCTTCAACTTACATTGAATTGTTCTTACATATATCTATTATATCTCTGTTTTTATTCTTTACCAGTATACAAACATGAAAAAATTACGAATTATTATTGTGGTACTTGTTCTTATTTTCGTTGGATGGACAGCTAGTAAATATAATGGTTTGGTCGCTACAAGTGAAAAAGTCAAAACAGCTCGATCACAGGTAGAAAATGTCTATCAGAGGAGATTGGATTTAATCCCAAATTTGGTTAACACTGTCAAAGGTGCTGCTGCACAGGAAAGTGGAGTCTTGGTGGCTGTCGTAGAAGCAAGAGCTCATGCGACTCAGATGAATGTAAATATCGATGATGCTGCTGCTATGGCAAAATTCCAAGCAACACAAGGAGAAGTATCTTCAGCGTTATCTAAACTGTTAGCCGTTGTGGAAAATTATCCAACTCTACAATCTATCCAAGCGTTCCGTGATTTGATGACCCAATTGGAAGGTACAGAAAATAGAATCTCTGTAGAAAGAAAAAACTTTAATGATACAGTAAATACCTACAACATTATGCTTCGTTCTTTCCCTACAAATATCGTTGCATGATTATTTGGCTTTGCTAAAGCAAATCAATTTGAAGCGCAAACTGGCGCTGAAGTAGCTCCTGTAGTAGATTTTAATGCACCTACAGATGCTGCTGCTGGCACTATGCCTGCTGGTGTTCCTTTGCAAGGTACTCCAGAAGAAGCTGCTGCAAAATAACATTACATATACTTTCTTTTTCCAGAAAAGAGTCGCTATATCATACTGTGACTCTTTTTTTGCTAATCGCAATATACTCGTAATCATTTCTCTCTTCCTGTGCCAACGAAAGTATAGCGGATTTTGTATGTAGACTCTTGTATTCTCTCTATAGAGTCTTATCGTGGTGACGTAAACAAAAAAATAACTAGTCAAAAATGAGTTAAGCCGTTGGGCACAGTACTACTTACCTTGTTTCCAAGGTACTCTGCATAGCGTTTTATCCAAGATGCTAGCAAACTTACTCTGAAGGTGGTGTTTCAAAAAACTTATTACGGATATACAGCTGATAGATCTTTATTGGCTCTATACCCTTGATAGGGCTGACCCGCCTTCGGAGACGGGTTACTCTCTTTATCTAAGGGGTAACTTTTTTTTTAATGTAAAAAAAATGATAAGCCTGTTTTGCTTATCATTCCCCGTTATTACTTGGCTATCTAACTTGATAGCCTATTTTTTTACATTCAAATCATCGAGTGGGATTCTTTCCCTGCCCGATTGGAGGTAAAACCCTCCTTTGTCTTTGCAGACGATTCCCTCTTTGGGAATGCTTATGTACACGCCTACTATCTGCATCCGGACCGTGATGGTCCTGCCGATCAGCTCTTCGAGCGTCTCGGTCGATTTTTTTTTCGCCATACATTTTTTTATTGGTTCACAATGAACTTTAAATATTTCCTCTAGATTTTCAAGGGGAAACGTGAAAGTGTCGGCACGTCAATACAAGAAATGAGTTGAAAAAAGATCAGATATTCTTATGTTGTAGGTGATTTTTTACATTCAGACTCTATTACAATGTTGGAATCGCTAGACCAAGACTTGCTTGCTCGAGATGAAAAGTTTTCTTTTGATCCTAATGAGGTGTATTATTACAATGCACAGAGAGGCAAGGAACTCATTTTGCGTTTGCAATCAAGATATACGGAGTTTGATGAACAAGGTATGCGTGGGATATTCCACGAGGCAATGGGGATTGATGATATCGTTGATATAAGATGCAATACAAGTTTTGGGACTGGGCATATCGTTGCGTTCGTAGATACTACAGATCATACCTATGTGTATAGGCAGACTGTGTGATTGGATGTGCCAGAATCCTATATGTTACTGGAGAAAGATATAGCTGACCAATTCAAAAGTATCGGTATCGGTAGTGTGGATATCTTGCATTATGGTAGCAAACCCTGATTTGAATGGCAGATCATGGAAGTCTTGCCTGGTGAGAATCTAACGCAATTTCAATGAACGCAAGAGCAATATGATGATCTGAGTCGTCAGGTGTGAAAAATTATTGCTATGCAATATCATCTCCCTGTACAGTGATGGGGAAGAATTATTAAAAAAGATGGCGTCTTGCAATGATATCAGAAAACTCATTACGATCATTTCACTGCGTATCTAGAATACGATTTGGGGATTTTACAATTATCTCAGCTGATCGATGAGCCATCTATCGCTCTACTCAGAAGTTATTTAGCTGGTCCAAGGATTAAAGACCTGTTTGCTCATACCAAAAGTTACCTTATCGACAATGACCTGCCTGATCATAATGTGAGATTTGATAAAGATACGATGCGTGTGCTTGCTATTTACGATCTAGAAAGTGCGGTCATGTATGATCCTATTTGCGAGCTTGGCTCACTTCCGACCTGGGCTTCTCTCTATCCCAAGAAACAGCAGCTGAGGGAATGATTCCTTGCCTATATCGCCGAAGCTGGTCTACAAGATCAGATAGATTTGAGTTTTCTTGACGAGAAAATTGCGCTCTATTTCCTCAGGGCGATAGTATGGAAGATGCCGATGGCGATCAAAGGAAAGAAATTATCATCTAGACATATCAAGTTGTTTAACGAAGCATTGCAGGATAATGGCTTATCTATTACGCTCAATGAAGAGGCGAGACATATCCTTGTCGGTGATCGCTAGATTATTTTCTATAGAGACGAATGACTTCCTTCTTCCCTTCTCTGTATATGATTTCATATGGTTCATGTTTCACAAATTTGAATGAATTGGAGATAATGATTGCATCTTTTCTGATGTGCTCAAATACTCGATCTTCTATAGACGCTAGTTGATTGGGGAAAAGGTACATATAGATGTAATCGTATTTTTCTAGTTTGGCCTTCTTGAAATTGGATCTAATAATTTTAATATTTCTGTATCAAGTGAATCGATTGAGTATCTTCCCAAACCTTGAGACGAATGGATTTATCTCATATCCTTCACCTATGGTCTCAAAAGTTTTACTAAAAAATCTGAGTGCTTTCCCGTCCCCGCATCACAGATCGATGAGCTTGGCTCACTTTCTAAGTTTGAGTTTTTCTTTCATGAGCTTGAGATGATAATTGAATGATGGCACGTAGGGAGCTCTCTTAAATCCACTTACGATAGGGGAGAGCATCAAGAGGATGAGGCAAATACTCATAGTTAGAGCAAATACCAATACTAATAAGCAGAGGATGAGTTTGATCATGGTATCAAAAGAAGTAAATCTCTCTGTATGTATGTTTATGCGGATAGAATGAAATAGATTTTTGTCAGGCAGAAATTATGGCTAGGATTGGGGCAGGAATACATTATTATAGAGTGTTGCTTTATTATTATCATCGTGGTTATGCAAGATACGTTATTTTCATTTAAACAGAAATCACAGGATTTCGTTGTCCAAGAAGAACTGCCTTTTCTCCTGTCCGGTAGAGGAGATGTGTTTTTTGTGTTTTTTGAAAAAAGGAATCTGAACACTATGGACGTCGTGAATCATCTTTGTAGTGCCTTCAACATTTCTAGGCTTACGCTCGGTATCGCCGGACTAAAAGATAAGAGAGCTATTACCAAACAATGGATATGTATCTACAAAAGCGCGTTGAAGAAACTGTGAGGAGAAAGAGTTTTCCTCGATAGTCTCTCCGAAGTCGCTAAAGTCATCAAAACTGCTTGGCATACTGAGCCCATTGGCATGACTACGCCTATCCAAAATACTTTTTATATCAGATTGAGAGCGAATAAGCATTTAAGTCTCAAAGAAAAAGAACTTTCTCGCCAGAAACTCCTTAGCTTGTTTAAGAAATGATTCCCTAATTTATTCTGAGCTCAGAGATTTGGTATCAATGCTTCCAATCCCAAACAGGGGAGCGAGATCCTTCAATGAAAGGGCAAGGTAAGGGATAAGAAGGAAATCCTCTTCAAGGTGCAAGCTTATGCGAGCAAAATGTTTAATGATTATCTGTATGCAAGGATAAAAAAATGACTAGAGATCTTAGATGGTGATGTGGTAGAAATCACTGATAGTAAAAATTATAAGAACCATCGATTTGGAGTCTATCACGCAGATACAGATTCAGTACAGGTGTTTGACGATACCAAGAAAGATCAATCTTTTTTCCGTTATCCCAAAAATCTTCAGCAAACTATTCCTTTTGCTCTAGATACCATGATGATTACAGGGCCAATCGTATGATATAATCTTCTTTTGGCGCCCAAAGATACGCCAGCTTGAATGAAAGAGCAAGCGTTTCTAGATAAGAATCTTGTCTCTGCAAAGAGCTTGGCATTGTGTATGCAATACAAAATATTCGGCATCAGAAGGCCACTGTGGGTCTTCCCTCAGAAAGTGAATATTGATATGCAGTGAGATGACATTCTCCTTCATTTCACTTTGCCTTCAGGATCCTATGCAAGTATTATGATCCATGAATTAGAAAAGACGCTGTGAATACAGCTATTGGCTCAAGAAGACTAATTTTCATCTATTATCCTAGGAATTCTCGTACATCATCTTCTGGTCCCTTAGGTCATCCTTCAGTACCTGCATGGCATATAGGGCAAGCAAAGAATGTCTTTCCCATATCTATAAATTTCTGTTCTATCTCTACGACAAGTCCGCAGACGACACATTTGTATCTCCCAGTTGTAGGGATTTTTTCCGTTATTTTAAATTTAGCGCCTATTTCTATCATGGATATGTGAGTAAAAGAATAAAATGACATCCTGATGGTATCATTAGTATGGTGTTTTTCAAGAGGTATTAGTAGAGGAGTGGCTTGCAATCTTTTTCAAAAAGTGTAGAAAATAACTAGCTTTTATTTTCTTATCCCCCGTTTATGGAATATTGTATTACCTGTGGTATGCCAATGGCGAAGCCAGAAGATTTCTGAAATAATGATATGTCAGTCAAGACTTGTGTCTATTGTACGAATGAAAATGGTAGTGTCAAGTCCTGCGAAGAAATTTTTGAAGGAGGAGTGGCATTTTTTATGCAATCCACTGGTGCTGGTCGCGTGCTTGCAGAAAAATTAGTTCGTAAAAATATGCTCAGATTACCATATCGGAAGGTATTGGATGGTGAAGTCGCGAGTGATGAAGAATTTGAGGAAGTGATGAAAAAG
>CAZDFH010000011.1:12623-21031 GCA_964504915.1 uncultured Candidatus Peribacteria bacterium
GGTCAAAAGGGGAAACTAGACATAAAATATAATTGTGACCTAGAATAAAATAGCTAAGTATAAAAAGTCAAAAAAGTCTTGCAAAATCAAGATTATTGAGTATACTGAGTGTGAAAAAGTTTGAGGGTTCGTCCCACACACTCGGACACAAGTTTGATCTGGTATCAAACTTTTTCGTTTATTGAATTTATGTTTCTGGTCAAGTAAAATTTGTATATCATTTCATACTTCGTGCTGGCATAACTGATACATATTCTATATGGTCTCGTCAAAATATTTTTTTCACAACAACTCTAATTCTATGTTGGTCTTCGCTATTCTTTACAACACCAACAAAGCCATAATATTGGACTAATCTTTTTTCTATTATATTCTTACCATTTTTTTTGATTTCAATATTTTCATCACAAGCTTTATATTCTTGATATAGTTGTGACTTTTCTAAAATTTGTTTTACACTTAAAAAGCATAAAAATCTCATAGCTATCTCTTGATTACTTCTTCTATGTTGTTTTTTATCTTTAAATGTTATATGATTAAATCATTCATTTGTTATTCTGACGTGATTTCATAATGCTGGGCAAAATATCTTTTCACGTTTGCGAAATTCTTGAATTGCCTTATCTCTTATTTTGTCCAAATCTAGTTGCATTTTTGCATATGAATAACTAAATGTGGAGTTTATACAAAAAAACGCATAAAAATCAAGCAACCTCCATAATTTATTGCATATTAACCAATATTTCATATATATTGCCTAGTTTATATTTTGATCATATATAATGGTCTACCATAACGCAGTCCTAGTGATTAAGGCAAGGAGAGGCGTTGGTAAGTCCAATTCGCTAGAATCGTGCTAGACGAACGAGAGACAAGAGAGGATGCGATCAAAATGGCTATGAAATTCTCTGAAGGTGGCAGAGTAGCAGTGCGGGAAGCTGATGTGCTAGTGGAGAAGTTCGATAAGTAGATTATTTCTCTTCACTTCATTTTTTCTTAGAAGTAGATATATTCTTAATCCTATTTATTAATGCTTTAGTATTAGTATTTTTTGCTAGTGCTATGATAAGTAATATTATTCATATGATACCTGTGGCTATTGTTATTGCTAATATAATCCCTTTTCAACTAACTATATAATTTTTCGTTATAAGTGATAATATTTCCGATAAACATATAGAAAAAAAGAATATAGATATATTAAGATATATACTACTTTCATTTCATAATGAACATAATGAGTCAATCTCATTATCTGTTATGCGATAATAATCTATAGCTGGTCTTGAATGTGTTTTTACTTTTACACTTTCATACTGATACTTAGAATTAGACATACTATAAGTATTTTTTAATAAAATCATTACTACATTTTATGTTTTTCCAACCCCCACTTCAGGAAGTTCTACTAACAAAAAATCAATCTCACAATCATTTTACATATGGTATTAATAATTCTCTTATTCTAGTAGAGGATAGCTCTCAGTATACAATTCGTGTATTTGTAAATATTCTACCCCAAGCTAGAAAATTTTTCTTTATGAAATTATTATGAATTTCACTTATTCTATTGGGGGCAGTAGTATTAAATATAATTATATAACTAGAAGGTTTTAATTTTAATCATTCTGCCATATATATTTTTTTAGGAGTAAATATGTCTACGGCAAAATTAACTAAAAATCTGCATTTTACAAGTAAATGTTTAATCCACCTAAAACAGCCCTTTTCGGAGCATAATCCACTTCTTCACAAGGCAGAGGAGGGGACTTGGGAAAATTTAGTCCCTTTTCTTACAATAAAAATCCTAACTCCTCTGAAAAATGAAATTTCTGATCTTAATGTATAAAATACATAACACAAATAACATTGTGCACATTATATCATCAAAAGTGATCAGATGGGCTAAGCAGAGAAATAGGGGCAAAAAGCCACATATTCTACCTGGCACAATATATCTTGTGCAAAGTAGATGGTATTTTGCTTGAAGGAGTACTTTTTGGTTTTTAAGCTCATATTTCGCTTTTTCTGATTTTTTCTTGTGATCACTCTGTGCGATATATCCTGAAATTATTGATTGTTCTGATATTGCTTGTTTTTGCTATGCTCAATCCTCTGTTTTTAGCTAAAATCCTCTTAAAATGTAGGTAGTACCTAGTTTCTCTCCATTTTGAATGAATTTGATTGATTTTTGCTCGGAGCTGGACTAAGTGCCACCTAGGGGTAAAAAATGACGAATTTGAACGGCTAAAATCATGAGAAATGAGAGTTTTGGAAAGCTGTTACGGTGATTTGTGTATATACGAAATTAGGAATTTTTACGTGAATGTCGTCAGTTTTTTTAGTATTTAGTATTGAGTATCAAGTAGTGAGTATTGACTACAAAAGATGCTCTTGAAAGGGGGTAAAACAGGGGAGTTAATTTCTCATTTTGTAAGATCTCCACTCCTCTGCTATACGCTTTTTTAAAAAAAGCCAGTCTATGACTAGCTTTTCTGGAGAATGTGTGTGTATATGTTTAGTTTGGAAGTTCTTTTTGTGCTTTTCTTATTTCTTGGAGAATGTTTAACAATTCAAGTGGCTTTCTGCCTTCGTCTAGTGCTAATTCCATTTTTTGAACTGCTAGAGTTCTTGCTGTTGCACTTCATTCTGTTAATGCAGTATCAATAGCGCCAGTGTCTGATGTTATTGTGTTTACCATCTTTTTTGGATAAAAAGTAAAAATTGTCTATGCATTATTACTGAAATTATCTTTATTTGCAAGATTATTTTTTGGGAAGAGAAATTTGCTTAAAATGGGCTTTTGGATATAATTATATTAGCTTGCAGCATGAAGCTTGGAGCTTGAAGCTTTAGTATAATACTATAAGATGCAATTAGCTGGTATTACGATTTCCAATCTCTTTAGTTTCCCTTATCTTGCTGACGTAGAACATGCTCAGGAAGTCACTTTTCATAATATAGAAAAAGATAATGTAAATGTGCTTATCGGTCCAAACGGAGCTGGTAAGAGTAAGTTTCTTGAAATCATCTGAAGCGTTTTCAAGGTCGGATTTATGAAGGATTACCTCGTAGATCAAGCTAAACTGGAAAGTACAGATCCACGTGAACAGCAGTCTGCGATTACGGTTGATCCTGTATTGTTGGACAGGATATATAAGCATTTTACGACTCCAGATAAACCATCGGAGGTTCGTCTTCGTTTGGGATTGACGTGGCATGATGATGAAAATCTTCGTTTTCTCTGTGAGCATATAGCTGATATCAATGCTCTGATCGCTAGATATAGTACATTAGCCCTTGTTTTTCCACAAGTAGCATATCAGGATATCGTGTTGCCAACACATAGTATCACATTTCATTGCTTATTTGATATCGATCATCAGCAGATCCAGTTTGCTCAAGATACACTCTCCCCTGCAGAAGCCTTTGTCCTGCAATATTTGACGCATATAGAACTGATACAGATTTGTATAGATATCCATAATATGCAGCAACAGAACACTCAGTGGCCAGATATGCATACAACGTTTGGTATGTTGGGATTCACAAGGAGTATGGAGACTATTTCTCCTTTACTTCGTCCTGATGCGTGGGAATGATTGGTATTTCAGAAAAATAATGGACAATATTCATCTTATGCTGGGTATTATCTCTGTGCTAAGAAATTATGGAAAGTAATGGCTCCACACTGTGATGATCCTGTGATGTTGCAGGCTAAACTTAATGAATCTGAATTCTATCTGAGTCTGTCTAGTGCGATACAGAAGTATTTTGCTAAGACCTTACAGGTTGCGTATCACGATGGAAGCATAGATTTCTCTTTCGCTGATGCATATGGGAATATCCTTCATTTCGTAGATCTGAGTGATGGAGAGCAATCGCTCATGGTGATGCTAATGGCTATCTATGGATATGATCTCAAATGATGATTGCTTATCATCGATGAACCAGAGATCCATTTCCATCCTCAAATGCAGAGAAGCTTGTCTAGAATGATGGAGAAAGTGAGTGAAAATATTGGGACCCAGTTTATCCTCTCTACCTACTCTCCTCTCTTTATTAATGAAAGTAACATCAGTAATGTCTATAGATTTGCTAATGTAGATGGTGCGACTACGATCAAAAACCCTGATGTGAGTCTCTCTGATGATGAGGCCAGTTTGGTCCATTTGTTGAAGTTTGAAAACATGTCCAAGATATTCTTTGTGAATAATATCATCATGGTCGAATGAGAAACTGATGCCTACTTCTTCGATTTTTATCTTCAATATCTTCATTCGCTTCCTCAGTGGAAAGGGAAAATTACTGATTATGAAATTATTAATATCAATGGGAAATGAAGTTACAAACTTTGGAAAAAATTTCTTTCGAGGTTTGGTATTAATTCATATTTTATTTGAGATCGAGATAATATTGTCGATTATGGCTTTTTAAGCCAAGATGAATTGAACCATTATTACAAGGAAGCTAGAGCTTATTTTCCCAAAATTAGAAAAAAGCTCACTAAGTGAAGTCATTATAATAAGTTAGTTCTTACGATTAAAGATCTTTTCAATGCTAAATACAATTCTCTCCTATCTCATATCAACGAACTCTACAAATATAATGTCTTTCTTCTCAAACAGGGCGATATTGAAACTTATATCCCACTCAAAGAAAAGGGGCTAGAATATATTGTGGCATTTTGCCATCATGATTTTAAAAAATGGCTCAACAATTCGCAGTATGAGCCATATAGGGAAGAATTTGATGAAATTGTTTCACATATATTTTTGTGATAACGGATAACGGTAAAACGGGATAACAGTCAAATTGATAAAAACAGATAATGGTGAAATTGGAAAATGTTTCTCCTTGTGTACTGCTATTTGTTAACTCTTATCGCAATTATCCTTTTAAGACAAAGAATGCTGCCACAGCGATGAAGATAAGTGATAATCCTATAAATACTAAATTTTTCACTTTTTCATTTTTGATCGCTCATTTGAGCTGACTAATTTTGTCTTCTAACTTTTGCTTTTCTACAATGGCTTCTTGCTTCTCTCTTGTGTAATCAGGCAGAGCTACCATGTGTTTGATCTTTGTTTCTAATTCAGAAACTCTTTGTTGAAGAACAAAAATCACTTTGTTTTTTTCTTCCAACATTTTGTCTTTCTCTTTAAAAATCAAGAAAAATTTCTCAACTTTTTGATCAATAGCATCTTCAATTCACTTGGTACTCAAAGTACTCGTGTTTGTGTTGTTTGAGCTAGTGGGCGTGGCACTTTGACTGACAATTTCACTGTTTAATTCTTGGCGAAGGGTAGAGAATTCTTGTTGTAAGGAAATAATTTCCTCTTTTGCCAAAATGACCTTATTGGCAATCTTCTTGTACGAAAGTTTCCCACTTTTGATATATCTGTCTACTGTCCTTGTAGAGATATTCAATGTTTTGGCCGCAGCTTCTCTCGTAACGTTGTACGTTTTACTCATCTTGAATTCAGATTTATATAATTAAAATGGAATTACTTAGCTTAGTGTATACGTGAATTTCTCTTCATACAAAAATGCGTAATCCTGCATTTGTGGGCAGTCTTTTCGTGATGCTCTTCAGGTTTATTTTTTTATTTGTTTAGCTCGAATTTAGTCGGTTCAGTTTCCTTCAAGTCATCTAAAAGTGATTGAATGAACAGTGTCAATACGGCTCCTCGTAGCATTCATAAAGTGATGATATAAATATATGCTGTGGGAAATGTATTGGCTGTGTAATATCACATAAAAAAGTTTATGCCATTACCGCTGGATGGTCCGTCTGCAGCATTTTGAATGTAAGGTATTAAGACTAATATTAATATCACGATAGCTGCTCGCATTAGAATGGCTGTTCTTTTTTTCATTTTTATATAGTTTATTTATTAAATAAAATTTTTTATTTTTGGATTATATGAGCTTTTTGACTAACAGATGAACGAAGGTAACAATGAGTGAAAGAATGAATGTTTGTGATAGCGTCCCTAAGGTAATGATGATGCCAATGTCTGCGTAATTGAGTGATTGCTCAAAGATATAGAGCAGGAGAAGATTGATGATAAGTCCCGAAATGCCTAATGTAATATATTTGATAGGCAATGTTAGTGCTTTGAGGATCGTTCTTAAGAGTGAATTGAAAATCCGGAATGCGAAACCTAACGCTCAGAATACAATCAATGTGTCTTTGTAGACTGAAGTGACTTTGAATCATAATTCTGGTATCTGATTGGCAATGACGTATAGGAGCACTGCATTGATGACAATCGTTATGACAAAGTGCTTGATAACTTTCATCCTCGTGCATTCATATAAAAAATATTTTTTTATTTCATTGCGTGATTGACTTGTAACTAATTGTCTATGTGTTTCAAGATTAAGCTGTCTCTTTAGGTTGACTTTTTGACATTTTACTATCATTATTGTCAATAACCTGTCAATATCTGTCTCGAATCGGCAAAATGAGTTATGGGTGGAACGAATTGTGTGTGAAACGGGTGAAATGAGACCGGTCCGTTTTTACCAATTTCACCATTTTTACTCTTTTTACTCGTCGAGGAGATCATCAAACGTATCTTCTTCACCATCTTTGAGATAGTTGTGGATTGCATTTCTAGCTGCCATGATGGCAATAATTGCTGCCCTCTTTCTTCTGGGTGATACTTCAAATCATTTATCTAACATCGTCTGATGCGTTCGTGTCAAAACGTCATGAATATTTTCTCCTATAATAAATTCTGATAGGAAGCTGGCTGCCGCTGTTGTAATGGTCGAGCAATTCCCATCAAAGCTATACTCCTCTATTTTATCATTTTTGATAACGAGATATACTGTAATATCATCTCCACAGATAAAATTACCTTCGTGTTGTTTGACTGTATATGTAGCTAATGCAAAATTCTGAAGTGGATTCTTGGAATATTCTTGGACTAACAAACTATGTTCTTCACTCATTTCTCATTTATTGAATTTTAAAATATGGAGAATGGAAGATGGAGAATTAAGGAATAGATTTTCAATTTTCAATCCTCAATTTTCAATCCCACACTAATTATATTTAGCTTCGTATAGACGCATGCAATGCGTCTCTACAGCTATTTGTGTGGGGTATTATTCTGCTCTATATCGTAGGTGTTCTACTAATTTTTTTAGTGTAAGAATAATTTTGTTGCTCAGCTCGATAAATCATTTGATGGCTATGATCTCAAATTGGTAAATCTGGTCTGCAAAACTTTGCATAGCAATGACAAATTTATTTGAATTGATTTCTAATACTACATCAAATGTATTCTCCTGTGTCTCTACAAAAGCAGCTTTGATATTTCACAGACAAATAGTCTTGGAAGAAATGTCAGTTGGCGATAGGAGTATCAGTTGATTCATGTATGATAAGATATTAGATAAAATCATGTGGAGTTGCATAATATTTTTCTGTGTGATGAATGCAAGCGAAATATCGTCAAAATTTTTGTGGAAAAATCGACTTGATTTTTGGGTAAAAAGCATTAGATTAATTTTACTAACTTTATCGATACTTATTGGTAAATGGAAAACAAAGCTTCTGACATCCTTGTGAAAAAGTTGATGAAACGGAAATGAAAATTGATTGACATCAAGAAAATTGAAGATGTAGTCAAACATGTGTATGGCGATGTCTTGTCTACGCAGAGAGTGTACAAGGTGGTCTATTATCTCAAGAATAGGTGATATCTAGAAAATCTGAAGAAGAATGTTTTTTTCGTGAAATGAGCAGAGGAAAAATATAGTACAGAAGAAATTTTGGATCTCTTTTATTGGAGGCTGGTCAAAGAGCATTGTAATGATTTCCTTACTTCTCGTTGGTATATCGGTGGGGTAAAAGCGTTGGAACTCAGTCTCTCCTCTTTTGATGTGCCAGAAGAACTCCTCATTGTCAATCAATATAAGCAATCTACAGAAGTTATTATGCTAGATAAGCAAATAGTCTTCAAGACCTATTCTCATGCGAGAGAGAAGACTACGCTCTTCCCCTTCTTTTGGAAATTAACAAAAAAAGTCTTGATCGGGAAGACTTTATTTCCTGTGGCCTGTCTCGAATTGTCTATATTAGAGAGTTTGTACAACCCATCTATGGTTTCACAGGGATATGTGAATGAATTGGTCAAAAAAGTATTAAGAAAACAATGGAAATCTCTAGATATCTCTATCCGAGCGAATGTACTCAAAAAAAATAAGCACCATACGAGTATCAATAGACTTTATGTGCTTGCTAAGACCATTGATCAAGATCTAGCAGACAAAATTAAGAGTATCATAAAAAAATATGGCTACCTTATTAATTAATAGTGTATAGTGTATAGTGAAGAGTGAAAGTTCCAATTACATATTTTTGATTTGTTCTTCGAGGAATGCGCCTAATG
>CAZDFH010000011.1:21131-22697 GCA_964504915.1 uncultured Candidatus Peribacteria bacterium
AGTGAAAGTTCCAATTACATATTTTTGATTTGTTCTTCGAGGAATGCGCCTAATGACTTATACCCGTGATATGCTAGTGCTTGAGGTAAGAAGCTTTTGTCTGTCATCCCTGGGATGGTATTTACTTCTATGAAGTAAAATATTCCTTTGCTATAAAAAAAATCTATTCTGGAAAGAGTCTTGAGTTTTAATCTTTTGTGGATTGCTATAGACATCTTCTCTAGTGTTATCTGCATTTTTTTGTCTATCTTGGCTGGAGTGATTTCTTGAGTCTCTGCTCGTTTGTATTTCGCATCAAAATCAAAAAACGCTCTAGATGTTACTATTTCTGTGATGGCAATGGGTGTTATTTTCTTATTATAATCACCCACAACAGAAACGGTAAATTCTCTTCATTTGATAGCTTTTTGGATGATAACGTCATCATATTTTAAAATCTTCTGGATGAGCTTTGTCGCTTTCTCGATGGTATCGAATATGCCTGCGTCCAATGAAGATCCTCAATGGTTTGGCTTTACAAATAATTTACCTTTAATCTTGCCTTTTTTTATGTCACTTATCTCTTGGACAAGAAAAGTCTGAGGAACTGTAAATCACAAATCTTGAGCGATCATATTGGTTAGATATTTATTCATAGATATACAATGTCATTCAGATCAAGATAATAAAAATGGTTTGTTCATCATTTCCAATAAACCAAAGATTTTTCCATCTTCTATATATTCTCCATGTCCCATCGGGATAATAAGATCATATTTATCTTGCTGACTCACAAATTTACAAATATCCTCTGGCAGACAAAACGTATCGACCTTATGTTTCTTTGTAAGATGGGCTTCTACATTTTTTGCACTCTTGAGAGAAATCTCTATTTCTTGAGTTCATCAAGTCAGTAGGGCAATTTTTTTCATGATAAGAAAATTAATTAAATAAAAACCATTGCTTATCGTTTAGCCATGGTTTATATTATCTAAATTTATTATGTATTCCAGTGTTATTTTGGTATTTGAAGTCTATATGAACATTACTTCTTTACTTTCTACTTTCAAATATCCTCACATATCTGTTACATTATAATTGTTAAAATGTAAGTGCGGAAGATCCATCATTCCACTTGCACAAGTATAGCCAATAGGTTGCCCTGCTTCTACTTTCATTCCAATATATATATCATCTGGATTGCTGTGTCCATATTCAGAATAAGCTCAAAATCAATGCTTTATACGAATATGATTATATGGTAAATTTCAATATTTTTCTAGGTCCATACCATATCCATTATTTCCCGTTTCTATATGATCAATCATTCAAGCGTTTGCAGCCAGTACCGGTGTTCATAAAGGTACCAAGAAATCTTTGGCATATTTGGCGCTATATTCTTCTTTGTGTGTAATAGGACTTAGATCTATATAGAATTTTTTCCATCGTCAAAGACTTAATATTTCTAATAACTCTGGTTTCGCACGTAAATCTTCGGGCCATTTTTGATTGACTAAACCTTTGCCTAGAACTTTCTCTAACTTTAGTACAACATCTTTTTGATAGATATTTGCTGTATATTTGCTT